>NZ_JADIKJ010000011.1:0-107395 GCF_044904675.1 Dyella jejuensis | reverse complement strand
CACTTGTTGCCCTGGCCGAACACCGCCGAATCGGCATCGCGCTTGGTGCGGTCCACGAACAGTTCAACCGAAACGTTCGGGCTGATGAATTTACCCACCGACAAACCGTAGAAAACTTGGCGGCTGCGCGTGTTGCGGTCAGTGTCGTTGTAGTAACCGCCCACCGTCGGTGCGACGTACCAGCGGTCGTCGAAGCCGTTTGGCCACGCCGGCGCACCGCTCGTATCGGTGCTGCTGCCAGCGGCGGCGGTGTTGTCCTGCGCGTGAACGGCACCTACGCCGCCCAGGGCAAGAGCGATCAGAAAATACAGGCCCTTACGTTTCATCAGGTGTCTCCTCTTCTTAATGATTAGGGCATTTCATCCCGCCAAGAATGAAAATCGCTTTTTGTTATGCGCAATAAATGACGGATAACCAAAAAATCATGCGACGCATTTGTACCCGCTTGCACCACTTTAACAAAAACTAAACGATTTGCAAAATGTCGGGCTAATTCTCCCTGAATTTTCTTCTCACATTGTCTTTACAATGTGAAGAGGCCCATAAATGCTTGAATCGGCATTGCGTCCAGCTTGGCCGGATCAGCAGTGGATTCCAGGATGGCCTTGACCTTGTGCGAGGGCAGGTGGCCGCGCAGCGCCGCTTCGAACTTCTTGAGCAGCACCGGAATACCCTCGCCACGACGCTTGCGGTGACCGATCGGGTAATCGATGGACACTTTCTCGGTGCTGCTGCCGTCCTTGAAGAACACCTGCACTGCGTTGCCGATATAGCGCTTTTCGGGGTCGAAGTAATCCTTGGTGAACTGTGGGTTCTCGCTGACTACCATCTTGTCGCGCAAGGCGTCGATACGCGGGTCGGCAGCCACATCATCGTTGTAGTCGTCGGCAGTAAGGCGACCGAAGATCAACGGGACGGCCACCATGTACTGGATGCAGTGATCGCGGTCGGCGTAATTATCCAACGGGCCGGTCTTGTCGATGATGCGGCATCCGGCCTCCTGCGTTTCGATCACCACTTTCTCGATCTGATCGAGCTTGCCCGCTACCTGGGCATGCAACTGCATGGCGCACTCCACGGCGGTCTGCGCATGGAACTCGGCCGGGAAGCTGATCTTGAACAGTACGTTCTCCATGACGTAGCTGCCGAATGGTCGTTCAAACTCGAACGCCTTGCCTTTGAAGGCCACGTCGTAATAGCCCCAGGTCTTGGCGCTGAGCGCCGACGGATAACCTACTACGCCGCGATACACCGCGTTGATGGCGTGCATTACCGCGCGGCGGCAGGCATCGCCCGCGGCCCAGCTTTTGCGGGGGCCGGTATTGGGGGCATGGCGATAGGTGCGCAGTGCGCCGTTGTCGATCCAGCTGTGCGAGACGGCCGTGGTGATCTGCTCTTTGTTGCCCCCGAGCATGGCCGTGGTTACCGCGGTGGACGCCAGCCGTACCAGGATGACGTGATCCTGGCCGACACGGTTGAAACTGTTGAGCAAGGCATAGCTGCCCTGGATTTCATGCGCTTTGATGGCGTAGGACAGTACATCGCGCACGGTCAGCGGCTTGCCGCCTTCGCGTTCGGCCTGGCGGCTGAGGTAATCGGCGACGGCGAGGATGGCGCCGAGGTTGTCCGAAGGATGGCCCCATTCGGCAGCCAGCCAGGTGTCGTTGAAATCCAGCCAGCGGATCTGCGTACCGATCGCGAACGCCGCCTGTACCGGATCCAGTTCGTGGCTGGTGCCCGGCACGCGCGCACCGCCAGGGAGCGTTGCGCCCGGCACGATCGGGCCCAGATGCTTTACGCATTCCGCAAATTTCATCGCCAGCATGGCCGTTCCCAGCGAATCGAGCAGCATGTAGCGCGCGGTGTCGTAGGCCTCGGTCGAGTCGATCCGGTAATCCGCAACGTAGTTGGCGATGTCAACCAACGGCTGATCGGGGTCGGGACGCTTGGCGGAACGGATGTCGTGCGCGCTCATGGCAGGGCTCTCGCGTATAGGGGAAACGCCCATTGTAACGGGCGGCGGGACTTGGGGAACGCTCAGACACATCACTTGCGGCGGGAAAGAAGCCTGATGCACACGCATTACGCACCGTGCTCCAGCACGCGAACTTGACCCCTACCCGCTTCCCTCCCAGAATCCAGCCCATCATCCCAGAGGGGAGTAGTTCCGGACGCACCGCGTCCGTGCGGCGATCGTCATCACGAGCGAGGCTTCGCTCCGGACGCCGCGGCGGCGTGAGCCGCGAACGAGACTTTTGCGATAACGCCGGGCCACGCGCGTCCGGCGTCGTCGCTTGAGTCCCGCGCGTAAAGGAACCCGCATGGCCATCCCCACTCATCTGCTTTCGGATCTGCTGACCATCGTCCTGCTTGATCTGGTGCTGGCCGGCGACAATGCGATCGTCATTGCCCTGGCTGCCCGGGATCTGCCGCGACGCTTGCAAAAGCTGGTCGTGTTCTGGGGTACGTTCGGCGCAGTGGCAGTGCGCATGTTGCTCACCGTGCTGGTGGTCTACCTGCTCCAACTGCCCGGATTGATGCTGCTTGGCGGTTTGCTGCTGCTGCCGATCGCGTGGAAGCTGCTGAAGCCCGAGCCGGAGAACACGCATGCGGTGGCTACCGCCGCGAACTTCTGGCCCGCGTTGCGCACGATCGTGCTCGCCGACGCGCTGATGGGCTTGGACAACGTATTGGCGATCGCCGGTGCCGCAAAGGGCCACATGGGCCTGGTCGTGATCGGATTGCTCATCAGCATTCCGCTGGTGGTCTGGGGTTCCACCCTGATCCTCCGCTTGGTCGAGCGTTTTCCGATCGTCGTGTATGCCGGAGCCGCCGCGGTCGCCTGGACGGCTGGTCGCATGATCAGCCATGAAAAAGCGTGGCTTGCGTGGTTCGAAAGCCATGGCTGGATGAAGCATGTGCTGGAAATCGGCTTTGTCATTGCGATTTGTGGCGGGCGCTATCTGGTCAATCGCCGCCATCGTGCTACTTGAGCAAAGGTTTCGCGCACACGACACTATGAAGCTATTCCCTGACATGGACTTGCCATGAAGCTCTACTACCTGCCCGGCGCGTGTTCGATGGCCGATCACATCGTGCTCGAATGGATCGGCCAGCCTTATGAAGCGCAACAGGTAGCGCGCGATGCCTTGCGTTCGCCCGAATACCTGCAGATCAACCCGACCGGACAAGTGCCCGCGCTTGTCGATGACGATGGTTGGGTGCTGACCGAGAATGTCGCCATCCTCAACTACTTGATGGATCGCTTTCCGGAAGCCAGGCTCGATGGTCAAGGTTCACCGCGCGAGCGCGCAGAAGTGAATCGCTGGCTGGCCTTTCTCAACGCCGACGTGCACCCTGCCTTCAAGCCGCTGTTCGCAGCGCAACGCTTTATCGCCGATGAGGCCCAGCATGCGGCGCTGCATGAATCGGCACGCCAGAAGCTGCGCGCCCACTTCGAACGACTGGATGCGCAGCTGGCCGGCCGCGAATGGCTCACGGGCCATCGATCGGTCGCGGATGCTTACCTGTACGTCGTGCTGCGCTGGGCCAAAGGCAAGCAGGTGGACCTCCAGGGCCTGCACCACTTGGATGCATTCGCCAAGCGCATGCACGACGACGCAGGCGTGACCGCCGCGATGCGAGCCGAAGGCCTTTGAGCGTCAGCGGCCGGCTGCGCCGTATGTGCCAGCCGGCCGCGGAACGTGCCTGTCAGAAACGCAGTCGCAGGAACACCGAAGGACCGTCCATGCGCATCGCCAGGTAATCGTTGTAGTCGTGATGCTCCTGCCGGATATCGATACGGGTGTAATCGTATTCCGCGCCAAAACCGAGGTTTTGCCACGGGAACCATTCCACGCCGAGCGCAGCGTCATAGATATGGCCCCCAAGATGGCTACCGTTCTTTTTGACGCCGGAAGCGTTGAAGTACATGCGCACGTTATTGCTGAAGGCATGCCGCCAGCCAAGCTGCAGTTCTGGGGCCCAGGCACTATCCGTGGTGGAGGCGGATGCATAGGTGGACGCTTGCCCGACCAGCGGTCCGGTCAGCGACGCCTGTCCGCTGATGCCAGCATGCACTCGGTAGTATGCCGCGCCGACACCGACGCCGAACACATCGTTTTCGTGGCCAAACCACCATTTATAGGCAGCACTGCCGAAGTCGAAATTGACCCGGCCGGTGACAGACGCAGAAGCATCATAAGTGTTCCCCTCGAAACCGATCGCGCTGCTCAGTGACTTGGTTCGCGACTGATCGATTCGGTAATAGTCGAAGGAAAAACCCTGGCTGTCGCCGAGCAGGAAGTCGAAGCGCACGCGCGGCGAGGTCTCGTGCGTGGGAAACCCGAGATCGCGCTGGAGATTGAGCTTACCGTTGACGTTGGGATTGTTCAGTCCGGCGCCGATCGTCGTGCTGCTGTCGGCGTAGTAACCACCAAGCCAGAGACTGATTCGATCCAGCGCGGGCGAAACGTTCGAATCCGTATCGTCGGCAAAGGCCGTGCCGCTGGCTAACGCAAGCGCAACGCACAAAACGCGGCGGCAAATATGAGATGGGGCGGTGCAACGCATAGTGGAATCTCCTTGGCTTTTTACGTAACGCGGGCTTTCTTTTTGCACAGCGCGCGTCTTGAGCGGTCTCAACTCGTTCATGAAGATGAGCGGACACCCCTGCTTCGATACTAGAGATCGCCAATGTGCACGCACCGTGCAAACCGCGGCATTTTTTTGCGCATGCAGGCGCCGTGCGCGACAAGAACCTGCGCTCGATGCGGAACGTTCAGTAACGTGCATGCATCAATACGTGTACTCGACACGAAGACGATGAAATCCTCATCCAATCTCAAACAGATCATGGAAAGCGCGACCGCCAATGGCGTCAGATAGGTGCACGACGACTGTTGCGTATCGCGATGAAGACAACGCAACCATGCCGAGCCAGGACCTCGCGACCAACATGCGCGTGGCATATATGCCATCCATTCCACGCACACACAGACATAAAAAAAGGGGCACTAAGCCCCTTTTGTGATCTTGGTAGCGATTATCGCTTTTCGATCGGCGTATAGGCCTGATCTTCCGGGCCGGTGTAGTTGGCGCTGGGGCGAATGATCTTGCCATCCTCGCGCTGCTCGATCACGTGCGCACTCCAGCCTGATGTACGCGCAATCACAAACAACGGGGTAAACATCGCCGTCGGCACGCCCATCATGTGGTAGGCACTGGCCGAGAACCAATCGAGATTGGGAAACATCTTCTTCAGTTCCCACATCAATTTTTCGATGCGCTCGGAAACCTCGAACAGGTTCGGGTTGCCACCTTCGGTACAGAGCTTGCGCGAGATTTCCTTGATGATCTCATTGCGCGGATCGGACACGGTATATACCGGATGGCCGAAGCCGATAATGATCTCCTTGCGCTCCACGCGCGCGCGGATATCGGCCTCAGCGGCGGTCGCATTGCGATAACGCGCAATGATCTCCATCGCCACTTCGTTGGCACCACCGTGCTTGGGGCCACGCAGCGCGCCGATGGCGCCGGTGATGGCGGAATACATATCCGAACCGGTACCGGCGATGACGCGCGCGGTAAAGGTCGAGGCGTTGAATTCGTGTTCGGCATAGAGCACCAGCGAACGATCCAGCGACTGCGCGTGCAGTTCGCTCGGCTTCCTGCCATGCAGCAGATGGAGGAAATGCCCAGCGATCGACTCGTCTTCCGTCTCGGTTTCGATGCGCTTGCCGTTGTGGCTGAAGTGATACCAGTACAGCAGTATCGAGCCAAAGCTCGCCATCAGGCGATCGGCGATATCGCGCGCGCCAGTAACGTTGTGGTCTTCCTTCTCGGGCAGCACCGTGCCCAACACGGAACAACCGGTACGCATCACGTCCATCGGATGAGTGGCGGCAGGCAGCAGCTCCAGCGCGCTCTTCACCGGCGCCGGCAAGCCGCGCAGGCGCTTGAGTTTGGCGCGATAGGCATTGAGCTCGGCCCAGTTGGGCAGCACACCGTGCACCAGCAGGTAGGCAACCTCTTCGAAGCAGCCCTTGGCTGCCAGATCGTGGATATCGTAGCCGCGGTAATGCAGGTCATTGCCGCTGCGGCCAACCGTGCACAAGGCGGTATTGCCCGCCGCCACGCCCGAAAGGGCAACGGATTTCTTCGGCTTGGGGGCGGTGGATTGCTCGCTCATCGGATCATGCTCCTGGTGCGTACTTGAACAACGGCCGCGGGGACTGCCGCAGCCGAAGGGATGGATTATTTCTTGCCTGCAAACAATTGGTCGAGCTTGTCTTCGTAGGCGTGATAACCAAGGAAGTCATAAAGCTCTTCGCGCGTCTGCAAGGTATCGATGATGCTTTTCTGCGTGCCTTCGCGGCGCACGGTTTCATAGAAATGCAGCGCTGCCTTGTTCATGGCGCGATAAGCGCCACAGCAATAAAGGGCGATATCGACATTCGCGCTGCGCAACTCGTCGGTAGTGAAGAACGGCGTGGAGCCGAATTCAGTGAGATTGGCAAGGATCGGCACTTTCACTGCCTGCCTGAAACGACGGTAGTCCTCCAGCGTTTTCATCGCCTCGGGGAAGATCATGTCCGCGCCAGCCTCGACATAGGCACAGGCGCGCTCGATCGCCGAATCGATACCTTCCACCGCCGCCGCATCCGTGCGCGCCATGATGACGAAGGCCGAATCGGTGCGCGCATCGACAGCCGCCTTCACACGATCGACCATTTCGTCCTTCGTCACCACTTCCTTGCCGGGACGATGGCCGCAACGCTTCTGGCCGACCTGATCCTCCATGTGCACGGCGGCCACGCCCACATTGACGAAAGAGCGGATCGCGCGCGCGATATTGAAGGCGCCGCCCCAGCCGGTGTCGATATCCACCAACAGCGGCAGCTGCGTGGCATCCACGATGCGGCGCGCATCGGTGAGTACATCTTCCATGGTGCTGATGCCCAGATCCGGCATGCCCAGCGAATTGGCCGCCACGCCACCACCCGACAGGTACAAGGCCTGGTAGCCGACGCGCTTGGCCATCAGGCCGGCGTAGGCGGTGATCGCGCCCATGATCTGAAGCGGACTTTCGGCGGCAAGCGCGGCGCGAAAGCGGCGGCCGGCGGAGTCAGGCTGGGTCATGTTGGTTCTCCGAAACAGCGAATTGTAAGTGATGTGCCGCGACCGCCATGTCGCGGCGCGGTAAGCGGCCCCAAGCGCCATGGATTCGGTTGCCTGGCCATGCCGAGGGGGAAAGCAATGACGCCAGAACACCACTGTGTCACGCGAAAATACATTGATCAATCTTGATCGAAAGGATCAATATATTTCCATGCGCACCGATTACCTGTCCGCCCAGGATGCTGCTTCCCGCCTCGGCGTCAGTCTCGCCACGCTCTACGCCTACGTGAGTCGCGGGCGTATCGATTCGCGCCCGGGTGCCGACGGGCGCAGCCGCGAATACAGCGGTGGCGATATCGAGCGACTGATCGAGCGCCGCCAAGCCGGGCGCGGCGCCGCCCGGGGAGCCGCGCACAGCCTCACGTGGGGATTGCCGGTGTTGGAGACGCGGATCTCGCTGATCCGTCCGCTCGGACATTATTACCGTGGCGCATCCGCCATCACGCTGGCCGAAACCGGTGCCACGCTGGAAGATGCAGCGCGACTGCTGTGGGACTGCGGCAACCACGACCCTTTCGCCGCCGAGCCAGGCAGATCGTGGCCACCAGCAGTGGCTTCGCTATTGCGTCAACGCGATCTGCCGCCGCTTGAGCGCACAGCGGCCGCGTTGCCATTGCTGGCCTTGCATGCCGTCCATTCGCACAGCGCCGACGCGCGCCACCGCCGCGATTATGCGGCGCAGTTGTTGCGCGAAACCGCCGCGCTGCTGGGCGGCACGCAGCCGGATCGCCAGCCGATCCACCAATACCTGACTGGCAGTTGGCGCAAGGAGAAACCGGGCCTTGGCGAACTGGTACGGCGTGCACTGGTGCTGTGCGCGGATCACGAACTCAACGCCTCCTCGTTCGCCACGCGCGTCGCGGCATCGACCGGGGCCAGCCTTCATGCGGCCGTTTGCGCCGGGCTTGCCGCGCTCTCCGGGCCACATCACGGCGGTGCGGCGGCGCGCGCGCACGCCTTCATCCAGGACATGCTAGGCGAGCAACATCCGGAAAGACGTATTCGCGAGCGGTTGCGACGAGGCGAGAGGCTGCCGGGATTTGGACATCCGCTTTACGTCGAAGGTGACCCGCGGTCCGGCGTGCTGCTGCGCGCCCTGGATGCAACGCGACCGCATCCCGGCCATTTACCGCGCATCCGGCAAATGGTCGACGTCATGCAAAAGCAAAGTGGCCTTCGTCCCAACCTGGATTTCGCATTGGCCGCGATAACATCGGCCTACGATCTGGATGCCGACGCCGCGCTGGTCATCTTCGCGGCCGGTCGCATGGCGGGATGGCTGGCACACGCACTGGAGCAACAGGAAAACGGAAGCCTGATTCGCCCGCGCGCCGATTATGTCGGACGACTTCCGGCACGCGCGGATTGACGCATGGCCGACGAGCGGGCGAACCGCAGAATGTTTCCCCGCATAACGCAAAAAAGCGCCCGGGGGCGCTCTTTGCATTACTGGCGGAGAGAGAGGGATTCGAACCCTCGATAAGGCTTTTGACCCTATACTCCCTTAGCAGGGGAGCCCCTTCGGCCTCTCGGGCATCTCTCCGTATTTTGTTCCGTGGTGTCACGGAGCCGGAGAGGATACCGGCCAATGCCCTCGAGGTAAAGAGGCGGTCAATGACCGCCTGATTCACCCGAGGCGCCGCCTTCGTCGTTCTCGCCTTTGATGCGCTGGTAGATCTCTTCGCGATGTACGGCCACGTTCTTGGGCGCATTGATGCCAATGCGCACTTGGTTGCCTTTAACACCGAGAACGGTGACGGTCACCTCGTCGCCGATCATCAGGGTTTCACCGACCCTGCGGGTCAGAATCAACATAGCTGCTACTCCATTTAATGCTTGTGGTCACAGGCCATCTGCATGCTGTTGCCTCACCCCTGAGCACAGTCACCACGCAGTTCTGACGTTTGCATCCGTCAAAGGCCTACCGCCTTCCCCGGCTCCAAACACATCAAGATGCCCCGAAAGACAACTTGCCATTTAAAAACACCACCGCAACAGTGGTGCCAATATCTGACCGATACTAGCCGAGCGTCAGCGCCGGGTGCAATCTACACATATTCTTGACATCCGGCCATATGCGGCGCATCAACCCGTCAGTTGTTGTTCGATCCACCCCACTGTACCTGTCAAAACGTCAGGTAATTGTGGTTTATCCAAGCCGCCGCCCTGCGCCATGTCCGGACGGCCGCCGCCCTTCCCTTCGATCTGCGCGGCGACATGCGCCACGACATCGCCGGCCTTGATGCGTCCGCCGGCCTTGCCATGCACGCCGGCGACCAGGGAAACGCGGCCCTCCACGGCGCCCGCCAGCAGCACCACGCAATCGGCAAGCTGTTGTTTCAGTTGATCGACGCCATCACGCAGCGCTTTCGCATCCAGGCCTTCCAGACGCGCCGCAATCACTTTGATACCGCCGACGTCCCGCGCCGAATTCGCCAGGTCGCCGGTCATGGAGCCGGCCGCCTTCGCGCGCAGCGATTCCAGTTCGCGCTCAAGCTTCTTCTGGCGCTCGAGCAGCTGGCGAAGCTTGTCCGCGGCATCGTCGCCGCTGCTGGAAAGCAGTTGCGACAGCTCGCCCAGGCGGCGTTCTTCGCCGGCCACGTAAGCGAGCGCTCCGGCGCCGGTGACGGCCTCGATGCGACGCACGCCTGATGCAACGCCGGCTTCGCTGACGATCTTGAACAGACCGATGTCGCCGGCCCGTTCGACATGCGTGCCACCGCACAACTCGGTCGAGAAATCGCCCATCTTCAGTACACGTACTTCATCGCCGTATTTCTCGCCGAACAGCGCGATCGCGCCGAAAGTGATCGCGTCGTCATAGGCCATGTGGCGTATTTCCGCCGCTGCATTGCGGCGCACTTCGTCATTCACCAACGTTTCGATCCGCGCCAACTCTTCACGACTGACTGGCTTGAAGTGCGAGAAATCGAAGCGCAAGCGGTCTGGCGCGACCAGCGAACCCTTTTGCGCAACATGCGTGCCCAGCACCTGGCGCAGCGCCGCATGCAGCAAGTGCGTGGCGGAATGATTGAGCACGATGGCCTGGCGTCGCGTCGCGTCGACGCTGGCAAACACCGCATCGCCTGTGCGCAGCGGCTGTGCGCCATGCCAGCGGCCGGCATGGCCGAAGAACACGCCGCCCATCTTGAGCGTATCGGCGACATCGAAGCGGCCCGCCGCATTCGACAGCGTGCCGGTATCGCCCACCTGACCACCGGATTCGGCATAAAACGGTGTGCGATCGAGTATCACCAGCCCCTCCTCGCCCTCGGCGAGCTGGGCGATCTGCTTACCGGCGCGCACGATGCCGACTACCTTGCCGGCTTCGCCGGAGAGGCTTTCATAGCCCAGGAACGCGGTGGGCTTGAGCTGGCTGGCCAGCTCCGCCGGCATCTGGCCCTTGGCTTCGAAGCGGCTGGCGGCGCGGGCGCGCTCGCGTTGCTGTTCCATCGCTTGCTCGAAGCCGGCCATGTCTACGCCAAGGCCGCGCTCACGGGCGATATCGGCCGTGAGATCGACCGGGAAACCATACGTGTCGTATAAGCGGAACGCCGCTTCGCCGGGAATGACCTGGCCGGACTTCGCCGCCACTTCGTCGAACACGCGCATACCGTGCTCCAACGTTTCGCCGAAGCGCTGCTCCTCGGTTCGCAAGGCTTCTTCGACGAAGGATTGTTTCGTCGCGAGTTCCGGGTAAGCCTCGCCCATTTCCTCGACCAGCGGCCGCACCATTTTCCAGAAGAAATCGCCGCGCACGCCCAGCATCCAGCCATGGCGCAAAGCGCGGCGGATGATCCGGCGCAGCACGTAGCCACGCCCCTCGTTGGAAGGCAGCACGCCGTCGACGATCAGGAAGGAACACGCGCGAATATGATCGGCGATCACGCGCAAGGATTTATTGGCGAGGTCCTGCGTCTTGGTAAGTTCCGCCGCAACCTTGATCAGGTGCTGGAACAAATCGATCTCGTAGTTGGAGTGCGCGTGCTGCAACACCGCCGCAAGGCGCTCCAATCCCATGCCGGTATCCACGCAGGGCGCCGGCAAAGGCGACAGCGTCCCGTCGGGCGCGCGGTCGAACTGCATGAACACCAGATTCCAGATCTCGATGTACCGATCGCCATCTTCGTCCGGCGAGCCGGGCGGGCCACCGGCAATTTCCGGGCCGTGGTCATAGAAGATCTCGGTGCACGGACCGCATGGACCGGTGTCGGCCATCTGCCAAAAATTATCGGACGCATAAGGTGCGCCCTTGTTGTCGCCGATGCGCACGATGCGCTCGGCCGGCACACCGATTTCGTTGTGCCAGATGCCGTAGGCCTCATCATCGGTGTGATAGACGGTCACCCACAGCTTGTCCGCGGACAGCTTCAGCACGACGGTCAGCAGTTCCCATGCATAGCGGATCGCATCGCGCTTGAAATAATCGCCAAACGACCAGTTGCCGAGCATCTCGAAAAAGGTGTGGTGGCGCGCGGTGTAACCCACCGAATCGAGGTCGTTGTGCTTGCCGCCGGCGCGCAGGCAGCGCTGTACGTCGGCCGCACGCACATAGGGCAGCTTCTCGCTGCCGAGGAACACATTCTTGAACTGCACCATGCCCGAATTGGTGAACAGCAAGGTCGGGTCGCTGGCCGGCACCAACGAGCTGGACGGCACGATGGTGTGATCCTTGGCACGGAAATAGTCGAGGAAAGCGGAGCGAATATCAGCGGTTTTCATGAGGTCGGGGGCAAAAGACGAATAGGGCGCGACGCGATTCCGACGCCGCGACCGGCCCATGCGCCTGCCGGGGCAGGGCCTCAGGGAATTTCGTCGGCGGCGTCGTCCACGTCGGTGTGGGTGACATCCCGTACTGTGGCGGCGGGAAAGCCTCGGCGCAAGAGGAATTGCGCCCGGCGGGCGCGTTCGGCGGTGTCCGCGACGCCTCCGCCGCCATAACGGCGACGAAGCTGGACGGCAGCCAACGCACCCCAGTCGATATCGGCGGCGCCGAGCAAGTCACGGATACGGGAGTCCGAAAGGCCATGGCTTTTCAACTCCGCGCGCAGGCGCATGGGCCCATAGCCCTGGCCGGCGCGGTTACGGATCAGCGCTTCGGCGAAGCGGTCGTCATCCTGGTAATTCTGTTCGCCGAGGCGATCCAATGCTTCGCCAGCCTCATCGCCGGCATAACCTTTGTGGCCGAGTTTCTGCCGCAATTCGCGGCGGGAATGCTCACGGCGCGCAAGCAAGCCCAGCGCCTTGTCATAGGCACTGGGCTTGGTCTTTTCATGATCGCCGGGTTTGCGCTTCATCGGCTGTTGCTTATCCCGTCTCGCCTGGGAAAAACGTCGGCGCCATGGCGAAAAGCTTGGCCAGCATTTCCCTGGGAATGGACAACGAAAACCTCAAAACACCGTATAGATCTGGCCGGTCTGCGCCCCTTCCACGCTGCGGCTGAAAGCCATGGCGGCACGCGCCGCGCTGACCGGTTCGAAACCCCGGAAAAACGGCGCGTAGGAAGGCATCGCCTCGGTCAGCACGGTGGGACTGACGACATTGATACGCAAGCCGCGCGGCAACTCGACAGCGGCGGCGCGCACGAAAGCTTCCACCGCGCCGTTGACCAGGCTGGCCGAACTGCCCGCCACGATCGGTTGCTGGGAGAGGATGCCGGTGGTCAGCGTGATCGAGCCGCCATCGCGCAGATGATCGCGGGCAGCCAGGGCAAGGTTCACCTGCCCCAGCAGCTTGTCGGCGATGCCCAGCGTATGCAGCGACTCGCCATAGGGCGCCGCCTTGAAATCCGCCAGCGGCGCGAAAGCGACCTTGCCCGCCGCACTGATCACCGCATCCAGCTCGCCGGCTTGCTTCAATCCGCGGTGGATGCTCTGGACATCGGTAAGGTCGATGTTCACGCTGCCGGCATGGCGGCTGGCCGCAATGACCTCATGACGCTGACCGAGCTCGGCCGCCACCGCGCGCCCGAGCGTACCCGATGCACCGACCAGCAGAATCCGCAGGCGTCGCTCGCCCATGCTCAGGCTTCTTCCAATGCTTCTGCGGACGCAGCTGGCGTGCCGCCGGTGCTTACCAGCAGGCGCGCGCGCAATTCACGATCGATCTCATCGGCGATCGCCGCGTTGTCCCTGAGGAACTGGCGCACGTTTTCCTTGCCCTGCCCGATGCGGTCGCCCTTGTAGCTGTACCAGGCGCCCGACTTGTCGATCAGGTTCTCCTTGACGCCCAGCTCGATGATCTCGCCTTCGCGCGAGCTGCCCTCGCCGTAGAGGATCTCGAACTCGGCCTGGCGGAATGGCGGCGCCACCTTGTTCTTCACTACTTTCACGCGCGTTTCCGAGCCGATCACTTCCTCGCCCTTCTTCACCGCGCCGATACGACGGATATCCAGGCGCACGGAGGCGTAGAACTTCAGCGCATTGCCGCCGGTAGTGGTTTCCGGACTGCCGAACATCACGCCGATCTTCATGCGGATCTGGTTGATGAAGATCACCAGGCAGTTGGATTTCTTGATGTTGGCGGTGAGCTTGCGCAGCGCCTGGCTCATCAGCCGGGCGTGCAGGCCGACGTGCGAATCGCCCATCTCGCCTTCGATTTCAGCCTTGGGCGTGAGTGCGGCGACCGAGTCGACCACCACGATATCCACCGCGCCGGAACGCACCAGCATGTCGGCGATTTCCAGCGCCTGCTCGCCGGTGTCGGGCTGCGATACCAACAGGTCTTCCACGTTCACGCCCAGCTTCTGCGCATAGCTGGGATCGAGCGCGTGCTCGGCATCGACGAAAGCCGCGGTACCGCCGTTCCTCTGGCAGTTGGCGATCACCTGCAGGGTGAGCGTGGTCTTGCCCGACGATTCCGGCCCGTAGATCTCCACGACGCGGCCACGCGGCAAGCCGCCCACGCCGAGCGCGATGTCCAAGCCCAGCGAACCGGTGGAGATGGTGTCGATGTTGTCGTCGGTGCGGTCGCCCAGGCGCATCACCGCGCCTTTGCCGAATTGCTTCTCGATCTGGCCGAGGGCGGAGGCGAGCGCCTTGCGCTTGTTGTCATCCATCGTCTTGATTCCGGTCGTGGTGGGTATGGCGTGCATCCTCTCCCAGGACCGTCTCACGGACTGGGATCGATGAAGGTTTCAAGTATCCCACATCGGTCAAGCCAGCCCGATGGCGAATGCCTGCTCAGTCCGTCAGCATCTCCAGCACACCGGCGAGAGCCGCCGCCACGGTCCGGCGCCGCACCGCTTCGCGATCGCCGGAAAAATGGAACAGCCTGGCACGCGCCGCCGTGTTGAGCCGCTGCCAGCCGATCCATACGGTGCCGACCGGCTTGTCGGCCGTGCCGCCGCCAGGCCCGGCGATGCCGGTTACCGCCACGGCCATGTCGGCACCCAGACGGTCCAGTACACCGGAAACCATTTCCAGCACGGTCTCCTCGCTCACCGCTCCAGTCCGCTCCAGCGTGGTGCGGCGGACCCCGAGCAGCCCTTCCTTCGCCCGGTAGCTGTAGGTCACCACGCCAGCGTCGAACCAGGCGGAACTTCCGGGCAGGTCCGTCAAGGTCTTGGCGATCCAGCCTCCCGTGCACGATTCGGCCGCCGCCAGCATCAATTGCTGCTGCTGCATTGCCGCTGCAATCTGGACGGCCCGCGACGCAAGTTCGGCGTCGGTAGGAACGGATGACAACTCCATGCGAAACTCCGCGTTCTCTCGACGCCCTGCTTTGTGGCGCGATGTTTTTCGTTGTACCCCCTTTCGCGCCACGACGCCAAGACTTTGACCGCATGAGCCAGGACGACCTTTCGCTGCACACCCCCTTGATGCGCCAGTACCTAGCCGCCAAGGCCGCGCATCCCGACGTGTTGCTGTTCTTTCGCATGGGCGATTTCTATGAGTTGTTCTATGACGACGCCCGCAAGGCGGCACGGCTGCTGGATATCACGCTGACCCAGCGCGGCCAGTCCGCGGGGCAGCCGATTCCGATGGCCGGGGTGCCGTATCACGCGGTGGAGAATTACCTGGCCAAGCTGGTGCGGCTGGGCGAATCGGTGGCGATTTGCGAGCAGATCGGCGATCCGGCACTGGCCAAAGGCCCGGTGGAACGCAAGGTGGTACGTATCGTCACGCCAGGCACGGTGACCGATGCAGCCTTGCTGGAAGAGCGCCGCGACAACCTGTTGCTGGCTATCGCCGCGGGCGCGCAAGGTCATTACGGCCTGGCGTGGGTGGATCTTTCCAGTGGCCGCTTCCTGTTGAGCGAAGTGCCCGGCGCCGAAACGCTCGCTGCCGAACTGGCACGCCTGCAGCCCGCCGAAACGCTGGTGTGCGAAGACGTGGCCTGGCCAAAACTGGTGAGCGCGCTGCCAGGGCTGCGCAAGCGGCCGCCGTGGCATTTCGATGGCGATGCGGCACGCCGCGAACTCAATCGTTTCTTCGGCACGCGCGACCTCGGCGGCTTCGGCGTCGATAGCCTGTCGCTGGCTGTCGCGGCGGCCGGCTGCCTGCTTGGTTACGTGGAAGAAACGCAAAAGAGCGCCCTGCCGCATCTTTCCGGGATGGCCGTGGAAAGCGCCAGCGAAACGATCGCGCTGGATGCCGCCACGCGCCGCAACCTTGAACTGGACACCCATCCGAGCGGACGTACCGAGCACACCATGCTGGGCGTGCTCGACGAAACCGTCACGCCGATGGGCGCACGCCTGATGCGTCGCTGGTTGAATCGTCCGCTGCGTTCGCGCGAAACCTTGCGGCGACGGCACCAGGCGATTGGCGCGCTGATCGAGTCGCGCCGTTACGAAGGTTTGCGCGATCAGCTGCGCGGCATCGGCGACCTGGAGCGCATCCTGGCGCGCGTCGCCCTGCGCTCCGCACGCCCGCGCGACCTTTCCACCCTGCGTGACGGACTGGCGGCCGCGCCCGCCTTGCGCGCCTCGATCGCCACGCTGGATAGCCCGTTGCTGCACGCCCTGGTCGACGGCATCGGCGATCACGCGGCGACGGCCGAGCTGCTCAAGCGAGCCATCATCGCGCAGCCGCCGGTATTGCTGCGCGACGGCGGCATCATCGGCGATGGCTATGACAGCGAACTGGACGAACTGCGCCGTCTGGCCACGCATGCCGACCAATACCTGGTGGAACTGGAAGAACGCGAGAAAGCTGCCAGCGGCATTCCTGCGCTGAAGGTCGGCTACAACCGCGTGCACGGCTATTACATCGAGATCAGCAAGGCGCAATCGGAGAAGGCGCCCGCGCATTACACGCGCCGCCAGACCACCAAGAACGCCGAGCGCTATATCACCGAAGAACTCAAAACCTTCGAAGACAAGGTGCTTTCCGCCAAGGAACGCTCGCTGATGCGCGAACGCGCCTTGTACGAAGCCCTGCTCGATACCCTCACCGAACAGCTTGAGCCGCTCAAGCATGCCGCCTCGTCGCTGGCGGAACTGGATGTGCTGTGCACGCTGGCCGAACGCGCCGACGCGCTGGACTGGCGCGCGCCGGAACTCACCGATGCCGCAGGCATCGCCATCGAGCGCGGCCGCCATCCCGTGGTGGAAAAGGTGCGCGACGAGCCGTTCGAGCCGAATGACCTCGTGCTCGACGACAACCGCCGCATGCTGGTCATCACCGGGCCGAACATGGGCGGCAAATCCACCTATATGCGCCAGAACGCATTGATCGTGCTGCTGGCACATATCGGCAGCTACGTGCCTGCCGCGCGCGCGGCGATCGGACCGATCGATCGCATCTTCACGCGCATCGGCGCCGGCGACGATCTGTCGCGCGGACAATCCACCTTCATGGTGGAAATGAGCGAAACGGCCAACATCCTGCACAACGCCACGCCGCAAAGCCTGGTGCTGATGGACGAAGTCGGGCGCGGCACCAGCACCTATGACGGTCTTGCGCTTGCCCGTGCGGCAGCCGTGCACCTGGCGGCGAGCAGCCGTGCCTATACCTTGTTCGCCACGCACTATTTCGAGCTGACCGAACTGGCTGTCGAATATCCCACTATCGCCAACGTGCATCTGGACGCGGTCGAATACGGCGAACAGCTCGTCTTCATGCACGCAGTAAAAGAAGGACCGGCCAATCGCAGCTTCGGCTTGCAGGTGGCCGCCCTGGCCGGCCTGCCCAGATCGGTTATCGCCGATGCGCGGCGCACGCTTGCCGAGCTGGAGCGCGGCATGCATGCGCACGTCGGCGCGCCTGCCGCGGCCGCTCCCGTCTCGCCACAACTGGGCTTGTTCGCCGCATCGCCTTCAGCCGTGGAGCGCGAACTTGCCGGACTGGATCCGGACACCATGGCCCCGCGGGATGCGCTCGAAGCGCTTTATCGCCTGAAATCGTTGTCCTGAAGCGCGGACGGCTTTCTGCCACCGTACCGGCTGGCTATAGCCCAGCCCTATGGGAAGCATCGGAACAATCGAATTCCTTTTGCCGTCGAAGGTTGCGTAGAGTCGGTTTCCAGCTGGCAGACGCCAGCCACTCCAGCAGCCGCAACGAAGGGAATTCGCCATGAGCCAAGACCGCAAGACACTGACCACTACTTCGGGCGCACCGGTGCCCGATAACCAGAACAGCCTCACCGCGGGTCCGCGCGGCCCCTTGCTGGTGCAGGATCACCAGCTCTTCGAAAAGCATGCGCATTTCAACCGCGAGCGCATTCCCGAGCGCGTGGTACATGCCAAGGGCTCGGCGGCCTTCGGCACACTTACCATCACGCACGACATCACCCGCTACTCGCGCGCGAAGGTCTTTGCGCCAGGCAGCCAGACACCCCTGCTGTTGCGCTTCTCCACGGTGGCCGGCGAGCGCGGTGCCGCGGATGCCGAACGCGACGTGCGCGGCTTCGCCATCAAGTTCTATACCGAGGAAGGCAATTGGGACCTGGTCGGCAACAACACGCCGGTGTTTTTTGTGCGCGACCCTTACAAATTTCCCGATTTCATCCACACCCAGAAGCGCGATCCGCGCACCAACATGCGCAGCGCCACCGCGATGTGGGATTTCTGGTCGTTATCGCCCGAATCGCTGCACCAGGTCACTATCCTGATGAGCGACCGCGGCCTGCCTGCCTCGCTGCGCCATATGCACGGCTTCGGCAGCCACACTTTCAGTTTCTGGAACGAAGCCGGCGAACGCTTCTGGGTAAAATTCCACTTCAAAAGCCAGCAGGGCATCAAGAACTGGTCCAATGCGCAAGCCGCCAAGGTGATCGGCGATGACCGCGAATCGCACCAGCGCGATCTTTACGACGCAATCGAGAACAAGGACTTTCCGCGCTGGACGATGTACGTGCAGATCATGCCGGAGGCCGAAGCAACCCGGACGGCCTACAATCCTTTCGATCTCACCAAGGTATGGCCGCACAAGGACTATCCGCTGATCGAGGTCGGCGTGCTCGAGCTGAACCGCAACCCGGACAACTATTTCGCCGAAGTCGAGCAGGCCAGCTTCTCGCCCGCCAACGTAGTGCCGGGCATCAGCCATAGTCCTGACAAGATGCTGCAATTTCGCATCTTCTCCTACGCCGATGCGCACCGTTATCGGTTGGGCGTCAATTACGAGCATCTGCCGGTGAACCGCCCGCGCTGCCCGGTACACAACTACTATCGCGATGGAACCCTGCGCTTCGACGAAAACGGCGGCGGCAGCGTGAACTATGAGCCCAATTCGTTCAACGGGCCCGTGCAAGACACGTCGGCCAAGGAGCCGCCCTTGAAGATCTCCGGCGATGCCGATCGCTACGATCATCGTGAAGGCAATGACGACTATACGCAGGCCGGCGATCTGTTCCGCCTGATGAACGCGAACCAGCAGCAGCAGTTGTTCGACAATATCGCCGGCGCCATGCAAGGCGTTCCGGAAGAGATTGTGCGTCGGCAACTGGGTCACTTCGCCAAGGCCGATCCGGCTTACGCGGCAGGCGTGGCGAAGGCGCTAGGCATCAAGCTTTGATCCAGCCGTAAAAAGAAGCGCCGCAGCTCACGCGCTGCGGCGTTTCTTTGTCTTTGGGCATGGCAATCTGGGCACGCCAGGGATGCTCTGATCAATGCTACGCAGGCGGCATGATGACCAGAAGGCTCGCAGAGTGTGTTGTGCGGCGCCGGGAAGACTGGCCGTCTTGCCAAGCCGCGCGGCGCACTCTGCGAGCCTTCTGGACATCACCCCATAGCTTTAAATTCAATATGTCGGGGCCAGCTCTGTCTGTCCGCATCCCTTCCTCGCTCCTCAAAGCCGGGTACATCCATGTACCCTCCCCGCGTGCGCCGACGAACCTATGGTCTGCGAACACACAGAGCTGGTGACGCCTACATAGCATTGATTAGAGCATCCCTAGGCTGCAATGCTCGACGCCGTCGCGCCGACTTCCACGTAAGGTACCGTCGGATCCAGCATCGCCGCTGGCGAAACCAGCGGCGCACGCGCTGCCAGCCGCCCCGCACGGACCAATTGATGAATAGCCCGTTGCACTTCGCGCTGGCCGAAAGGCTTCTTGATGAAATCGTCCGCACCGAAGCGCTGTACGTAGAACTGCTCGGTTGCCTGCTGGTTGCCGCTGATCATTACGATCGGAATATGGCGCGTGAGCGGATCGTGTCGCAAACTGCGCAGCACGGCAAAGCCATTGATGCCCGGCAGCACGATGTCGAGAAAAATCAGCTCCGGCTGTTCGGCTTTCGCCAGCGCGATCGCGCTTTCACCATCGACCGCCTTTTGCACGGCATAAGCGTCCTGCCCCAACATCTTGCCGAGCACGGCACGGATGGTCGGCGAATCGTCCACCACCAATACTCGCGTGCCGGCGGCTGCCTGCAACAACCGTCCATGCTGGACGGCGTCCGAGGCATGGCCGCCAAGCAAGCGCTTGAAGAATTCGATCCCGTTCATGCCGTCCCCTCAATCTGCAATCCCGCTCGCGCAGCGACGTCGTATCGAATCGCTCGCTTTACCGGGATATTCACGCAGATTCAGGCGGATTTCTGAGATGTGCTGCTCATGGAAACTCTTTAAGCCGTCGCAGTTCCCGGCGTTCCTGCTTGTTGGGCCGCGAAGCGGGATGATTGAGTCCCTCACCGCTCAAGCGGCGTTGCTCGCGCATCTGCTCTCGTGCGCGCAGGCTGGCCTCGGTTTCCCGATAGAGGGTTTGCGCCACACTGGCCGGCCCCCGCTGTTCCGATAGCGCGAGGACTTCCAGTTCCAGCCGCTCTTCCCCCCGGGTCAGCCGGACGCGGTCGCCGACATGCAGGGTCTTGGCAGGCTTGCAGCCGGCGCCATTGATATCGACCTTGCCGCCATCGATAGCCTGCTTGGCGAGGCTGCGCGTCTTGTACATGCGGGCGGCCCATAGCCATATGTCGGCGCGCACCGCGGCCAGCGAGGAAGGGCGGCTATCGTTCATGGCTGGCATTATCGCCTCATCGACGCCCGAAAAAGGAATGGGTCCGTGAATATCGAATGGCAGCATTATCTACGCCTCCCGCTGGCGTTCTTCGCCGGCTTTGCTGTTGCCCGCGCCATGTATTTGCGCAGGTCCCCTGCTCCACCTTGCCAACCCGACCTTGGTATCAGCGATGCCCAGATCATGGCCGAATACGATGCCGGCAACAGGGTCGGCGCGCTGAGGCTATACCGCCGGCGCACCGGCTGCGGACTCAAAGCTGCCCAGGAAGGCCTGCACACGATGGCACGGGCATGGGAGGAAAACAGACCTGCCTGCAACGATGCGGAGCAACGCTTCAACCTGCTCGCGCGCTGCCTTTCCTCGACCTCAGGCCCTGTGCCGTGTGTTACTCGTGCACGTTGGCCCCGCTTGTATCCCAACCGTTCAAACCGGCGGCAGCCACAGGTTCGCGAGTGGGACGGTCAGCAGGGACAGCACAATGCCGGCACCCAGCAAGGCATTGGCGAGCGGTGGATCAAGTTCGTATTCGTCGGCAAGAATGGCGGCCGAGATCATCGGCGCCATGGCCGCCTGCAAAACACTGATGGTGAGAACCAGACCGCCGACGCCGGCGGCCCGGCCGATCAACCAACACGCCAAAGGCGCCAGCAGCAGTTTCCAGCCCAGGCCCCAACTCAGCGCTCCCACCTGCATTGCATCGACGCGAAACCGGAACTGCATGCCGACCGAGAAAAGAGCGAGCGGCGTGAGCGTCGCCCCGAGCGGAGCCAGCACCCCGTTCACGGCCTCAGGCCAACCGCCGAGCCTGCCGGCGAGCACGCCGACAACCAGCGCGACGAAGGCCGGAAACGTGAGGATGCGGCGCACGATCAATCCCGCTTCGGGGCGACGTCCTGCATAGATGGATGCCACCACGATGCCGGCCGAGGAAAGCAGCGGGAAACAACCGAGCTGATCGGCTACCACCGCCAGCGAAAGCCCCGCCTGCCCATGCAGGGCGAGCAGCATCGGATACCCCATGAACGAGGTATTGCCCAAGCCGCACACCAGTATCAACGCACCGGTGCGACCGCGCGGCCAGCCGAGGCGCGAACCCAGCCATCCGAACAGCAGCCACGCGCCGCCAAATACCACCAGCATGGCGGCCACCGGAAACCATAATTGCGAATCGAATGTCACGCGCGGGATCAGGTTCAGCACCAGCGCAGGCAGAGCAACGTTGATCACCCACCAGTTGATGCCCGGAACGATGCCGGCAGGCGGCCGCGCCCAGCGTGCCACCACGACCCCAAGCAACAGGCAGGCAAACAGCAGCAGCAAGGCGCTCATCGCGTTCCTTCAACAGCAAGGCGGCCGCAGTATAGCGGCCGCCCTGGCAAGCACTTGGAGCGTTGCCGCGTCAGCCTAGCAGCACCCGGTTCAAGCGCTGCACGAATGCAGCCGGATCCGTTAACTGTGCACCTGCGGCAATTTCCGCCTGTTCGAGCAGCAGGTTGGCAAGATCCTTTGCCTTGCCATCGTCGCTTTCCGTCTCCACTCGCTTGAGCAAGGCATGTTGCGGGTTGATCTCCAGCGTAGGCTTGCTGGATGGCATGTCGTGACCCGCTTCGCGCAGCAAACGGGCAAGGTGCGGCGCCATCTCGTAATCGGACAGCGCCAGGCAGGACGGCGAATCGGTAAGGCGTGCCGATACCTTTACGTCGCCCACGCGATCGCCCAGCAATGCTTTCAGCTTCTTCAGCAGCGGCTCGGCGGCCTTGCTGGCCTCTTCCTGCTGTTTCTTGCCTGCTTCGTCCAGCGGCAAATCGCCCTTGGCGACGTTGCGGAGCTTCTTGCCGGCGTATTCGCTGAGGCTGCCGAGCATCCATTCGTCGATGCGGTCGGACATCAGCAGCACTTCGGTACCTTTGGCCTTGAAAGCTTCCAGCTGCGGGCTGCCTGCGGCCGCCGTATGGCTGTCGGCAGTGATGTACCAAATGGTGTCCTGGTCCACCGGCATGCGGCCGATGTAGTCATCCAGCGAGACTTTCTGCGCGCTGCCCTCGCCCTTGGTGGATGCGAAACGCAGCAGCTTGGCAATGCGCTCGCGGTTGGCCTGGTCCTCGGCGATGCCTTCCTTTAGCGTGTTGCCGAATGCCTTGTAGAAGGTCTCGAATTTCTCCGGCTCGTCCTTGGCCAGTTTCTCGATCAGGTCCAGCACACGCTTCACGCAGGCGGCCTTGATCCGCTCCAGCTGCCGATTGTGCTGCAGGATTTCGCGGCTTACGTTCAGCGGCAGGTCGTCGGCATCGACGACGCCGCGCACGAAGCGCAGGTAATTGGGCAGCAGCTCTTCGGCCGCATCCATGATGAAGACGCGCTTGATATAGAGCTTCAGTCCCTTGCGCTCGTCACGCCCGCCCATCATCAGCTCGAACGGCGGTTGCGCCGGCAGGTACAGCAGTGTGGTGAAGCTCTGGCTGCCCTCGACACGATTGTGCGTCCAGGCCAGCGCATCGTTGAAGTCATGACCGAGCGATTTGTAGAAGCTCTGGTAGTCCTCGTCGCTGATCTCGCTCTTGGGCTTGGTCCACAGCGCCGATGCGGCGTTGACGGCTTCCCATTCGTCGGTAGGCTGGTCATCTTTTTCGATCGGCATGCGGATCGGAAACGCGACGTGATCGGAATAGCGGGTGATCAGCGAACGCAGTTGCCAGCGCTTGAGGAATTCGTCCTCGTCGGCTTTCAGGTGCAGCACGATCGCCGTGCCGCGCTCGGGCAGATCGATCTGCTCCAGCGAATACTCGCCCTTGCCGTCGCTTTCCCACTTCACGCCTTCGCTGGCCGGGGCGCCGGCGCGGCGGCTTAACACGGTGACCTTGTCCGCGACCACGAACGCCGAATAGAAGCCGACTCCGAACTGGCCGATCAGGCGCGCGTCGCTCTTCTGCTCGCTGCTCATGGCTTCCAGGAAGCGGCGGGTGCCGGAGCTGGCAATGGTGCCGATATTGGCGACCACTTCGTCGCGGCTCATGCCCACGCCGTTGTCGCGCACGGTAATCGTGCGGGCCTGCGCGTCCCAGCTTACGTCGATATGCAGTTCGGCATCGCCCGCCAGCAACTCGGGCTGGGCGATGGATTCGAAGCGCAGCTTGTCGCAGGCGTCGGAGGCATTGGAAATAAGTTCGCGCAGGAAGATTTCCTTGTGCGAATAAAGGGAGTGCGTCACCAGGTGCAATACCTGGGCGACTTCGGCTTCGAATTTGCGGGTTTCGGTGGTTGCGCTCATAACGATGGCTTTCCAAGCATGTGGTCGTGAGTGATAACCCGCCCAGTCCGCAGCTGCTTCATCATGGCGAAGCAGGCCGGCCAGGGCGAACTTTAATTTCCTGTCGGCCTATGCCGCTGCGTTTTGCAACGCTGAAATACGTTCTTCCAGCGGCGGATGGCTCATGAACAGGCGTTGCAGCCCCTGGGCCAGCGGACCGGAAATGCCGAACGCCGCCATGGTCTTGGGCAAGGTACTTTCGCCGTGGTTGAGCTGCAGCCGCTGCAGCGCGGACACCATCGCGCCGCGGCCGGCCAGCCTGGCGCCGGCTGCGTCGGCCCGGAATTCGCGCCAGCGCGAAAAAGCCATCACGATCATCGAGGCGAACAGGCCGAACACCAGCTGCAACACCATGACCGAAACGAAATAGCCGATGCCGGAACCCTCGCGATTATCGCGGCCACCCGACATCCAGCTATCGACCAGCCGGCCGACGATGCGTGCGGCAAGAATCACCAGCGTGTTGAGCACGCCCTGGATCAAGGTCAATGTCACCATGTCGCCATTGGCTACATGGCCGATCTCGTGACCGAGCACCGCGCTGACCTGCTCGCGGTCCATCTGGTGCAGCAGGCCGGTGCTCACCGCCACCATCGAACTGTTGCGGGTCATGCCGGTCGCGAACGCATTCATTTCCGGTGCGTCGTAGACCGCCACCTCGGGCATGCCGATGCCGGCGTTCTGAGCATGGCGGCGCACCGTGTCCACCAGCCAGCGCTCGTTCTCGTTCTGCGGCTGCTCGATCACCCGGGCGCCGGTGGACATCTTGGCCATCCACTTGGACATGGCCAGTGAAATGAAAGCGCCCCCCATGCCGAACACGGCGGCATAAACCAGCAGCCCGGTCATGCCGCCGTAGCCGCGCATGGCCGCCCACTGGTCGATGCCGAAAAGGCGGCAGACAATGCTCAGCAGGAACAGGACGGCAAGATTGGTAAGCAAGAAGAGTGCGATGCGGCGCATAGTTGTCCCAGGTCGGTCACACTGACACTGAATGGAGAATGGTAATCCGAGCCTGGAGATTCGGGCAAAATTCCACCTTTCAAGAGCTGCGCGCCCCATCGCCTGAAGGCCGCCAGCACTCGGGCGGCTTACGTAGAATGGCTCGATGAGCTATCGCGGACGCTTCGCTCCTTCGCCCACCGGCATGCTGCATGCCGGTTCCCTGGCCGCTGCCGTGGGCAGCTGGTTGCGCGCGCGCCATGCGGGTGGATGCTGGCTGGTGCGGATGGAAGATATCGACCCGCCACGCGAAGTCGCCGGCTCGGCGGCAGCCATCATCGCCGCCCTGGCGGCTTTCGGCCTGGTCGCGGATGAGCCGGTCATTTACCAGTCGTCGCGCATTGCCGCCTACGATGCCGCTTTCGCGCAATTGCGGCGGGCCAACATGGTCTTTCCCTGCTGGTGCAGTCGCAGCGAGCTGGCCGCCGGCGGCGGCATCCATCGCGACGGCCGCTGCACGGCCCGGCCCGATCCTGGGCGCGCGCCGGCGTGGCGCGCCCGCGTGCCGGACGAGACGATTGCCTTCGTGGACGGATGGCAGGGCCCGCAGCAGCAACGATTGCGCGACGACGTGGGCGATTTCGTGATCCGCCGGGTCGAAGGGCTCTACTCCTACCAACTGGCCTGCGTCGTGGATGACGCCTGGCAAGGCATCACCGAAGTGGTCCGTGGGAGCGATCTGCTGGATTCCACCCCGCGTCAGATCTGGCTGCAGCAATGCCTGGGATTGCCGACACCACGTTATGTGCATTTGCCGCTGGTGCTGGACAGCGAAGGCCGCAAGCTGTCGAAGTCCGAGCGCTCGCAGGAAATCGATCCCGCTCACCCGATGCCGGCGTTGCGGCAGGCACTGGCATTCCTTGGCGTGCCTGCGGACGAAAAGGCCGTCCGTCCGTCCGCGCTGCTCGATGCGGCGCTCGCCCATTTCGACCCCAACAATTTGACGCATTGCAGCGACATTCCGACTCCGTAACCCGGTATAACAACGGGACGCAGCCGTACCATGTTCGCAATACCGAGAACCGATATTTCTTCATGTTGTCTGCGTATAACCCCAAGCCACCCGCACCCCTCGCGGTGGCTTCCACGTAGACATCCAAGGAGAGCAGGTCATGGCACAGCGCACGGCATTGGTAACCGGCGGAACCGGCGGCATTGGTACTGCGATCGTGCGCTACCTTGCCCGGCAGGGACACCGCGTCGCCACCAATTACCGCGACGAGGCCAAAGCCGAAGCCTGGCGCAAGTCGATGACGCAGGAAGGCATCGAGGTATGCATGGTACCGGGCGATGTCGCCGACCCGGCCTCATGCGAAACCATGATCGCCGCGGTCCATCATCAGTGCGGTCCGGTCGAGATCCTGGTCAATAATGCCGGCATCACCCGCGACACCACCTTCCACAAGATGACGTACCAGCAGTGGATGGACGTGGTGAACACCAACCTCAATGCCTGCTTCAATGTCACCCGTCCGGTGATCGAAGATATGCGCACCCGCAAGTGGGGCCGCATCGTGCAGATCAGCTCCATAAACGGCCAGAAGGGCCAGTACGGCCAGGCCAACTACGCCGCCGCGAAAGCCGGCATGCATGGCTTCACCATTTCACTGGCGCAGGAAAACGCGCGCTTCGGCATTACCGTGAACACCGTTTCGCCCGGCTACGTGGGCACCGACATGGTGATGGCAGTGCCGGAAGAAGTGCGCGAAAAGATCATCGCGCAGATTCCGGTCGGCCGTCTCGGCAAGCCGGAGGAAATTGCACACGCGGTCGCCTTCTTCACCACCGATGACGCCAGTTGGATCACCGGGGCAAACCTGGCGATCAACGGCGGACATTACATGGGTTGGTGATCGCGCGGAAAATGGCAAGCAGCAAGCGAGCAACGAGTGCGGCGGATGGACGAGCCGGTTCGTTCCTCGCTGCGCCTCACTGATTTCCGAGCAATTTCTCGAGCACCTTCCCCACCGCGGCGAACGCAAACGCGCCGGTCACATGGGTGGCGGCGCCCAGTCCTCCGCCGCAGGCAAGATTCAAGGCCTGTCCACCGGGCGGGCGGGTGCCGCATACGGTTCCATCCGGTTGCGGGTATTGCACGTTCTGCAGCGAATACACCGCCGATACGCCAAAGTAGCGCTCCGGATTGCGGGGAAATCCGAAATCCTGGCGAAGCTTCTTGCGGATCAGGCTGAACATCGCGTCGTGCTCGGTGCGCGACAGGTCGCGCACGCATATTTGCGTAGGGTCCGTGCGACCGCCCGCCGAACCGACCGTCACCATCGGCAATTTGCGGCGCCGGCACCAGGCGATCGCCTCCAGCTTCACCCGGAATGCGTCGCACGCATCCAGCACTATGTCGTAGCCGCGATCCAGCAATTCATCCAGGGTGGCGGGCGTAAGGAAGCGCTCGATCGCCTCCAGCCGGATCGCAGGATTGATCGCGTGCACGCGCGCCGCCATCACCCCTACCTTGAGCTTGCCGTACTCGCCATCCAGCGCGTGCAGCTGGCGGTTTGTATTGGACACGCAGACTTCGTCGGCATCGATCAGGGTGAGGCGTCCCACGCCGCTGCGTGCCAATGCCTCGGCCGCCCAGGAGCCGACGCCGCCGATACCGATTACGCAGACATGCGCCTGCGCCAGGCGGCTCACGCTGCCTGCGCCATATAAACGCTCCACGCCCTCGAAGCGCTCGCTGGGATAAACGGCACCGCTCACGGGCAGCCACCCGCCGCGGCTCGGTAAGTGTAGGGATTCACGCGCATGACCCGCTCAGGCTATTTCGTGCATTTTAACTGCTACCCGGCTGCCATACGGAGTGCGTTATGCTCCGCGTCCATCGCTACCCGGACAGGCCAAGGCAAATGCGCGCTGCTCTCCTGATTGTGCTCGGACTCGCCATCGGTATCATCGGTACCGTATTTACCATGCAGGCATTGAGCCAACGCAACCCGGTGCCGCAAGCCTTGATGGTGACCATGGGCTTCCATCGCCAGCAGTTGAAACTGGCGGTCAAGGGGCAGCACTGCGAGGCCACGGCGAACCTGGACCAGTTGCAGCATATGCAACTGATCGCGGCCGATATTCCGGCAGTCTTCCCGAATGCACCAAAGCCGTTCCAAGACCTGGCCGGCCATTTGCATGCCGCCTTGCTGACCGCCGCGCAATCGGCCCCGGCGGATTGCCCTGCCCTGGCCGCCGCGCTCAAGCCGGTCGACCAGGTCTGCAGCGAATGCCACCAACACTATCGCTGACGGTCAGTTCGCCGCCGACTCTTCGGACGCAGGGAACATCAGTATGGTGATTTCCTTGCCCTGCGGAATTTGCTCCGCTGGTGCGCCTAGCGCCCCTATGCGGCTCTTGAACTCGGTAAGCTCTTCGCGCTGACCGAGCGCGGAGCGACCGTTCACGGCCCACACCCGCCCGCCTTCGTGCCAGCGCGCCAGCGCCTGGTCAAGTTGCGAAGTCACCAGCGCGCTGGCTTCGATCGGCAAGCCATTTTTGGGCTGCAGCACCGTCAGCATGGTCGGGGCGTTCGGGTCGGCGGTAAACACCGTATCGCCCGGCCGGACGTTCGCCGCAAGCGTTGCGGCAGCCATGTCCCAGCGTGGCTTGGTCTCCATGCGGTAGACCGGCCCCAGGTTCACGACGCCGAGCAGGAACAACAGCGTGATCGCCAGTGGCAAGGTCCGTCGCGGCAACGCGGCGGCTCCCAGCCCGGCCAGGATGAAGAACGGCGCCGCACTCCACAGGATGTAACGCGGCAGCAACATGGATTTGAACAGCGAGATCGCCAGTATCAACAGCGGGAGCACGACCACGCTCAGCAGCACCACCCGGCCATCCAGGCGGCCACGCATGCGCAACAGGCCGACGCCGCCGGCCAGCGCTACCAACGCTCCCAGCAGCGGTACAGCCGTATGCAGCAAATCGAATTTCACCACGGCGCTCATGCGCATCAGGTACACGCTTGCGGTCACTACCCACAGGTTTTGCCAGCTCAGCGGTGGAATCCAGTCGAATTTTTGCAACATATGCCCGTCGCTGGTCACGACGATCGCAGCGTAGAAAGGCACGGTGCAGACCGCGATCGCCACCATGCTCGCCAGCCATTGGCGGCGAAAGGCATCGCGCGCATCCACTGATCCGCGCAAGCTGCGCCAGATCAGCCAGAGCGAGAGATTCGAAACAATCAACCATGGCGCCGCGGCACCTAGTACATCCAAGGCCGCTATCGTGCCAAGCAGGTAGGCCGCCCAACCCCAACGGTCCGCGCCGCCACCGCGGAGGTCGGCCGCCGCACGCAAGGGATCCTGCGCCAACCGCAACAGGCCCCACAAGGCCACGGTAATCAGCAAGGTAACCAGCGTGTAAGAACGCGCTTCCTGTCCGTATTGCACCTGCGACGGGGAGAGCGCCATCAGCAGTCCGGCGACCGCTCCCGCACCCAGGCCGCCGATGCGACGCGCAATGATGAACACCATGCCGACCGACAGCGCGCCGAACATTGCCGACGGAATGCGCAGCCATGCATCGCCGGAACCGAACAATGACGAAGCCAGTTGCAACAGAAGGAAGTAGGTCGGCATATGCCGGTTGGTGAAGCTGTCGGCAATCAATCCGTGAAAACCCAGGTGGATACGCTGGGACGTCAGCGCTTCATCGAGCCAGAACGGCTGGTGATCGATGCGGAACAGCCGCACCGCCAAACCGAGGCACAAGATTGCCGACGCCCAGGCCACATGGCTGGCCGACCATCGCTGAGGTATCGAGGGAGGTGTGAAAGACATGGATATCGATGCTCAGGAAACCGTAGCCATGATCAACACAAAGTTGATAGCAGACGCCCCGCTATTTCGCACATGAGGAAAGGCATGGTGGGACATGGCAGCCCAGCGGTGGTTCGGGGAAGGTGGGCAAATGTAACGCGGGTGCAGATCATCGGTTGTCAGATATTTTTGACAGGTTGCTGCGCGTTCAGACGCAAACGCCATGCGCCTACGGGAAACACGCGCGTTCGCGTCTTCGGTTCATGTTTCGTGGGGCGGCCGTTTGTCGACGCCGTGTCAAGCTTGTGCGATCACAGCCTGATCTTGCCGCGCAGTATGTCCCCATACATCACCCAATCGCCCATCAAGCTGTATAGCGGGTGGCGAAAGGTGGCGGGTCGGTTCTTTTCGAAAACGAAATGCCCCACCCAAGCAAAACCGTAACCTGCCACCGGGGCCAGCCACAGGAGCCCTGGCCGTCCCATCAGCAGCGCAAGTACCACGATCAGCACTACCAGTGAACTGCCAACGAAGTGCAGTCGTCGACAACGACGGTCGCGGTGCTCGTCGAGATAGTAGGGATAGAAGTCGCGAAAGCTGGTAAAGGCGGACATGGCGAATACCGATGATTCGACGCATTCAGCTTAACAGTACGCGAAGCTGGCGCGGATCGGCTTCTTCATCGGCATGCGGTAACGCGCCCCGCCTGGATGCCGTGCAGACACATCCATGCCCTTGCCAGGTCCGAAATCCACCGAGCCCATGTGATCAAAGAGCACGAACGGATCGACCTGGCGGGACACCTGGAGCCTGTTCCCACTATTCGCGCAGCCCGCGCCGAGAGCGGTTTGCTCGCAGGCAAGAGCGAGGCTGTGTACGCCCGCACATGACCGAGTGATAACGCCGTCTGTGGGCAAACAGATCTGGCCCTTTCGGGCCAGGCTTGCGTGGCCGCCATGCGCAGCGCGCAGCTTCTTGGCAGCCAGCCAGGCCTGCGCCGTGCACCGCCACATGACAACCACGCAACGCTAACCCCGGGCTACGCCAACCGTGCGAACAGGCTCTAGCGCCGCACCAGGCGACGCACGACAAAAACCACCGCCCAGGTCGTACAGCTGGGCGTTCTCGATCAGCGCAGGCGTGGATGGCACGCCCGGTTTTGTCACCAGGCCCGTTGATACTGCACTGGCGCCTCGATTGTTGCGCCCAGTTCCTGCGCGGCACGGCGCGGAAAGTACGGATCGCGCAGGCTGGCGCGCGCAATCAGCACGACGTCGGCCGCGCCACCGGCAAGGATGCCATCCGCCTGTGCCGGCTCGGTGATCAGTCCGACCGCGCCGGTGGCGATGCCTGCCTCTTGCCGGATCCTCGCCGCAAAAGGCACCTGGTAGCCGGGGCCGAGCGGAATCTTCACGTGCGGAACGAGTCCGCCGCTGGATACGTCGACCAGGTCGACGCCAAGTTCGCTGAGCTGGCTGGCAAGACGGACGCTCTCGCCGATATTCCAGCCATGCTCGGCCCAGTCAGTGGCGGAAATGCGCAGCCATAGGGGCAAATCCGCGGGCCACACCTCGCGCACGGCGCCGATCACTTCGCGCAGCAGTCGCGTGCGGTTTTCGAAACTGCCGCCATAGGCGTCGTCACGATGATTGCTCAGCGGGGACATGAACTGGTGTAGCAGGTACCCATGCGCGCCATGCAATTCGAGCAGCGTGAAACCTGCCTCACGCGCACGGATCGCCGCCGCACGAAAATCCGCCACGACCTTGCGTATGCCGTCAAGGTCCAACGCTTGCGGCACATGCCAATCCTTGTCGAACGCTACGGCAGAGGGCGCCACCGTCTGCCAGGCGCCCTGCCCGTCCGGTAACGGACCGCCTCCCTCCCACGGACGGCTCACACTGGCCTTGCGCCCGGCATGCGCCAGCTGCACACCTGCAACGGCGCCATGCGCGGCGATGAATGCCGTGATCGGCCGCCAGGCTTCGACTTGCGCATCATTCCAGATGCCGGTGTCATAGGCGGATATACGTCCTTCGGCCGATACCGCGGTAGCTTCCGCGATCACGGCACCCGCACCGCCTACCGCGCGGCTGCCCAAGTGCACGGCATGCCAGTGGTCAGGTACGCCATGGGTTGCCGAGTACTGGCACATTGGCGAGACCACGATGCGATTGCGCAGGGTGAGGCTTCGCTGAGCATAGGATTCGAACAGCTTCATGGGCGATATCCACTGGGGTCAGGCAAGGCAACATGGCGCCTGCGCCGCTACGATCAAGGGCGATACGCTACGCGGCGCCTCATGACCGCATCCAGTTCGCCAGCGGCGCTGCCAATGCATTGGGCTGTTTCATCCAGCTGAAATGATCGGCGGCCTGGCCGGACAGTTGTTCCGGCCCCACTGTGTCGATCCGTTGGGGCGCCTTTGGCATCTTGCCGAGCAACCATGCCAGCGAAGACGGCGGCACCATCCAGTCATCGCGCAGTCGCAGTGCAAGCACCGGTTGTCGCAGCGCGGCCAATTTCGGTTCGACATCCGCTCCAAGGCCGGCAACTGAATAACGGCCGGTGCGTCCACTGCGCGCCCAGTCCGCGATAACGCTGCGCGCCTCGTTGCCGCCGAAACCGATCGCACGTCCCGGAAAATGTCCCAGCAGTCGGGCCAGTGGCGTAGCAAGCGCGTAGGCCGCAAACATGACCGGGCGATAAGAAAAACACCGCCAGTAAGGTGCTCCACTGGCGACCAGCGCCATACCCGCCACATCGCAGGGATGAAGGCTGGCATAGAGGCACGCCAGCTGTCCGCCAAGGCTGTGCCCACCCATCCAGGACGTCGCCTGTGGCCAATGTGCCCTGGCTTCTGTCACGCCTGCGCGTATGTCCATTTCCAGCAACTGGTGATAGCCCCAGTCCAGGTGTCGTCCGGCGCGCCGATCACTGGAACCGATGCCGCGCCACTCGTGCAAGGCTACAGCGATGTCATGCGCGGCCAAGGCCTGTGCCCACGGCAGGTAATGCCGGGCCGGCACACCCATCGCCGGTAGCCAATACAAACTATGCAGCGGATCATCGATCGGCCGCGTCAGAATCAATTCGCTACGCGCGCCATCGCCGGAATTCACCGTGACGATGCTTGACCTCGCATGCGTGGCAAGCGGAATGGGTAATGCAGACATTGCGGCAGGTTAGCCAACACCCGCGCCAGACACAAAAAGGCCGGCATGCGCCGGCCTTCGTAGATATGTTGTCAAACTGGTTCTAGCCCGGGGTGACTTCATCGGCTTGCAGGCCCTTTTGCCCCTGCACTAGCTTGAACTCCACCTTTTGGCCTTCCTTCAGGCTCTTGAAGCCATTTCCCTGAATTGCGCGGAAGTGGACGAAAACGTCAGGGCCATTTTCGCGACTGATGAAACCGAAGCCCTTGGCATCATTGAACCACTTGACTGTGCCTTTCTCACGTTGATCCGACATGACTTACTCCGTTCGACCGTTTTACTCTGAGACCAGTCGACCCACCCGAGCCGACGGCTTACTGGGAATGCCGAGATCAAGCGAACCTTGCGGAAAACAGATCCGCAGAGCAGACACACGCCTTACCTAGCAGACACAGTAAACACAGGATAATGACTTCCGTGAAAAGATATGTGATGGAAAATTCACGCCAGGAATCACAATTGGTATAGTCGTGGTAATAAAAAAGCCGGGCATCAAGCCCGGCTTTTTAAATCGATTCATTAATCGATTAGGCAGCCATAACTTCATCGGCCTGCAGGCCCTTCTGGCCCTGCACAACCTTGAAGCTGACCTTCTGGCCTTCCTGCAGGCTCTTGAAGCCATTGCCCTGGATCGCGCGGAAATGCACGAAGACGTCCGGGCCATTGTCGCGGCTGATGAAGCCGAAACCCTTGGCATCGTTGAACCACTTGACGGTACCGATCTGACGATCAGACATGAAACACACTCCAAACTAGGTTTTTCGTAAAAATAGAGACTCGACCGCCGAGAGCGGGGCCGGCTTACTGGTGTGCTAAGGAAAACCCTAGGGGGTGAGCGATGAGGCAGATCGTAATCGGCTGCATCGGGTCACGTGACTCTGGTGACCCCGGCAAACACAGTGCGCTCATCATACTCGCAAATACAGGCATAAGGCGAATAGGCGTTCAGCTGGAATGGCCTTTTAGCAGGGGCGCTATGCTAGGGATGCCCTGATCAACGCTACGCAGGTGTCACCGCGGCTGTCTGTTCGCAGGCCACGGGGCCATCGGCGCACGCGGCGGACACATGGATGTATCCGGCTTTGGGGCGCGCGGAGGGCATGCGGACAGACAGCCACGGCCCCGGCGGATTGAATCTAAAACTAAAGTAATGGAGTGATGTCCAGAAGGCTCGCAGACTGTGCCGCGCCTTGGCCTGCCGCTTGAATAGCGAGTAAGACGGCGGCGCCAAGCAACTTACCCTGCGAGCCTTCTGGACATCATGCCACCTGCATAGCATTGATCAGGGCATCCCTAAGATAGGTTTTTACGTGTGGAAGAGCTTCATGGCGTTAGTTAATAAGGCAGGTTTCTTTCGGCAGGCCGGTGTTCGCTGGGCGGGTTGCTGGCTGGCAGGTTTGCTCTTGAGCGGCTGCAACCAGGCGATACGCAAGCCGGCAGCGCCCGCTCAGCCGCCTAAGCCCGCCATCATTACCGGCATCCCCGCCTGCGATAGCTACCTGAACAGCTATATCGCATGTCACCGCGCCGCCAGTATTTATTCTCCCGAAACCCTTGCCGGGCATTACCAGGCCATGCGCAGCAGCTTGCTGCACGATGCGAACGATCCGCGCGTGCGTCCCTACCTGGCGAATCGCTGCGCGGGATTGACGCAGCAATTGAACGCGGTCTTGCAGGGCCATTCCTGCGCATCGCCACAAACAACGGTTAACCACTAAAGGCGTGCCCTCAAGCACGCCAATACGCACGTAACGTCGAAGCGACCGATGCGGGGCGGCAGCGGCCAAGCCGTATCGTGGGCGTGCCATGCCAGGCGGCTGTCGCGGCCACCGCGTGCGCGACCTCCTCCAGCATCCGCGCCGTGGGCGTAATCTTTTCTTCGAAGTACAGCGCCTTCACTTCAAAAATACCCTCGGCACGATGAGCCTTGGCATCGAGGCGTCCGACCAGGTTTCCGCGATGCAGGATCGGCAGCACGTAATAGCCATAACGCCGTTTGGCAGCGGAGACATAGCATTCGATGGTGTAGTCGAAATCGAACATGGCGCTGGCCCGCGCGCGGTCCCACACCAGCGGGTCGAATGGCGACAGCAAGGCGGTATGCGTAGCGCGCAATCGCCCGGCACCGGCCTTTTCCAGTAACGGTACGTGGTCGCGGTGCACGTAGGCCGCGTTATCCCAACCTGCTACTTGGACCCGTAGCAATTCACCGGTCGCAACCAGGGGCGCCAACTCGCGTTCATCTACCGAAGGCTTCAGGCGGAAGTAGTCGGCTATCCATCGCGCCTGCGTCACACCGAGCGCACGCACGCTATCGAGGATGAAAAGCCGCCGCAGTTCTTCAGCCGATAACGCCGAGGCTGTTTCGTCAAAGGGCGGATCGAGCTTGGCGAGCACGCGCTCGGCCAGATCGTAGACGCGCTGGAAACGTTCACGACGCGCGACCATCAATTCGCCAGAAGCGAACCATGCCTCAAGCCAGCGTTTCTCCGGCTTCCACTCCCACCACCCGGAAACGCCGCGATCGACGCGCTCGAAATCAGAAGCGCGCACCGGACCGGTTGCGCGAATGTGCTCCAGCAGCGCCTGCATTTCCGTCAGGTTATTGTCCCTGGCGCGCGCTGCGTGCCGATCCGCCCAGTGCTTGCCTTGCGATTGCGCGCGCCATGCACGATGCAGCCCGAAGTCCGCCGCCGTTACGAAGCAGGCTTCATGTGCCCAGCATTCGGCGATGCGTCCGTCTTCCAGCGCGACATCAAGCCACGCTGGCGGGTAATGGCCCAGGCGGGCATACAGCACCAGATAAGGGCTGCGCGCCACTACATGGATGCTGTCGATCTGCAACAGGCGCATGCGCTGGATCGCCGCCAGCAGATCTTCGCGCCGCGCACGGCGCCGGGGTGCCTGCAGCAAGCCTTGTGCGGCAAGTTGCAGCACGCGCGCCTGGCCACGAGTGATGGTTCCGGCAAGAGATGAAGAGGAGCGCAATGGACGCATGCCTTCACGAAATCATGACCCGACTATTGTGCTGGCATTGACAGCAAGCTTGCTAACGTGCGTTCCGAACTCGGCTGGCCCGCCATCGGTTGATGATCGCAAGGCCGCAGCCGGCACCTTGATCATTGCCGCACGGAGCCAATCCCAATGAAACCTCGTATGTCCGTTCTTGTCTCCTTCATCGGTGCCGGCCTGCTCTTTACGGGCTGCGTTGCGGCCCAGGACCAACCGCCGGCGATGCAGCCCGCCATGGCACCGGCGGCGCCTGCACCGCCAGCGCCCCCTCCGCCACCTGCGCCCGCTCAAAGCCAGCCGATGCAACCCGCCGCAGCGCCACAGATGAATCAGCCGCCGGCCCCTTCGCAACCGGGCATGCCCGCCCAGGGCAACGCCGGTAACGGCAGCGCCACGTTCAACTCGGCCCAAGGCCAGGTCACGATCAATTCGACCATGAATCAGACGCCCTCCACGGCATCCCCGCCTTCGTTCGAGCAATTGTCCGGCGGATCGAAATACATCACCAGCGAACAGGCCAACGCCTACCCGCCGCTGGCCAATGATTTCAGCTATGTCGCGGGCCACGGCAAGCGCATTACCAAGGCGCAATACGAGCGCTGGTTGAAGAACTTGAACTGACAAACCGCGATAGCGCGGACATTGACGTATCCGTCACGCCGGCCATCACGCGATGGCCGGTTTTTTTATTCTGGGTCCAGCATCGCTAGACTTGGGGCTATCGCGCCGGGGACGGGCGCTTTGGAGGTTGCCCATGAAACCGTGGTTCCGCTGCTTGCTGGCCGGCACGTGCGCCAGCCTCGGCATGTCGACGCTTCAGGCGCAAAACGTCAGCCCGTCGGACATCAAAGGTTGCACGGGTATCGAGAGCGATGCGCAACGATTGGCATGCTACGACCGCGCTACCGGCCGCAACCAGATGCCGGTGGCGCAAAAACGCAGCGAGCCGGCCGCGCCTGCGTCTTCGAACGTCTTTCGACAGGAGTCGGTTGCCGCCACGTCCACCGGCAACAATGCTCCGCTTTCGTTGCTGGACAGCCGTTGGGAACTATCCCCGGACAGCAAGCTCGGCACATTCAACCTGCGCGGCTACAAACCGATCTATGTATTGCCGGCATTCGCCACCACCAACCAGAACAATCTTCCTTCCAGTCCCAATCCAGCCAATACCGAGCATGTGCCACTGGGCATGCAGAACATCGAAGGCAAGTTTCAGCTCAGCCTGAAGACCAAGCTCTGGCAGGGAGTATTCGGCGATGTCGGTGACCTGTGGGTGGGTTATACGCAGGATTCCTATTGGCAGGTGTACAACTCGAAACTGTCGCGTCCGTTCCGCGAAACCGATTACGAGCCCGAGGCCATGCTGGTATTCGATACGGATTATCACTTGTTCGGCTGGGACGGACGCCTGCTCAGCATTGGTGTGAACCATCAATCCAATGGCCAGTCCGATCCGCTCTCGCGCAGCTGGAACCGCGTGATGGCGCAAATCGGCTTCGAGCGCGCGGATTGGACCATCATGTTCCGTCCCTGGTGGCGTATTCCCGAGAGCGCCGCGGACGACAACAATCCGGATATCAGCAATTACATGGGCCGCGCCGACGTGCAGATCATCCACGAATGGCACGGACAGGAATTTGGCCTGCTGCTGCGCGATTCGCTACGCGGCGGCAGCCAGCAGCATGGCGGCGGACGCTTCACCTGGAGCTTCCCGGTGGTGGGCAACCTGCGCGGCTATATGGAATTGTTCAAGGGTTACGGCGAGAGCATCATCGACTACAACCACAATGCCACGTACCTGGGCGTGGGCATTTCGCTGCTGGATTGGTACTGAGGCCTTCGCTGCGCGAGCACGGCAGCCGGGCTGGCGCGAAGCCTTGAAGTGCAGTCACTCGTCGGGCTCCCCGGATTTAATCCGGGAACGGTCCGAACTGCATGCGACCGCGCGAACCATCGCGCGGTCGCATCGCATCAATGATGATGACCGCCTGCGCCGTGCACATGGCCGTGCGCGATTTCCTCTTCGCTGGCTACACGCACTTGCGTGATTTCAATCTCGAAGTGCAGGGTCTGGCCGGCCAGGGGATGGTTGCCGTCGATGTGCACTTTGTCGTCGTCAACCTTGGTCACCGTCACGTTGATCACGCCTTGCGGACCGTGCCCCTGGAACTGCATGCCCGGCTGGATATCCTCCACGCCCTGGAACGCCTCGCGCGGCAGCTCCTGCATGAGTTCCGGATGATGCTCGCCGTAGCCTTCCGCGGCCGCGACGTCCACCTTGAACTGGTCGCCGGCCGCACGTCCGGCCATCGCCTTTTCCAGGCCCGGCACGATCTGGCCGCTGCCGTGCAGATAAGTAAGCGGTTCGCGGCCTTCGGAACTGTCGATCACCTGGCCATCGTCGCCGGTCAGCGTGTAGTGAAAGGAAGCAACGGAATTATCGGCGATCTGCATGATGGTCTCGCGGTAGTGAAGGACGCCGACCTTCGCCGACGACAGGATTGGCAAGGGTAACATCCATGAGGCCCGGGCACCTCGCCGCGTGCCAGAATGGCCGCAAAACGGCCCGATTTCTCCCATGACCGCATTCCTCGAAGCCTGGCGCCATCGCCCGACTCATCAGCAAGTGTGGGCACTGGCGGCCCCCATGATCCTGTCCAATCTCACGGTGCCGCTGGTAGCGCTGGTAGACAGCACCGTGGCCGGTCATTTACCGCAAACCCAGGACCTTGGTGCCGTAACCGTCGGCAGCGCGGTATACGCCCTGCCGGTATGGAGCCTGGGTTTTCTGCGCATGGGCACCACCGGCTTTGTTGCACAGGCCAAGGGTGCGGGCGATGCATCGGGATTGCGCACCGTGCAGGCACAGGCTTTGCTGCTTGCCGCCTCGCTTGGCCTGTTGGTGGGTGGCTTGATGGTGCCGCTGCTACCGTGGCTGGTCAGCCAGATGCACTCCACGCCATTGCTATCCGGGCGCGCGCTGGACTACCTGTACCTGCGCTTGTTCGGACTACCCGCCGCGCTGCTCAACTATGCGCTGGCCGGCTGGTTCATCGGTGCGCAGCGCGCACGCACCACGCTGGCGCTGCTGCTGGTGACCAATATCGTCAATATCGCGCTGAACCTTTTGTTCGTACCCGGCTTCGGTTGGGGCGTGCCGGGTATCGCGCTGGCCTCGGTGGGGGGCGAATGGTGCGGCGCTGTCTACGGCCTTTGGCGTGCGCTTCAGATGGCGCGCAGGTTGGACGGCACGATCGATTGGCGCGCCATGCGCGCCTGGCAGCACTGGCGTCCCTTGCTGATGGTGAATCGCGATATTTTTTTGCGCACACTGGGATTGGAAGGCGTGTTCTTCAGCCTCTCGCTGCTGGGTGCGCGACTGGGCGACGTCACCGTCGCGGCCAATGCGCTGTTGCTCAATGGACTGATGCTCACTGCGTTCGGCCTGGATGGGCTCGCCAACGCGGTCGAAGCATTGTGCGGCCACGCCATCGGCGCGCGCGATCCCCATGCATTGCGCCGGGCGTTGATCGTGGCCGGCGGATGGTCGCTGATCGGCAGCATCGCTTATGCGTTGTTCTTCAGCGCAGCCGGAAAGCTATTCGTCAATCTGCAAACCAACTTGCCCGATGTGCGCGATGCAGCCTATCGCTATCTGCCCTGGCTGGCGGCGTTACCGGTCGTGGCGGTGTGGAGCTACCTGCTGGATGGCTTGTTCATCGGCGCGACGCGCGCGCGCGAGATGCGTGATGGGATGCTGGTATCCGTGGTTTTTTTTGCATGGCTCGCCTGGTTTGCGCGCGGACTTGGCAATCACGGACTATGGCTGGCATTTCTTGCTTTCATGGCTATGCGCGGGATGAGCTTGGCATGGCTGGGACTACGCCTTCGCCACCGCCATGCATGGATAGCTTGAGCTATCGCGTGCCGCGAAGCTTCGGCAATACTAAGCGCATGAAGCTCGCCGCATCGCGTTATCCGCTCCGCGTCGCCACCGCCTGTGCGCTGTTTGGCGCCATCGCCGTTGCCCAGGCAAGCGTCACGCAGGTATCGCAGATCACGGCATCCCACACCGTGCAGCAACTGGCTGCGGCGATCGATGCGCAGATCGCAGCTCCACGCTTTGCGTCGTCGCGTTGGGGAATCGATGTGATCTCACTCGATACTGGCCGCACGCTCTATGCGCACGATGCGGGCAAGCTGCTGCAAACGGCCTCCACCGCCAAGTTGTATACCGCAGCGCTGGTGCTGGATACGCTAGGCACCGATTACCGCATTCCTACACAACTGCTCGTCACGCAGCCGATCGTACAAGGGCGGCTGGAAGGATCGCTGATCCTGCGCGGCATGGGTGATCCGACGCTCGACACGCCGGGCACCAATACCGACTGGGCCGATCAGCTCGCCGCGCAACTCGCTGCAAGCGGCGTGCATGAGGTACAGGGCGACCTGATCGCCGACGATAGCTATTTCAGCGGCCCATCCGCCGGCTCCGGCTGGGAGGCGCGTGACCTGCAAAGCTGGTTCGCCCCGCCCGCTTCAGCTTTAAGCGTGCAGGAAAACACCGTCAACCTGATGGTGGAACCCTCGCGCGTTCCGGGCGAGCGGGCACGGTTGAAGCTCGATCCAGCCGATGCGTTCCCTCGCGTGATAAATACGCTCACCACCAGTGCAGGCAACACACGCAGCGATATCAACCTTTATCGCGCCCCGGGTGATATGACCTTATACGCATTCGGCCATATCGCCGCGCAATCCCAGGCGCAAACCTACAAGCTTGCGATGGCGGATCCGGCCCAGTTCGCTGGCACGCTATTGCAGGAGGCACTGGCGCGGCACGGTATTCGCCTGAAAGGGGCGCTGCGCGTACTGCACTGGCCACAACAGGCCGACATCGGGCTCGACCGGGCGGTGGTGCTGGCACAGGTGTTGTCGCCGCCAGTGATGGACGTGCTTACCCGCGGCTTGAAAAGATCGCAGAATCTCTACCTGCAAAACTTGCTGCAGATCGCTGGCGTCAAGGCACGTGCCAGCGCCGGACAGGTGGCCGATCCGGCGTCGGGCTTCCTCACGACGGAAGCCTGGGGGATACGTGCCCTGGACGAACTACTCGGACGCATCGGCATTCCACCCGAGGACAGCCAGATCGAGGACGGCGCCGGCCTGTCGCGCCAGGACTTGGCGACGCCGGCGGCCATGACGCATCTGCTCGTCTACCTGGCCAGGCAGCCTTATGGCGCGCAACTGCGTGACACGTTGCCGACCGCCGGCGTGGACGGCACGCTCCAATGGCGCATGCGCAACACGGCCGCCAGCAATAACGTACACGCCAAGACCGGCAGCATGAACGACGTGCGCTGCGTGGCCGGCTACGTGACGACGGCGTCGGGCGAACGGCTGGCTTTCGCCATCATGCTCAACAATGTCGTGCGCGAAGGCGACGAACCCAGCCCCAGCCGCACCCTTGACGCCATCATGGAGCAGCTGGCCGCTTTTCAGGGGCGCGGCTGAAGTCCGCAAGCGTGCCGCGCAGTCAGCGCTTGCGCAGATCCTTGTCGATCTTTTCCGGCGTGTCGGTCGGCGCATAGCGCTTGACCACGTTACCCTCGGCATCGACCAGGAACTTGGTGAAATTCCACTTGATCGCTTCGCTGCCCAACAGGCCCTTGGCCTGCTGCTTCAGCCAGCGGTAAAACGGATGGGCGTTTTCGCCGTTCACCTCGATCTTGGCGAACAGGGGAAAGGTCACCTCATAGCTGGTGGAACAGAACTGCTTGATCTCTTCTTCGTTGCCCGGTTCCTGATGACCGAATTGGTCACAGGGAAAGCCGAGCACCACCAACCCTTCGTCGCGATGGTGTCGCCACAGTTCTTCCAGGCCCTTGTACTGCGGGGTAAAGCCGCACTTGGAAGCCACGTTGACGACCAGCAAGGTCTTGCCGCGCCATTCGCCCAGTGAGCGCTCGTTGCCGTCGATGTCGCGCGCATGGAAGTCGTAAGCAGTCGTCATGGATCGCTCCCGGGTCATATCGATATGGCAGTCTACTGCAGCCCCGGCGCGGGTAGTGGCATAGAATGCCGGCTCCTCCATGGGCCAGGGTTCGCCGTGATCCGTTTCGTCGATGTCCACAAGTCCTACCGCGTCGGCGGCAAGGACATTCCAGCGCTCGAAGCTTTCAGTCTGGACATCGCCGATGGCGAGGTATTTGGCATCATCGGGCATTCCGGCGCCGGCAAATCGACACTGGTACGCCTGGTCAACTTGCTGGAACGGCCGAGCGGCGGGCGCATTCTGGTAGGAGATACCGACATGACCGCGCTCGCCGGCACCGCCCTGCGCGCGGCCAGGCAGCGCATTGGCATGATCTTCCAGCACTTCAACCTGCTCTCCTCCCAGACCGTCGCCGACAACATTGCCTTCCCGATGCGCCTTGCCGGTGGCAAGGAAGCCAAAGTGATCCGCGCGCGGGTCGACGAGTTGCTGCAGCGGGTCGGCCTGGAGGCGCACGCCAACAAATACCCATCGCAGCTTTCCGGCGGGCAGAAGCAACGAGTCGGCATTGCCCGCGCGCTGGCCAACCAGCCTTCCATCCTGCTGTGCGATGAAGCAACCAGCGCGCTCGATCCGCAAACCACGGCGTCCGTGCTCGAGCTACTGGCAGAAATCAATCGCGACCTGAAACTGACCATTGTGCTGATCACGCACGAAATGGACGTGGTGCGCCGGGTATGCGATCGCGTCGCGGTGCTGGATGGCGGCCGCATCGTGGAACACGGTTCGGTGGCCGATGTTTTCCTGCATCCCCGGCATCCCACCACGCGGCGCTTCGTCAACGAAGCGCTGCCCGAGGAAGCAGCTGGCGCACACGTGCCTTATGAACATGTCCCTGGCCGTATCCTGCGCCTGTCTTTTCGCGGCGAAGCCACCTGGTCGCCGACCCTGGGCCGCGTGACCCGCGAAACCGGCGTGGATTTCAACATCCTGGCCGGGCGTATCGATCGCATCAAGGACCTGCCATACGGCCAGCTCACGCTGGCGATGCAGGGCGCCAACCTGGATGTCGCATTGCAGGCCCTGCGCGACGCGGGCATTGACGTGGAGGAGCTTGCACGATGATCGCCACCCACCTGCCCTTGCTGCAAAGCCTGTTTCCCAATATCGACGACTGGGGCGAACTGGGCCAGGCCTGCATCGACACCCTGCTGATGCTGGGCGGCTCATTGCTGCTCACCGTTTTGATCGGGTTGCCGCTCGGTGTGCTGTTGTTTCTTACCGGCAAAGGGCAGTTGCATGCCATGCCCAAGCTCTATGGCGCCCTGTCGCTGGCGGTAAACGTGCTTCGCTCGATTCCCTTCATCATCCTGATGATCGTGCTGATGCCGCTCACCTATGTCCTGGTCGGCACCAAACTAGGCATCCGCGGCGCGATCCCGCCGCTGGTGATCGGCGCTGCGCCGTTTTTTGCCCGCCTGGTGGAAACGGCCTTGCGCGAAGTGGAGTACGGCGTGATCGAAGCCTCGCAGGCCATGGGCGCCAGCACCTGGCAGATTGTCCGCCATGTGCTGCTGCCGGAGGCACGCGCCAGCCTGTGGGCGGGGGTGACGGTTACCGCCATTGCGCTGGTCGGCTACACGGCCATGGGCGGCGCCATCGGGGCCGGGGGCCTCGGCGACCTGGCGTATCGCTATGGTTACCTGAGTTATAAATCCGACTATATGGTGGTGACCGTGCTGTTGCTGATTGTGCTGGTGCAGTTGTTGCAGATGCTTGGCGATCGCATCGTTGCCCATTACAGCCGGCGCTGAATCGTCAGCGAAGCTCGATCCGGCCTGCCGAACCACGCCAGCGGGCAGCTTTGCATCCAGACGTCTGGACGGCTACTCTGATGCGATGCACAAGAACTGGAACGTATTCATGAAAAAGCTCCTGGCTTTCCTTGCCGCCCTGCTCTTGGCCGGCTGCTCGTCGTCCAATTCCGATAGCGCAAATGGCCAGACACTGACCGTGGCCGCCACCGCGGTGCCGCATGCGGAGATCCTCAAGCAGGTCAAGCCCATCCTCGCGAAGGAAGGCGTGAATCTGCAGATCAAGGTATTTGCCGACTATGTGCAGCCCAACCTGCAGGTGGCCGAAAAGAGCATCGACGTGAATTACTTCCAGACCAAGCCCTACCTGGATGCCTTCAATCGCGAACGCAAAACCAACCTGGTGATCATTACCGGCGTACACATCGAACCGTTCGGCGCCTATTCGCACAAGTTCAAATCGATCGACCAGTTGCCCGATGGCGCCACCGTCGCGATCCCGAACGATCCCAGCAACAATAGCCGCGCCCTGCTGCTGCTCGCCAAGCATGGCCTGATTACGCTGAAGGATCCCAACGACGAACTGGCTACCCTCAAGGACATCACGGCCAATCCCAGGCATCTGCAATTCAAGGAACTGGAGGCGGCCATGCTGCCGCGCACTTTGGACGAAGTGGATCTGGCGCTGATCAATACCAATTACGCGCTAGCCGCCGGACTGAACCCAACCAAGGATGCGTTGCTGATCGAGGACAAGAACTCGCCCTACGTGAATTATCTGGTCGGCCGTCCGGACAATCAGAACGATCCGCGCGTCCAGAAACTCGCCAAGGCCTTGACCAGCCCGCAGGTCAAGGCCTTCATCGAACAGAAATACCACGGTGCCGTATTGCCTGCGTTTTGAATAACGGGATGAATCGTGCATGGCCAGGGGCCGATTCCATCCGCCCCTCGTGTCATGTCGATTTACGTTTCCCGGTACGCCTGATCGCCCTCGCCAACGAGCACAGGAATGTCGAACACCTGCCGCAGATAAGCGATATAGGCTTCGTCCTCGCACATGTTCTTGCCCGGTGAATCGCTCAATTTGGCCACCGGCTGGCCGTTGCAGCGGACCATCTTGATCACGATGTTGAGCGGCGTGGGGCCAACATCGTTGGTGAGATTGGTACCGACGCCGAAGGCGAGCAGGCAACGCCCACGGAAGTGCTGGTAAAGCTTCATGACCTTGGCAATATCAAGGCCATCGCTGAACACCAGGATCTTGCTGCGTGGGTCGACGCGATTGGCCTGGTAATGCGCCAGCACGCGCTCGCCCCACGCGAACGGATCGCCCGAATCGTGCCGCGTACCGTCGAACAGCTTGCAGAAATACATATCGAAATCGCGCAGGAACGCGGAAAGGCCGTAGACGTCCGATAACGCGATACCCAGGTCACCCCGGTACTCCTTCGCCCACGCCTCCAGTGCGGCCACCTGCGAATCACGCAGCCGTGGACCAAGCGCCTGATGCGCCTGCAGATATTCATGCGCCAGTGTGCCCAGCGGGCGCAGCCCCAGCTGCCGGGCCAGCCATACATTGCTGGTACCGGCCAGTTGATCGCGCAAGCCTGCGTGCAGGGTCGTCACCACTTCCTTGTGCCATTGGCGCGAGAACCGGCGACGGGTACCGTAATCAGCAATGCGGCATTCGGCATAGCCGGGAGCATCGCGCAATAGCGTGATCTTGTCCGCCAAGCGGCGGCGGCCCTCGGCAAGATCCAACTGCGCGTTCGTGTTGCGGAAATAGACTTCGTTGACGATGGCCAGCAACGGCACTTCGAACAGGATCGTATGTAGCCAAGGGCCGCAGATGCGAATCTCGATCTCACCGTTCTGCCGAGGCGACGGCGCGATATCCACGTATTTGGCGTTGAGCTGGAATAATCCCAGGAAATCGATGAAGTCGCTCTTGAAGAAACGCCAGGTGCGCAGGTATTCCAGCTCTTGCTCGGTAAAGCGCAAGCCGCACAGGGCATGCAGTTCGTCGCGGATCTCGTCGATGTAGGGCACCAGGTCGATGCCCGGATTACGGCACTTGAAGCGATACTCCACCTGCGCGGCTGGATACTGATGCAGCACGACCTGCATCATGGAAAATTTGTACAGGTCGGTATCGAGCAGGGAACTGACGATCATGGGCATCCATGTCGGAAAGAGGAACGCCGGCCATAATGCCGCTGCCGGCAATTATCCTGCCGGAATCGCAATCGTGAACAGTGCGTCGAGAAACGGAAAGGGAAATAAAAAACCCCGGCAGCCAGGGGAATAACTGCCGGGGTTTGTTAGGTTGCGTTCCGGGGGGAGGGTAAACTTAGGAACCAACCCCTGGATGCCACGATGTTTTGTGCCATCCGCTCGTCGCCTCACGGCGATACGACTACTTAGTGTGGCCGCGGCAGGGGAAGTTCAAGGTGCCATTTGGATCGGTTCAGCTTATCGATAGCTTGCCGGCGCCGGCACCATACGGTTTTATCTGTACCATTTCCAAGTGCCTGTCACCACAAGGACTTTTGCCATGTGGCTTCGCCGCTTATGCCTGTCAGCGCTGTGCTTCGCCTTGCCTCTGCGCGCGGCCGAGCTGAATGTCGACGCTGGCCGTGGCGTGCATCTCTGGACCACCTCACAACTATTGGCGCGCCCGGACGTCCGGAACGTCACCATCCCCATCGATGTGGCGTTTCGCGGCACCATGACGTACCGCGCGGTTCCGCTACGCGCCCTGCTTCCGGGCCTGCAACGCGGAGATCGTTTGCAATTCGTGGCAGCTGACGGTTTTTCGATCGACATTCCTGCAGATACCATCCTCGACCAGGCAGGCGCGCAAGCATGGCTTGCCGTCGAGGACCCACGGCATCCATGGCCGCCGCTGCCCGATCACAAAGGCGACGCCGGCCCGTTCTACGTTGTGTGGACGAACCCGGCAGCAGCCGGCATCGGCACTGAGCAATGGCCTTACCAGTTGGTGCGCATCCGGCGCACGCAGAATATAGCCGCGCGCTTCCCCGCCACCGCTCCGGCCGTCGCGCTGCCCGCGGACAGCCCTGTCCGCCACGGTTACAAGGTTTTCCAGCGCACCTGCTTTGCCTGCCATACGCTCAACGGACAGGGCGACGCGCGCATGGGGCCGGACCTCAACATCCCGCATAGCCCCACCGAATACCTGAGCGACGCCATGTTGCGCGCCTTCATCCGCAATCCACAATCGCTGCGGCGCTGGCCGGAGGGAAAGATGTCCGGTTTTGCCACGCAGGAATCGTTGTCGGATGCGGATCTCGGTGCCCTGCTCGCTTATTTGCGCTATATGGCGCAGCACAAGGTCCGTCCCTGAAGCGACGCCTACTGCGGCTTCCCGGACATACTCAACAAGCTACGCAGGCCTGCTTCACGCTGTGCCCGAGGCGCCTTTCCCAGCGCACGGACGCGGGCATAGAAATCCGGCCATTGTCCATCGGCCTGCTTGAACAGCTCCGCGAACGCAGGCTCCCACTGGTCATACAGGCCGAAAGGCAACAGGGTGGCGTTGTTGATCGGACCTGATACCCACTTATCGTAGCGATGGTCGCCCGGCCAATATTTGTCGCGCCATGCGACGTAACGCGCGCGGAAGTCGGCGATGGCGCGCTGTTTGCCCGCTTCCATCGAAGGCTCATCACCGTCGCTGGCATACAGCTTTTTCAGCCGTCCACGCAGGTCCAGCACCAGTTGGGTAAAGCCATCATCCATGGCTTGATCGCGGTCATTTCCTTCGACCTCGCCGCGCGAGCGGTGCCATTCCCGAACGCCTTGGTCTTCCACAAACATCGCGTAGCTTTCGTTGAACGCGGTATCGCCTTTGACGTAGATAAGCTGATGGGCGAGCTCGTGGAAAATCGTACCGACCAGTTCGTCGTCATCCCAGCGCAGCATGCTGCTGAGGATGGGATCGGCAAACCAGCCGAGCGTGGAATACGCCGGAACCCCGCCGATGTAGACGTCTTTGCCCTGCGCTCGCAACTGTCGTGCACTGGCAAGGGCCTTTTTTTCATCGAACCAGCCGCGATAGGCCACGCATCCGGCGATGGGAAAACACTGCGGCACCGCATCGACCGAAAAACGCGGCGTGGCATAAACGTTCCACACTACATAGGGACGGTGCAGTTCGACGTAATAGGTGTAGCTGCGATTGTCCGGCAGTTTGAGCTGCGCGGTGGCGAATTGCCGCGCCTGCTGGGAAAGCCGCAGGCGGACAGCCAGCCTTGGATCGGTAGCCGGATTGGCGATCACCTTGCGCACCGAGCGGCGTTCAAGCAGCAGCGCGCTTTCACCGTGGGTCACGTGGGCGTAGTAACGCAAGTCGGCGCATGCGCCAAGCGCACAAGCCATCGCAATATAGCAAGCAAGCTGAGCACGGTGGAAAACAGTACGGAGTAAGGTCATCCCCGCATTTTGACTTAAGCGAGCGGGTCAGTGCGCGGGATGGCCGCCGCCTGACGAGCCGTGCGCTACGCCATGGCCGCCACCGCGCAAGCCGCCGCCTCGCCAATAACGACCACCGCCATGGCAGCATCCGCGATAGCCGCCGTAATAACCGTAATAACCGCCCCAATAGCCACCGTAATAGCCACCCCAAGGGTAATAGCCATACGGATCGCCGTAGATCACGGCCGGGCCGCTTCCATAGTAAGCATCGCCTGCGTAACCATTGCCCTGAACATAGCTGTAGCTAGGCACACAACCGGACAGTGCAACCAGAGAACCTGCCAGCATCAAGCCGGCAAGCAGGTATTTGACGGAATTATTCATGGCGGGGACTCCATGCGATCCACGCAACCACGTTATTCCTCGGGCAATAAATGGGCCGTGAGCGGGAATGGAAAAGGCCGGCTTGCGTTTAAATACAAGCCGGCCTTTTGCTACGCCAATCATGTCAATGGCGCGTTCGCTTAACTCTTTCCATTTTTAACTTGATCGCCGCGTGCATGCGGCACGTGATGCACATCGCTGAAATGATTGTCATGGTTCGGCGCGCCATCGTTGCCGACATGCGGCACGGAGGTGGCGCCAGGCCAGGTCGGACCTTGCTTGATGCGCTCCTGCTTGGCTTGCAGCAGGGCCTGGATATGCGCAACAGCTTCTTCCGGGCTGATATGAGCCGGGGCGGATGGTTCGGCCACCACCGGCTTTTTCGGCGGCCTCGCCACCTTTTTCGCCACCGGCTTTGCCTGCGGCGCAGGCGTGGCAGCGGATGAACGAGAAGCGTTTCTGGCCGGCGCCTTCTTGGTCGGCGCCGCCTTGCCTGTGGCCTTCTTGCTGGCTTTCTTGGCGGCCTTTCTGGTGACCTTGCCGGTCGCGGCTTTCGTGGACGGCGTAGCCGTCTTACGCGCGGCCGCCTTCTTTACCGCCTTGCCTGCGACCTTCTTGCCTACGGCCGTGGCGGCGTTCTTTCTAACTACTGCTTTTTTTGCCGTCTTGCGCGCTGCCTTCTTTGCCACCTTTCTGCCGACTGCAGCTTTTTTAACGGCTTTTTTTACAGCTCCCTTGCCAGCCGGCTTGTTCCTGGCCTGGCTTGCGCTTCGGGTTGCCTTGCGGGCCGCGGACTTCTTCGCGGCAGACTTGCGGGTCGTTGCCATGCGTGCGTACTCCGGCGGTGATCGTTGACGAGGTTTAATTAGAGCATTTCTGGATGTACGCGCAATGAGCAAGTTCAACTCATATGCCCGGCTGCGATAACGCAGCCAGGAAATGCGGCAGCACAGCAGGATTAATCAACACGGTGAACAGCACCCCGTAACCGGCGCCCCACAAGTGGGCGCTATGGTTGATATTGCCCTGCCCGCGCTGGTCCATGTAGATCGAATAACCCACGTAGAGCACCGCGTAAATGATCGCCGGCACCGGCACGAACCACACCAGGATCCGCGTCCACGGCGCAAGCATGACGTAGCCGAACAATACCCCCGACACCGCGCCGGACGCCCCCAGGCTGTGGTAATTGTTGTTGCGGCGGTTCTTCAGGTACGTGGGCAGAATCGAAACGATCAGCCCGCCGAGGTAGAACAGGCCAAAGCCGAACGCACCCAGCGTCTGGTTGTAGAACGGCTCCATCACGCGACCGAAAAAGAACAGCGTCATCATGTTGAACAACAGGTGCATCGGATCGGCGTGGATCAATCCATAGGTGACCAGCCGGTAATATTCGCGCTTACGCTCGATCGCGGGCGGCCACAGGATCAGGTCGTCGATCAGGCGCCGATTATTGAACGCCATGAAGGAGACGATGCAGGTGGCGGCGAGGATGATGAGCAGCGTAATCGGCATATGACGAATCCGACAATTGTTTGGAATTTCTCCATCTTGACGTTCACGAGCCAAGTTGTCGACGGCTAGAATGCGCGATCAAGCCACGTCCGCATCGCCGCCGAGCCGTATGAACCCAATCCGCTATATGCACCTGGACGTCTTCGCCGCGAGTCCCGGCGGCGGCAACCACCTGGGTGTCGTCACCGACGCCGCCGGTTGGAGCGATGCGCACATGCAGCGCTTTGCGCGCTGGACCAATCTGGTCGAAACCACCTTTTTGTTGCCGCCGGGCGATTCGAAAGCCAGTTATCGCGTGCGCATCTTTACGCCGCAAAAGGAAATCGCCTTTGCCGGCCATCCCAGCATCGGCAGCGCGCACGCCGTCCTCGAATGCGGGCTGGCTACGCCAAAGGACGGCCTGCTCTGGCAGGAATGCGGCGCTGGCGTATTGCCGATCCGCGTGGAAGAAAGCAATGCCCAGCGCCGGCTCTTGCTGCAATCACCCGAAGCGCGCGTAGTGAAGACCGGATTGCATGCCCATCCTTTGCTCGCGGCCACGCTCGATGGCATTGACTTGGGCAAGTTGCCGCCCGCGCTAGTGGATGGCGGCCGGCGCTGGTGGCTGGCCGAGTGCGTGGACGAGGCCAGTCTGCGGGCGTGGCGTCCAGACCACAGCGCCATCGGCGCGCTGGCCGTCGCCAGCGGCAGCATGGGCCTGTGTGCGTTCGCCCGCAGCACCCATCCGGACTACCACCTGGTGGTGCGCGCTTTCCCATCGGGTGTTGGCATCGTCGAAGATCCTGCCTCGGGCGCCGCCAACGGCCTGATCGCGGCCTACCTGACCCAGGCCGAACCGCATGGGCCGCTGGCATCAGGCTACGCGGTAAGCCAGGGGCGCGAGATGGGCCATGATGCCTTGCTGATCGCGCATATCGTCGACGGCACGATCTGGATCGGCGGATACACCAACACAGTGATCGACGGCACCTTGCGCTGGAACGGCGAATGAGCCGGCCCTGCCCCTGGTACCCACGTTGCCGCGCCGGCCGGCAATTGCCATGAGCGAGCCAGCGCGCATCTGGGTGGATGCCGATGCCTGTCCGGTGGCGATCAAGGAAATACTCTTTCGCGCCGCTCAACGCACGCAGGTGCACGTGACCCTGGTGGCGAATCATGCGCTGCGCACGCCACCTTCGTCCTACATCCGCGGCATCCAGGTGCCCGGCGGCTTTGATGTGGCGGACAATGAAATCGCACGCCAGGTCATGCCCGGCGATCTGGTGGTGACGCAAGACATTCCGCTGGCCGCCGCCGTGATCGAAAAGGGTGCGCTGGCGGTCCATCCGCGCGGCGAACTCTATACGCCCGATACCATCCGACAGCGCCTGAGCATGCGCAACTTCATGGAAGAACTGCGCGGCACCGGCGTGGATACCGGCGGTCCGGCCGCCCTGCATCCGCGCGACAAGCAGGCCTTTGCCAATCAGCTCGATCGCTGGCTGGCGCAGCTTCCGCGCTGACCGCTAATCGCTGCCGCGCCGATCCAGGTTGGCACGTCGCACGGACACCCTGGCGAGGGCGGAAAGATCCATGCCTTCGGCGCCATCGGCCAATGCTTCGAGCAAGCTATCGCGCAGCACGCCCGCCAGCGGCAGCGGCACGCGCTCGGCGTGTCCGGCTTCTTGCGCAAGCATCACGTCCTTCAGGCCAAGCGGCAAGGCAAATCCCGGCGGGGTGAAGCGATGATCCGCGATCGATTTTCCATAGCCCTGATAGACCGGCGAAGCAAACAGGGTGCTGGTCATCAGCTCAATGAAATCGGCCGTACCGACCCCATAGGCGCGTGCCAGCACCGACGCTTCGGCCATGCTTTCGATCGCCGTGACGATCATGAAATTACCCGCCAGCTTCACCACGTTGGCGCGCTCGGGCAGCTCGCCCATGGGCCAGAGCTTCGCGGCCATCGCCTCCAGCAAAGGCCTGGCCTTCTCGATCGCATTGGCGACGCCGGCGACCAGGATGTTGAGTTTCCCCGCGGCGGCGACATCGGGCCGGCCGAATACCGGCGCCGACACATAGCCAAGGTTGCGCCTGGCGTGCTCCTCGGCCAGTTGCCGGGCGAGCGCCACGGAGATGGTGGCATGGTTGACGTGCACCGTGCCGGGATCCATCGCGTCGAGCAGGCCGCCGTCGATGAACACCTCGCGCACGGCCTGGTCGTTCGCCAGCATGCTATGCAGCACATCGCCCTGCACCGCGCGATCCGGCGTGCGCGCCACCTTGGCGCCCAGCGAGGCGAGCTTTTCGGTCGCCGCTTCGGATCTGTTCCACACGGTGACACTGTGCCCGGCCGCGACCAGATTGCTCGCCATGGCACTGCCCATCGCACCCAGTCCGATAAAGCCGACTTTCATGATGGTCTCCCGTTGTACCGTTGCATGTGGTGGCCAGTTCACCATGGTGGATGTTCACCGCAGGCGAACGCATCAAGCGGCCTCGCCTGCCGCATGCCCGGACGCCCACGCCCACTGGAAGTTATAGCCGCCCAGCCAGCCGGTTACATCCACGACTTCGCCGATGAAATACAACCCTGGCACCTGCTTCGATTGCATGGTGGCGGACGAGAGCCCATCCGTGTCCACGCCGCCCAGCGTGACCTCGGCCGTGCGATAGCCTTCGGTGCCGCTGGCCACGATCGGCCAATCGTGCAATCGCGCCGCCATGTCGCGCAGCTCGGCATCGCGGTACTGGCGCATCGGCTTGCTGGATAGCCAGCGCTCGCACAAGCGCTGCGCGAGGCGTTTGGGCAGAAGATCGCCCAGGACATTGCGCAACTCGGCCGCCGGCCGCGCGGCGCGCTGGACGAGCAGCCACTGGCCCAGGTCCTGCTCGGGCGAAAGATCGATACGCAGATCGTCGCCGGGTTGCCAGTAGGAGGAAATCTGCAAGACCGACGGGCCGCTGATGCCGCGATGAGTAAACAACAGGCCCGCGCGAAAAGCCTGCTTGCCTACCTTCGCTGCGGCAACCGGCAACGCAACGCCGGCGAGGTCCTGGTAATGCTCCTGGTGCTTGCCGCTCAGGGTCAGCGGCACCAAGCCGGCGCGCGTGGCAAGCACGTTGTGCCCGAACTGGCGCGCCAGCTCGTAGCCAAAGCCCGTGGCCCCCATGCTGGGAATCGACAAGCCGCCACTGGCGACCACCACCGAATCGGCATGGATCTCGCCCTTCACCGTCGAGACGGCAAAGCTCTCGCCGCTCTTGCGTACCTGCCGGATGCCGCAACCGGTTTCGACACGCACCTTCGCCGCCGCGCATTCGTCCAATAGCATGCGCACGATCAGCTTGGACGATTCGTCGCAGAACAATTGGCCCTGTTCTTTTTCGTGATAGGCGATGCGGTGCCTTTCCACCAGCGCGATGAAATCGGCCGGCGTATATCGCGCCAGCGCGGACTTGGCGAAATGCGGATTGGCCGACAGGTATTGCGCGGGCGTCACGCCCAGATTGGTGAAATTGCAGCGCCCGCCGCCGGACATCAGGATTTTCTTGCCGGGCTTGTTGGCATGGTCGAGTACCAGCACCTGCCGTCCGCGCCGGCCGGCCGTGATGGCGCACATCAATCCCGCAGCCCCCGCGCCAATCACCAGGACATCCACTTTCACGCCATCACCGCCGCAGGGTCGTAGCTGCACATCGGTGCATTATCCAACACTCGCATGGCTTAAACTTGCGATCTTCCCGCTACGGACCGCCACCATGCCTTCCTTTGACGTGATTTCCGAAGTCGACAAGCACGAGCTTACCAACGCGGTCGACCAGGCCAACCGTGAACTCGCCAATCGTTTCGACTTCAAGGGCACCGATGCAAAGTTCGAGCTGGACAAATTCGTGATCACGCAAAGCGCCCCCAGCGAATTCCAGTTGCAACAAATGATGGATATCCTGCGCGGCCGCCTGGCGGCGCGACAGATCGACACCCGCGCGCTCGATATCGCCGATCCGGAAGTCAACCTGGCCGGTGCACGGCAGAAGATCACGGTGAAACAGGGCATCGAGCAGCCGGTCGCCAAGAAGCTGATCGCTACCTTGAAGGCGGCCAAGCTGAAAGTGGAAGCGCAGATCAACGGCGACAAGCTGCGCGTGACCGGCAAGAAGCGCGACGACCTGCAGCTGGCGATCGCGGCATTGCGCAAGGCCGAGGTGGAATTGCCACTGCAATTCGACAACTTCCGCGACTGACTGGCTGCCACTTCGCCCAACGCAAACCTTTTCGCGCCTACGCCAATCCTGCGGCAATATTGACGCTGATGGCGATGATGAACACATTGAAAAAGAACGCCACCACGCTATGCAGCAGCGCGGTGCGGCGCAGGGTCTGGCTGGTGATCTGCACGTCCGATACCTGAAAACACATGCCGATCACGAAGGCGAAATACACGAAGTCCCAGTAATCCGGCTGCCGCGTGCCCGGAAATTCCAGGCCTTCGTGCTGTTGTCCAAAATCGCCGTAATAGCCATGCGCATAGTGCAAGGCATACATCGTGTTCATGAATAGCCATGACAGCACGATACTGAGCGCGGCTATGCTCAATGCAGTAGCGCCGCCGTGCCTGGCGGCATGCAATTCGGTCGACAAGGCCACCAGCACCACGCTGGAAAGCGCTACCGCCACCCACAGCGTTGCGCGCCGTCCGGTGTCTTGCATCCGTGCACGCCGCGCCATGTGCTCGGCACCGGCACGCACGAACATGCGCGCCAGCGTGCCCAGGTAAAGCAAGGCGCCCAGGTCGAAGCTGAGCAGCAGCGCCGAAGCCGGTTTGACGCCGGCGATCGTCAACAATACGCACGCTGCCACGAATACGATGCTGGCAGTCACCAGCCACGGTCGCGCACGCACGAAACGCACCGGCGCCCATCGCCGCCGGCCGGCGGTGGTCGCCGGCTTACCGTTGGTATGCGGGCTCATGGCCGCTCCCGTATTCTGGACCGACGATGAAGCTCATGCGCGCAGCCCGGCATAGTCCGGGTGACGTTCCAGCCAGATGCGTGCATAGCTGCAGGCCGGCACCACTTTCCAGCCTTCCTTGCGCGCCGTCTCGAAGGCTGCGCGCACCAGTTCGCTGGCAATGCCGCGACCACCTACTTCGCCGGGCACGCCGGTGTGCGTAATGGTCATCACGTGGTCTTGCAGGCGGTAATCGAGTTCGCAGGTAAAACCGTCCACGTTCGTTTCGAAGCGGTGTGCCGTGGCTAGATGCCGGATGTCCAGAGCCATGATGCTTTCTGCCCAGTTGTTGAAGAGTGCCCGCTGACGAGGCAAGCATAAGACCATGGACTCCCAGGCGCGCGCTATGCCGGTGTCGCCTGCACCCTTCGTTCCCGGCGCACGCGCACTGCCTTGGCCAAACGTTCCAGCACTTGCACCGTGGTATCCCAGCCGATGCAGCCGTCGGTGATGCTTTGGCCATAGATCAGCTGGCGATCCGGCACGAGCTCCTGCCGTCCCGCGACCAGGTGGCTTTCCACCATCACGCCCTGGATGCGTGTTTCGCCCGCTTCCAGTTGCGCGGCGATATCAGCCACCACGTGCGGCTGGCGCTCAGGCTGCTTGCCGCTGTTGGCGTGGCTGGCATCGATCATCAGGCGCTCGGCCACGCCCGCCTGGGCCAGTACACCGCAAGCACTCGCCACACTGGCGGCGTCATAGTTGGGCTGCTTGCCGCCGCGCAGGATCACATGGCAATCCTCGTTGCCGCACGTGGCCGCGATCGCATTGCGGCCACCCTTGGTCACCGCCATGAAATGATGCGGCCGGGCGGCGGCCAATACCGCGTCCACTGCGATCTTGATGTTGCCATCCGTGCCGTTCTTGAAACCCACCGGACAGGAAAGGCCGGAAGCCAGTTCGCGATGTGACTGGCTTTCAGTGGTGCGTGCCCCGATCGCGCCCCACGCCACCAGGTCGGCGATGTATTGCGGCGTGATCAAGTCGAGGAATTCGCAGCCGGCCGGCAAGCCGAGCGCGTTGATGTCGCACAGCAGGCGGCGGGCCAGGCGCAGGCCCTTGTCGATGTGATAGCTCCCGTCGAGGTCGGGATCGTTGATCAGGCCTTTCCAGCCCACGGTGGTGCGCGGCTTTTCGAAATACACGCGCATCACGATTTCCAGCGCATCGGCATGGCGCGCACGCTCCGCGGCAAGGCGACGGGCGTATTCCATCGCGGCAACCGGATCGTGGATCGAGCAGGGGCCGATCACCACGGCCAGGCGATCATCCTTGCCGTGCAGGATGCGATGCAGCGCCTGGCGGGCGTCGGCGACAGTGGCAAGGGCGGGTGGGCTGGGCTGGCTGTCGAGCATCACCTCGGCGGGCGTGGCGAGTTCCTTGATCTCGCGTATGCGCAGGTCATCGGTCGAACGGGTCATGAAAATAAACTCCTGGTCTGGTTCCCGGCGGCCATAAAAAAAGCCGCCAGGGAGGCTGGCGGCTTTTCGAGGAAAGTGGGTGATCTTGCTAGTTACGATCGCGCACCATGCTCCGCCGCCGGCTTCGGATAGCCATAAAACCAGAAGCAATAGCGGCGGGAGACAGTGGTCATGGTGCTAGTGATACCACATTGCATTGCACGAGCAAACTGCCGCCACGTACGTAGAATGGGCGCGCGCATCCTCAATTCCGGAGTTTTCCATGCATCGTCCGCTTGCCTTCCTCGCTACCGCCATGCTTGCACTAGGCGTGTTCGCACCGCCGCCCGCCCATGCCGACGACGTGCCCAAGCTGGTGGTGACGGATCAGAAAGTGGGGACCGGCAGCGAGGCACGGGACGATTCGGAGGTGCGCATCAACTACACCGGTTGGCTGTACGACGCCAAGGCGCCCGATCATCACGGCGCGAAGTTCGACAGCTCCTACGACAGCGGCCGCCCACTGGCCTTCACCCTCGGTGCGGACGAAGTGATCCCCGGCATGGAGAGCGGCGTGAGAGGCATGCGGGTGGGCGGCAAACGCACCGTCATCATGCCCTCCAGCCTGGGTTACGGCCGGCGTGGCGCCGGCGACGACATTCCGCCGAACAGTGCGCTGGTATTCGACATCGAGCTGCTGGAAGTGCATTGAGCTGCGCGGACGGCGGCATGTTTTTTCCGCCGGATTGTTCCATGATGGCCCGGCATTGGTTCCTGACGTCGTAAGTCCCCATCGCCCAAGCTGGAGGATTGCCCGATGAAATGCATGCCGTGGTCCCTGGTGGCCGCCCTGATGATGATCGTGCCCGCCGCGGCGTTCGCCGCGGATGGTTACTTGGTCGCCGACGTGAATATGCGCGCCGGCCCGGATACCGAATATCCAGCGCTGCTGGTCCTGCCATCGGGCACGCCCGTTTCCGTGCAAGGTTGCACGGCTGGATGGGAATGGTGCGATGTCATCACCGGCCCCAACCGGGGCTGGGTGGCTGGCACCTATATCGAGTACGAGTACAACAACCAACCGGTGTACGTGGCCGATTACGGCGCGCAGATAGGCATTCCGATTGTCTCGTTCGCGATCGCTTCGTATTGGGGACGCTATTACACCAATCGCCCGTTCTATCGCGATCGCGCGCGCTGGTATGGACGGCCCATTCCGATCCGCCCGCCGGCACGGCCGCCGCATCCGATCCGTCCACCAGGAGGCCATCGTCCGCAGCCGCCGGGCGGTGGCCATCGCCCGCCACCGGGCGGCAACCGGCCACAACCACCAGGCGGCAACCGTCCCAGGCCGCCGGGCGGAAATCGTCCCCAGCCGCCAGGGAATGGCCATCGCCCGCCACCGGGCGGGAACCGTCCACAGCCGCCAGCTGGCAATCGCCCGCAGCCGCCAGGGACTGGCAATCGCCCGCAGCCGCCGGCTGGTAATCGTCCACCGCCCCCTGGCGGCGGTAACCGTCCTCAGCCGGGTCAAGGCAACCGGCCCGCAGAACGCGCCCGTCCCGCGCCGCGGCCTGAGCCGAAGCAGGGCAATAACGGGAATAACGGCGGTTGACGGCTGGTGGGAGCGGGATGGCAAGGTTCGAAGGAGTGCCTTGCCATCCCGCCACGGACCGGCTCTTTAAGAGCTGCAAGAAAGCATCGAACAGCCCGCCCGGGTCTTCGCCCACTCGGGCCGCTTGCGTGCAAAGCGCTCGCGTCCGGGCTGTTCGTCATACGGATGCCGCAGCACGTCGAGCAAGCTGTTGATGCCTTCGCCATCGCCCTGCGCCGCCTGGTCGATCGCCTCCTGCGCAAGATAATTGCGCAGCACGTATAGCGGATTGGCAGCGTGCATGCGCTGCCGACGCTGCGCCGGTGAGAGCGGGTCCTCGCGCAGGCGAGCCGCATAGTCGTCAAGCCAGCGCAGGAAATCGGCCTGGGCGGTGTCGAGCTTGGCGGCGTCGTAGAACGCATGTCGCAGCGTTGCCAGTTGCGGCGCGTGCGGATCGATGTCGCTCAATGCGCGGAAGAACAAGGTCATGTCCACTTCCGCCTGTTGTAGCAACCCATGCAAGGTTTCCATGCGCGCGCGATCGTCATCGCGGCATTCGGAAAAACCAAGCTTGGCCGCTGTGTCATGGCGATCCTGCCGGGCATATTGCGCTGTGTAACGGTCCAGGCCAGCCTGCAGCGGGGCGATATCGCCGAACAACGGCGAAAGCGCTGCGGCCAGGCGGCTGAGGTTCCACCACGCCACGTTCGGCTGTTGCCCGAAACGGTAACGGCGACGCATGGCGTCGGTGGTATTGGGCGTCCAATCCAGATCGAAATCATCGATCCATCCGTAGGGACCATAGTCGATGGTAAGACCCAGGATCGACATGTTGTCGGTGTTCATCACGCCGTGCACGAAACCCACGCGCATCCAGTGCGCGATCATGCGCGCCGTTCGCACGCAGACCTCGCCGAACCAGTCGCCATAGCGCGTTTCATCGCTGCCATGCAGATGCGGGAAATCACGACGGATGGTGAAATCGGCGAGGCGACGCAGCAACTCGACGTCGCCACGCGATGCCGGCAGTTCGAAATGCCCGAAGCGCAGGAACGAAGGCGCCACGCGGCAGACGACCGCGCCCGGTTCATCCTGTGGATGGCCGTCGTAGAACATGTCGCGCTCGACCGTTTCACCGGTCGCTACCAGGCTTAACGCGCGCGTGGTCGGCACACCCAGATGATGCATGGCTTCGCTGCACAGAAATTCGCGGACCGAAGAACGCAATACCGCTCGCCCATCCGCCCCGCGCGAGTAGGGAGTCATGCCCGCTCCCTTCAATTGCAATTCCAACCGTTCCCCTTGTGCGGTCAGCACTTCGCCCAGCGAGATGGCGCGCCCGTCACCCAGCTGGCCAGCCCATGTGCCGAACTGGTGTCCACCATAATTGGACGCCCATGGCTCCATACCCTCGGCAATCTTGTTGCCGCCAAACATCTGGGCAAAAAGCGGACTGGCGAGATCCGTATCGGTCAGGCCAAGGGCTTGCGCCATCTCCCGCGACCATGCCACCGTGCGCGGCGCCGCCACCGGGCTGGGATCGACGCGCGAATACAGCGCACCCCGTACTTGCCGCGTGCCTTGGCCGTGGTCCGGATCGCCCGGCAAGTCGCGGATGAAAGCATTGTCGAATCGCAGCGAAGTCAAGGGCATGGAGCGGATATCGGGTAGATGGCGGCTAACGCAAGATGGTCGTCACAATAAAGATAAACATTCACGCCAGCTATACATTCGCCGGGAAAGCTTGCTAAAGTCTGCTCGCGGCTACGCAGGGGTAGCCGGTGGAGTAAACAACATGCACATGCTTCTCGCTCGTTCCGCCATGGTGCGCGGAATGCAGCTGGTAGCAGGGATGCTTTCAGTCTTAGCCATGCAGGACGCCAGGCCAGAAACCATTGCCTCGGAGTTCAAGCTGGTCTCCTGGGCCTCCAATGTCCATTCCCGTCGCGAAGACGAACTGGCACGTATTCGGCAAACCCAGGCAGAGCCATAACAAAACCATGATGTAGCGCCGGCAACCCGTTACGGGTTCGCCGGCTCGAAGATCTGCGCCACGTCATCCGCACCGAGTTGACGCCACGCACCGGCCTGCAGGCCACGCAATTGCAGACCGCCGATCGCCGTGCGCTGCAAGCTCTCGACGTGGTTGCCGGTGGCGGCGAACATGCGGCGCACCTGGTGATAACGGCCTTCGTGGATGTGAAGCCGTGCATGACGCGGCGCCAGTACATCCAGCAGCGCCGGCAGCAGCGGCGTGCTCTCCGAGTCGAGCATCAAGCTTCCGCTGGCGAACAATGGCTGCTCGTCGCCCCGAAGGTCCTGCGCGAGCGTGGCTTCATAGACTTTGGCGATATTTGCGCGCGGCGAAATGATCCGATGCAGCAACGCGCCGTCATCGGTAAACAAAAGCAGGCCTGACGTATCGCGATCCAACCGTCCGACCGTGGACAGTGCGGGGGTGCGCGCGCGGTAACGCGGCGGCAACAGGTCGTACACGACGCGACCGGGATCCTTGCGCGAGCACGTCACGCCCAGCGGCTTATGCATCATCAGCACCAACCCGGCGGGTGGATCAAGCGGTTCGCCGTCGATGCGGATAGCGGCATGTTCGACCTTGTCGTCGGCATACAGCACCTCGCCGTCGGCGTCGGTAATACGCCCCTCGCGGAACATCCACGCGACATCCTTGCGGCTGCCGTAGCCGAGATTCGCAATCAGCCTGACCAGCCTCATCCGCGCACGCCCCTGGCCTCGATCACCTTGAAACCCTCCTGCACCACCACGTTGCGCGTCTGCTCGAAATACGCGGCAAGCGTCGCCTCGTAAGGCAAGTGACGATTTGCCACCAGCCATAGACGGCCCGGTGGAACCAGCGCCTTCGCCGCCTGCGCGATGAAAGCGCGACCGAGATCGGGCAGGTCCGCCCTGCCCTGGTGGAATGGCGGATTGCTGACGATCGCGTCATAACGCCGTTCCACGCCCACGGTAACGTCATGCCAATGCAGTTCGCAGGCCAACTCGCGGCCGCTTTCGCGCAGCGTGCGTTCCAGGTTGAGCCGTGCCGGCTCGATCGCACGCGACTCGGCTTCGTATAGGTCGAGCGCGGTAACGTGCGGACAGCGCGCGATGAGCTGCGTCGCCAGATAACCGTAGCCCGCACCGAAATCGGCGACACGGCCATGCAAATCATCGGGTATATGCGCGGCGAGCAACGCGGAGGCCGCATCCACCCGGTCCCAGGCGAACAAGCCGGGACGGCTCAGGTAGCCAGCCGCGTTAGGCTGCGGATGGTCGAGCGCCAACCATGTCTCGAGCAGCGACGGGTTGCACGTGGATGCCCGCGACGCGGCCCAGAACACGCGGCATTTGTGTTTGGAAAGATGGCTCACCGTACCCAGCAGCGCCGCCAGGTCCGCCTCGGCGGATTTGGCGCCTTCCGCATTCGGCACACATGCCAGCACGATGCCGTCCTCTTCCGCATGTCGCGCCGCGCGGGCAAACAGGGCGCGTGCTTCATCGCGCTGACGCGGCGGCAGTACCAGCACCAGCTTGAAGCGCGCCGCGGCTGTCGCCTCGCCGACATGGAAGCCGCTGCGCGCCAGCGCGTCGGCAAACGGCCGCAGGCTCTGCTCGCACAACCAGCCCGGTCGCGCGATTTCGCGCAAGCGATAACCGTCGCGCGCCCGCAGAAACAGCACGTTGCCGTCCGCGGGCAAGTCCAGCAGGCCTGCTGTAAAAGGCAGGAATAATGCATCCAGCACCGCGTCGGGGGTGGATGCGTGGACACCGACCGTCGTCAAGGCAGATTGATCCGGGAATTGGGCAGTGCCTATTGTACGCATCGGCCGCGGCTCCTCTCCGCGTGGAGAGGGGCCGCGCACGAAACATGCGTCAGCTATCGCCGCGGCGTGCCAATCAGCTGCGCTGTCCGAGCCGGCTGATCCAGCGGTACATCGCAAAGGTCACCAACGCGAATGCAAGCCCGCCAATCCAGATCGAGGCGTTCTGGAAGCTGTCGCCCACCAGCGCCAGCGGCGCCGGCTTGCCGGAGAACACCACGATCGCGGCCACCACCACGCCGATGATGCTCTCGCCGACAATCAAGCCGGAGGCGAGCAGCACGCCCAGCTGCTTGGTGGCTTCAGCCTTCGGCGTGCGCTCCGCGCGCTTGTCGAAATACCAGCCGACGATGGCGCCGACCACGATCATCAGCGTGGTGGAAGTGGGCAGGTAGATACCCAGGCCGACCGCCAGCGGCGGCAGGCGCACGGACTTGGTCAAGCGGCCGAGCAGCGCATCCAGGATGATCAGCCCGACGCCGATGAGGGCGCCGGTGCTGATCAGGCTCCAGTCGATATTGTTCTGGATCACACCCTGCGCCAGCGCCGAAATCAGCCCCGCCTGCGGCGCAGGCAACGCATGCGCGGGATCGACGCCGGGCGCGCCGAGGAACCCATACGCTTTGTTGAGCAGGTCCAGCACCGGCGGAATCACGATCGCGCCGGCGATCACGCCGATCACCAGCGCCACCTGCTGCCGCCACGGCGTGGCATCGACCAGCTGGCCGGTTTTCAGGTCCTGCAGGTTGTTGTTGGCGATCGCGGCCACCGCGAACACCACCGAGGTGATGAACAACGCGAAGGCCACCAGCGCCTTGCCCGAATCGGCCGGCAGGCTGGATTTCACGCCAGCCACCAACAGCAGCGCGGCAATGATCACCACCAGGATGCCGATGCCCGATAGCGGACTGTTGGACGAGCCGATCAGGCCCGCCATGTAGCCGCAAACCGTCGACACCAGGAAGCTGAGGATCAGCACGAACAGCACACCGCCGATCACCAGCAGCGCCGCATGCGAAGCGAGACCGCTGATGACGCTGAAGTGACCCAGCAGCCAGGCGATCGGCAGCATGCATAGCAGCACGATCAGGCCGACAAGGCCGATCGGCATGTCCTGTTCGGTGCGCGGCAGCGTGTCGCCCTTGCCGGCCTTGCGCACGCGCGAAGCGGCCATCGCGGAATTGAGGCCGCTCACCACCGGCTTGACCAGCTTGGCCAGCGTCCAGATCGCCGCCACGCCGATCGTGCCGGCGCCGACGAAACGCACGTAATGGCTCCACGCCGCCTGTGCCACGTCGGCGGCATCCCCCGCCGCCGGATGCAGCATGGTGAAATGCGGCACCGCCCAGCCCCAGCCGATCGCCGCGCCGAGCAGCATGGCGATGCCTACCCACAAGCCCACCAGGTGCCCCACCGCGAACAGCGCGAAGGAAAGCGAGAAGTCGTAGCCGCTGGCTGCGCCGCGATCGCCGATGCGGAAATATTGCGCCACGTCGCTGGCGAAGAGCTTGGTTTCCACGATGACGTAGAACACCGCCGACACGATCGAGCCGACCACTACCGCCATCAGTCCGCTGCTGCCGCCTTCGACCGCCGCTGAATCGGACGCCTCTACCACCTCGCCCGAGCCTACCTTCAATACTTCCGCGCACGCCACGCCTTCGGGATACGGCAGGTCCGAATCGGTGACCAGCGCGCGGCGCAGCGGAATGGTGTACATCACGCCAAGGATGCCGCCCGCCGCGCAGATGCCGAACGACATCCAGAACGGAAACCCGGTCCACCAGCCGACGATGATCAGGCCCGGCAGCACGAAGATGATCGACGAGAGCGTGCCGGCCGCCGAGGCGACCGTCTGCACGATATTGTTTTCCTGGATCGTCGCATTCTTCATCGCGCGCAGGATGGCCATCGAGATCACCGCCGCCGGAATCGAGGTGGCGAACGTCAGGCCGGCCTTCAGGCCGAAGAACACGTTGGCCGCCGTGAACACAAGCGTGATCACGATGCCTATGACCAGGCCGCGGAAGGTGAGTTCGGCGCGTGGCGCGCCGGGTCCAGGTACTGCGTTCACGGGCGGTTCTCCCCAAACTGTCCAGCTGACAAGATAGCGTGGATCGTGGGGACGATGTTGGCTGGCGCGCCACACCCGGCGTAGGACTTTTGCGGTCTTTGCCCACGGCGCGAGATCGCCATCGCATGGTCATGACGGCACAGCCAGGACAACGCCGCGATGGCGGCGCCGGCCCGTGGCGAAACGCTCAGCGCTGGGCGTGCCCGATCGTGCGCAGATCCGCGCGCAACTGTTCGGCGATGGCATCGGCGCCCTCGGACAGCAACGCCGGCACCGCCTGCGCATAGGCCTGGTCGTCCGCTGCGGCGGCAGCGGTGGAAACCTGCGCCTTGTAATCGTGGTTGGCGTCAAACCCGCGCGCCCACACCGAGCAATGGAGCGCCAGGTCCATCGAGACATGGCCCGGCGCCTTGTCCTGATCCACCCGCATCACCGCGGTCAGCGCGGAACAAGTCACGACCAGGTCCTGGAAATAACTGGACTGCAACCGTGCGCCCAACTGCGACTGCAAGGCCACCGAAGTATCCGGCGATGGCTCGAGGATCAGCTTGTGATCCAGGCCGCGCACGTCGAGTTTGTTCGCGCCGCCGGTCACGCTCAGCCATGGCGCCGTGCCCGGCTTCACCAGATTGCCGACCGCTGCGGGCATGCGCACATCCTGGCCGCCGCACGCACCAAGCAGCGCCGCGGCGCCGATCACCATCAAACGTTTCATTGGATTCCCCTTCTTTAACGGCCTCGAATCTAATGCAGCGCAGCAATAGCATCAACGTCCCGCTGCAAGGGTTGCGACCCAGTTCGCCACCCATGCCTTTGGGCACGGTGCCGGCGGTGCAGGCTTGGGTACGCTTGCGGTCTGTATGTCCGAAGGAACCGTTGTGCGCAAAATTCTGTCGCCCGCCCTGCTCGCCGCCTTGATCATCGCCGTCGCCACCCCGGTTCATGCCGGCGACAAGGCCAAGCCTTCTCCCAACCAGGATGACGTCGGTGCCGATGGCTTCCACCTGCCGCCACTGCCTGCCGACGCGCATGTGAGCCAATCGGTCGAAGTCGACGGGCATACGCTGAGATACACCGTTACCGTCGGCACGCTGCCGGTACGCGATGAAAAGGGCGACCTCACGGGCCAAGTGGTGTTCACCGCCTACACCATGCCCGGCAAGGACCGCCCGGTGACCTTCGCGCTCAACGGCGGCCCCGGCGCGTCGTCGGTCTATCTCAACTTCGGCGCGATCGGTCCCAAGCACGTGGCGTTCGGGATGGACGGCGACAATCCTTCCGATCCGGCCGTGCTGCACGACAACCCGGGCACCTGGATCGGCTTCACCGACCTGGTTTTCATCGATCCGATCGGTACCGGCTACAGCCGCGCGCTGGTGCCGGCGGACAAAGCCACCAAGCTGTTCTACAGCACCGATAACGACATCAAGTATCTCTCGCGCATCGTCTATGACTGGCTGGTGCAGAACGGCCGCATGGCATCGCGCAAGTATCTGGTCGGCGAAAGCTACGGCGGCTTCCGCGGTCCGCGCGTCACCGAATACCTGCAGACCCAGCTCGGCGTGGCGATGAATGGCCTGGTATTGCTATCGCCCTACCTGGATGCTGCCGCATCCGATGATGAAAATGTCTCGCCGCTGCCGTGGATGCTGACGCTGCCGTCCATCGCCGCCGCGCGGCTGGAACGCGAACATCAGCTGACGCCCGAAGCGATGGCGCCGATCATCGCCTACACGCGCGGCGATTACGCCACCACGCTGATGCAAGGCCGCACCGATCCCGCCGCGACCGATGCCATGATTCGCAAGGTGACCGAACTTACCGGCCTCGACCCGGTATTCGTGAAACGTTCCGGCGGCCGGCTTGAGACCCAGGCCTACCTGCGCGAGGTGTACCGCGCCGAAGGCAAACTGGGCAGCCGCTACGATTCCAACGTCACCGCCTGGGACCCCTTCCCCTACGCACCGCACCAGGTCGGCGGCGATCCGATCCTCAACGGCATCGTCGCGCCGACCACCTCGGCCATGGTCAACTTCGTGACGCAAACGGTCGGCTGGAAGTACGGCGGCCGCTACAACGCACTGAGCTATGACGTGAATAATCTCTGGCATGAGGACGAGGACGCCAACAAAGGCTCGGTCGACCAGTTGCGCGAAGCCGTGGCCAACGATCCCAGCCTGCGCGTGCTGATCGCGCACGGCTGGGACGACCTGTCCTGTCCGTTCATGGCCTCGGTACTGATCGTCGACCAGATGCCGGCGATGGGCGATCCCACCCGCGTGCAGGTGAAGGAATATCCCGGCGGGCATATGTTCTATGCGCGTCCGGCCAGTCAGGCAGCTTTGCTTCAGGACGTAAAAACCCTCTACGGCGTGCGTTGAATCAGCGCGATGCCGGCGTGGAGCGCGTGACCGGATCCACGCCGGGATGACGCGCGCACCAGGCCGCCAGCGCTTGGCGATAGTGCTGCCGTGCTTCTTCGTAGAGATCGAAGATGCACGGATCGCAACCGTTGCCGCAACACTCGCCGGGGTCGGGCTCGACCGGCGGCGGCGGTGGCGGATCCTCGCGCAGGATGTCGTCGGAGGCAGGATTCATGGGCAAGATGGCTCGATATCGCCGGCATGATAGCCCCCGGCGCACAACACCGGGCACGTTCGCTCGCCATGGATCGAAGCATCAGGCAGCGGCGCGCATTGGCTGCAAGTATCCACGGATCACCAGGAAGCATTCAGATGTCTACGTTTTCTTTCCGCTTTCCCTGTCACTGGGCCACCAGCCTCTTGTTGTTGCTGCTTGCCTCCGGCAACGCCGCATCGGCGAATCCGCCGGCACCCTGTCGCATCGTCGGCTATGCCACCGGCTGGATTCCCGCGCAAACCAAGGATGTCGGCAAAATCGACACGCTGATCTTCGCCTTTGCCCATCCCAGGAACGGCAGCGTGGTGCTGGACGCTAACGACGCCAGGCATCTGCACGACCTGCTCGCGCTGAAATCGCTGAATCCGCGGCTCAAAGTCGATATCTCGATCGGTGGCTGGGGAGTTGGCGGCTTTTCCGAAGCGGCCGCCACCGCCGCCGGTCGCCAGCAGTTCGCCGACAGCGCCGCGCAACTGGTCGCGGCCCAGCATGCCGATGGCCTCGATATCGATTGGGAATACCCAGGCCATCATGAATCGGGCATCCACTCCAGCCCGCAGGACAAAACCGATTACACCCTGTTGCTGAAAGCGATCCGCGCCAGCCTCGACCGGGTCGGCGCCGCGAACGGCCGCAGCGGCGCCCGCCACTACACGCTCAGCGTGGCGATCGCCGATGGCCCGTTCGTCAGCGGCATCGATATCGCCGCCATCGATCCCTACCTGGATTGGTTCAACTTGATGACCTACGATTTTGTCAATGCGATGACGCCGACCACCGGTCATCACACCGGCCTGCACGCTTCGGCCCTGATCGCCGGCGATGGACGCACTACCGATCGCGCGGTGCGACAGTTCCTCGCCGCCGGGGTATCGCCGCGCAAGCTGTTGATCGGCGCCGCGCTATACGGTCGCGAATTCGCCGACGTAAAAGCCGACCACGACGGTCTCTACCAGACTTACGGCCATTACCAGGGCGGCCACAACTGGCCCGAGCTGAAGCAGGATTACATCAACAAGCAAGGCTACGTGCGCCACTGGGATGAAGCGGCGCAGGCGCCGTGGCTATGGAACGCACAGACCCATCGCTTCATCACCTACGACGACCCGCAATCGATTGCCGCCAAGATGACCTACATCAGGGCGCAGCACCTGGGCGGCATCATGTATTGGGAACAGACCGCCGATCCCAGCGACGAATTGCTGGATGACATGTGGCGTGGCCTGCACGATTAGCGCATTTTTTATCTGCTTCCTCTCCCCCTGCGGGGAGAGGATCGAGGCGAAGGGACACGCTTGCGGGAAAGTTCTTCGGTGCCAGCTTGGAAAAAACGTCACCGCAGCGCGCTCCTTATCCCATCCGCTTGCAGCGCAGAGAGGGCGCCATCACACATCAACCAGGCTTGCGAAACCGATACATGAATTGATCGGTGTGGCCGCGTATCGATTTGTCGAACACCTTGATCGTGTGCGGATCGTTCGGATTGCGCAGTACGCTGCTTTCGCCGGCGAATACAAAGCCGACGGACTCCACTTGCTTCTTCACGATCGCCGGATCGATGCGGTGCAGCGTGTCGGTATCGGCCATGCCCGAACCGGCCGGCGCCACATGATCGATCACCACGAACAGGCCACCCGGCTTCAGCGCGGCATACACCTGCCTGTCGAATGCAATCGGGTCGACCTTGCCCATGAAGGCGTCCGGATAGTCGTGATAGTTCTGCGCGGTGAAAACCAGATCCACCGTCTGCGGCGCACTCAGCTGCGCGGCAGGTTGCTTGAGCACCGAGACATTCGCGTAATGGGGATCGGCGGCGAGTTTTTCGGAACCCGCGACATTATCCGCGTCCTCCTTGGCGTACTCATTCGGCCATAACGCATAGACATGACCTTGCGGCCCGACGATGGCACTGAACACGCGCGTGAAATAGCCGCTGCCGGGTATCAGCTCCAGCACTTTCTGGCCGGGCTTGACCTCGCTGAACACCATCACATCCGTGATCTTGCGGCGCGCATCGTTGCTGATGTCTTGACCGCGCGCGGGATCGCTCACTGCCGCCCGTACATACGGCGGCACATAATGCACAGCTGGCAGGTGATGCGCTTGCTGCGCCTGTGCCAGGGAGGCGCCTGGAAGGCTCAATGCAGCAAGCAAAACGACGGATATCGAACGCATGACGATCTCCTTGGGTGGGTGAGTCACCGCAGGATTGTGCGCCAGCGCGCCAGGGCCGCCTATCCGACTTGTGGCCCATGGCAATAACGGCCATGGCTACTCGTCCCTGGCGCCGGACCTGCCCAGCAGCCAACTTCCAAGGACCTGGTAGTTGCCCTTTCCCACCACGTTATGGATCAACGCGAATCGGTCCACGTGCCAGTTGATCGGTGCGACCGGTGTAGGGCCAGGCAACTCGTGCCGGCCATAAGCGAGGGTCACGTGCGGCGTGAGCTGGCGCTCGATCGGCCGCCGCACGCCGGCTTGGGTGAGTTCCTTATCCATAGTGCGCCACAGTGTCAGCAGCGGTTCCGGCTGCGCCGTGCTCCGCAACACGCAGGGCGGTTCGCGCCCGCGAAAACTGGCAACGTAATCCAGCGTCCAGTCGAACGCATTCGCTTGCAAGCGGCCCGCGGCAGCCTTCGCCTTTTCCGCGGCCTCCTCGGGCGGCGCGGCGTAATCGCCAAGAAAGTTCAAGGTAACGTGAAAGCGCTCGGGCTTTACCCAGCGTGCGCGCAGCTCGGGATACTGCAGTTGCACCAGCGCCGCGGCATGATTGATCTCATGGCGCAAGGCCACGTCCGGCATCAGCGCGAAGAATAGGCGGTGCGTTTCGGCGTGCGCGGGAGGCTGGCCGAAAAGCTCGATCTGGGCGTCGGATCTTTCGGTATGCATAGCGGAAAGCGTACCCGATTCCTCACGCATGCATACGCTAATCTTTGCAGATCTGCTGACAACCATGACTCTGCGCCATGTCCATTTTGCCCGCCATTCACGCATTCGACACCCAGCCGATGCGCCACCGCGTCGTACTGATCACAGGCGGCGCGCAGGGAATCGGACGCGGTATCGCGCAAGCCGTACTCAGTGCCGGCGGCTCGGTGATGATCGGCGACCTGGATTCCGAAGCGGGACACGCCTGCCTGGATGAATGGCAGGCAGGCGAACGTGCGGCGTTCCGCCAGCTCGACGTATCGCGCGAAGCCAGCGTGCAACGTTGGGTCAAGGCCGCGCTCGCACGCTTCGGCACCATCCACGGCCTGGTGAACAATGCGGGCATCGCTGATCCGCACCAGGGTCCGCTCCATGAGCTTTCGCTGGCAACGTGGAATCGCTATCTCGGCACCAACCTTACCGGCGCGTTCCTATGCAGCAAGCATGCATTGCCGTCGCTCGCCGCTGCTTCGGGCGCCATCGTCAACATCGCTTCCACGCGCGCCCTGCAATCGGAACCGGACACCGAAGCCTACGCGGCAAGCAAAGGCGGGCTGCTGGCATTGACGCACGCGCTGGCCATCAGCGCGGGGCCTGCGGTCCGTGTGAATGCGATTCTTCCAGGCTGGATCGCCACTGATGCATGGCAAAAACCGACGGCACGCCACCGCCCCAAGCTCAGCCGGCGCGACCGTTCGCAGCATCCCGCTGGACGTGTAGGTACACCCGAAGATATCGGCGCACTCGCGAGCTATCTGCTCAGCGACGCATCGGGTTTCGTTACCGGCCAATCGTTCGTGGTGGATGGCGGCATGACGGTCAAGATGCAATACGCATAGCCACACCGAGGGATGCTCTGATCAATGCGCTTCACGCAGAAACACGGGCAGGTCCGTCGTCGGAGGCAGCATCGGCACGCCGTACATCATCGCCGCGACATGGCCGCGATGATAGGTCGCGTGATTGACGACATGCAGCAGGATGTCGGCACGGCGCATCTGCCCTTCACTACCGCCGATGAAAGTGAAACGAACCGTTTCATCGCAAGAGCGATCATCAAGCGAAGTAGCGAAACGGATGTACCAGTCATCGATGTCTTCCTGCGACGCAAGCAAGGTTTCAAACGGAGGGCAATCTTCCGGATTGCGCGTCGTAAAGCCGTGCTGTTCACCTTGCAAATGGGCCTTCCATACCTGGTCCATGCAGTAAACATGGTTGAGGGTGCGCAAGAGGCTGCCGAATACGATCGGCTGGGCTGTCACCAGAACATGCTCCGGTAACGCCGCCAGCGCTTGGTAGAGCCTTCGGTCGGCCCATGCCCGGTAGCGGGTGAGGAGTTGGAGATGCTCAAGGTGCGACATGCGGCCTCCCTCTGGCGATGGGTCGATACGCCATTATCGTAGCCGCCGCCACCACGCTTTTTTGCTTATGATGCGCACACGGGAATCATCCCGGCAGAGGCAGGGGGAGCCGATGCATCCGTATGCGCACCTTTTAATCGTGCTCATGCTGCTAGCAACCGGGCTGAGCATTTATTGGCAGATCCGTCGTGTACGCACGATGCTGCATGCATGGGCTGACAGTAACGGGTACACGCTTCTGGAGCACGGGCGGTTCTGGGCGCACACGCCATCCCTCGGCATGCTGCTCACGACCAGCAGAAACCAGACACTGGTCTATGTGAAGGTATACGACTCCTCCACCCATCGCATCCGCAGCGGCTGGCTGCGCCTGGGCAGTTACTGGCTTGGCGTGCTGGACGCCGATGCCATCGAGATGCAGTGGGATGCATAGCGCGCGCTCCGTGTATTTGCAACTTTCGGGCACGGGCAGGTCATTCACACAGCATTAGAAAACACATTAAAGCCAGTCGACCCAATCCCTTGTGAGGCATGTGCCGCACTAGTCCGCTGAACACGCACGAACTTGTCGGCGAACTACGGTATGGCATCGCACGATTTCCTGCGCTTTCTCCTGTACGGTGCACGCCGAGGAGAAAAACACATGCAAACCATCAGCATTTCGCAACATATTTCGACGAAGCGCACATGGCTGATGCGCGCGTCGGTCGCCTTGCTCGCCGCGCTCGTCGCATCAGGCGCGCTTCCGCAAAAGGCGGACGCGGGCGTTTTCATCGGCGTCGGAGTTTCGGTCGGGATCCCGCCGCCGCCGCTACCCGTCTATGTGCAACCGCCGATTCCCGCATCCGGCTATATGTGGACGCCCGGCTACTGGGCCTGGAACGGCGCCGGCTATTACTGGGTGCCTGGCACCTGGGTGCTCGCGCCGTACTATGGCGCGCTGTGGACGCCCGGTTATTGGGGCTGGGACGGCGGCTTCTATGTATTTCATCCTGGTTACTGGGGTCGCCATGTCGGTTTCTATGGCGGCGTCAACTACGGCTATGGCTACACCGGCGTAGGCTATGCGGGCGGCTATTGGGGACATGGCGGCTTCTACTACAACCGCAGCGTCAACCGTTTCGGCAACGTGCACGTCGCCAATGTCTACAACCGCACGGTGATCAATAACACCTACGTCAATCGCACCAGCTATAACGGCGGCCGAGGCGGGCTGATGGCGCGCCCCACCCCGCAAGACGTGGCATTTGCGCGCGATCCCCATACCGGGCCGGTAGCCGCGCAGCAACAGCAGATGACGATGGCGAGCCATGAGCAGGCCTTGCGCGCATCGTTCAATCACGGTAACCCGCCGATTGCCGCCACATCGCGTGCCGGCGCCTTCGCCGGAGCCGGCGTCGCGGCCGCACACGGCGCGGCCTTTTCGCCGGCGGCGGCCCATGTGCAACGCATCAGTGGCAACGCCATGCGCGCGCAGCCGGGCGGCGGTACATTGCGCTCGGCCAGCTACGCACCGCATGCGAACACGGCGACCGGTGCAGCGCGTCCGGCTGGAAACTACGGCCGCGCCTATCGTCCCGCCGGCACTCAACGCCCCGGCTACGGCGCACATCGGGCAAGCACCTACCGCGGCCCGGCGCCCGCGTACCGACCGGCATCGCAGAGCCGCGCGCAGCCGCGCTATCACGCCCAGGTGTATCACCCTGCCGCACGTCCCACCGCGCCGCGCGGCGGTGGGGGCCATTCGCAAGGCCACGATTCGCGCCGCGGTTGAACTGACGACCAGCATGCGTAACGAGGAACGCCCGCTCCGGCGGGCGTTCCTCATGAGCGATGGCGGATCTATTCGCGCATCAGTGCGCTATCTGGCCGCCCGCCAGCAGTTCGCGGATCATGCGCAACTTTGCCTTGAACTGTGCCTCGTTCCCGGGCCCAAGCCGGACCATCAGTTTCTGGCCGTTGGAAAGCGCTTGCAGGCGTGGATCGACCAGTACGTAATGCGCGCCATTACGAGTCACGGCGATGGGCTCGTGCACCTCCGGCGCAGCCAGCATGTCGTCGATTGCCACGATCAGGCGGTCGTTGAAGTAGCCGTGCGGATAACCAAGTTCGCGATAAGCCTGCTGGAACAACGGATAGTCATGCTTGTACCAGGCGACCAGGGCGTGCGGATCGACGTTCTCCAACAGGGTCATGTAGGGCGCGTAGCGATCCGCGTTGGCAGCGGCGATGACGGTGGTGCCATTGGCCTGCCCGGTCTGCAGCGCTCCCTTGGGGGTCCGCAGCGGCAGGATATAGGTGCTGCCGATGCCCTGGCGAGGCAATGCATCCACTGTCGCCACCACGCGCGAAATGATCTGGCTGGGCACCAGCAACGCATGCAGGTCGCCACCGCTCACCAGGGCGGCCAGCGCATCGCGCACATTGGCATCGCTATCGACCAGCGCCGGAAGCGCCGCAGTGGTGGCCGGCGCCGGGCCGGAAGAAGCTTGCGTGATGGGATGCTGGATGGTCGAGGCTGCGCGTGCGGGGGCACTCGTCGAGGGTGCCGGCGGCGTTACCGTCGGAGATGTTTCGGGGGCGCCCGGATGCATGGCCTTGCGCACGAGATACACGCCTGCCGCCACGATCGCGAGCACGACGATAAGGGCTACGATCCAGCTTCCGTATGCTGCCTGATTTTTTCTAGCTCTGCGGTTCACGAGAAAGATTGCCTGCCTTACGTGGAATCGTGAATTGTGACAGGCAGGCAGGCCATTCGTTCATGCATTGCCTTACACGCATATGCGGCGATGCCCGACAACGTGGACGGCAGAGCGGTCACGCACACGCATCGCTCGTGCCGAGCGAATCAGGCGACCCGGATGCGTCCGTCCGCCACCACGACGCCGGTATCCAGCTCCGCCTCAACCTTCTCGTTGGCACGCAGCAGGGGCAGCGCATCCGCGGGCAAGCTGAAACTGTCCTCGCGATTGTACGAGAGGCTGCTGGCGGCATACAGGTCTTCATAGGAGCTAAGGCGCTCGCGCAGCCATTCGCGAAGTTGCGGGCCGAACAGGCTCTCTACTTTATTGTCCGCCTGGTGCGGCCGGCCGCTGAGGGCATCCTGCTTCCAAGGCTCGGCCTTGGGATCGGCGATTTTCTGATGGCAAGCCTGGTCGAGCTCGACGTGCATCGGCAGTTGCAGGAAGTTGCATAGCCTCTGCCATTCCTGCGCCGGATTGCGGACCAGATCTTCCAGGAAAACGAAATGATGGTTGCGCATGCCGATGCGTGAGCGGTGCATTTCCACCGCGCGGTTCCAACGCCGCGTCCATAGCATCAACCCGCCACTGAACGAGGTGTTCTCGTAACGCAGGTCGGCATCGGTGATCGATGCCAGCACATCCATGCCCGGCCGGATCACATGGATAAAACGCGCATCCGGCAAGTGATGCTCGATCTCGGGCAGGTACAACAGATGATGTGGCGTCTTCTCGATCCAGGCCGAACGGCCGGCACGCGCGGCCAGGCTGTCGAGCATGGCAATGAAGCGTTCCACACATGTCTTCTGGAACCAGGGCGCATGCACTTTGGCATCATCGCCGAGCAACTCGCGCTGCAATTGGCGAAACTCACGCCGGCCGTAGCGCCGCGTGAGCCCCAGTTGCCGGGCCAGCTTGCGCCGACGTGGCTTGGCGCCCTCATCGCCCAGGCGCTGATGGAGCCCGCCCAGCAGACGTGGGAAGAAGTCGGTTTCTGGAAGGGTGAAAACTTGCGGATGCCGCGCCAGCATGGCTTGCACAATGGTGGTGCCCGACCGTGGGCAGCCGACGACAAAGGTTCGTTGCATGAGCAGCTGGCGCCCCCCGCATTGATGACTACTGAACGTGCGTCGCCGAATTGGCTCGGCGGCACTGAAACAACCAAACGCGCGCGTCAGGTTGTCGTAAGTTGACGCAATTTACACGGACGTGCTGCGCCTGTCTATAAAAAACGTCATGCGCACCATGTACTTGGGTGCGTGCGAGGCGCATCGTCGCCACCAATGGGCCGTTCGCCGGTTCAGCTCGCCCGCTCCTGCACCTGGAGTCTCCCTGGACGGTGTTTTCTACGTACAGCACCAGCCAAACAAGCATGGCTTTGCTTGCGGGAAAAGCCGCCGGCGCTCCCTTGCCGGCGGCCCGCCTGTCACCCGGCTGCGGGACAGGCATGCCTCCCGTCCCGCAGCCCGTCCCTGCTCCTTTTCTTGCTATTTGCCCAAGTCCTTCAGGATCTCCTTGGTAAAGGCCAGCACACCCGCGTTTGGATAGGAATTGCACGTCGATGAGGCCGAACCCGCCGCGCACGGCGTGTCGCGATCCAGCGACCAGAAATGCACGCCGGCCAGACCGTTGGCGGATGCGTAATCGGTGATGGTGTCGATATCCGCAAGCGTGGTGATTTCGCCCGCCGCGTCGTTCTGCCCGATCATCGGAGTCAGTTCGATGTGGCTAGGCGCAATGCCATAGGTATGCTCCAGGTTTTGCACTGCCTGGATCGCCGATTGGCCCATCTCGCAGGCGCCGCTCACCACCACACAATTGGAAGCGGTGGCGCCGCCGTAGTCCATCACCATCAGGTTGACGGTGTAGTTCTTGAGCGCCGGGCTGGAAGCCTGGATCGCCTGCATCACCCATGCTCCCAATTGATTGACGCCGCCATAGCTGCCGTCCGAAGCGCCCAGCGTGGCCAGCGTGAAGGAGAAACGCAGGTTCGGATATTCGGACTGCGCTGCCGCCACATCGGCGACCAACTGCTGGACATCCGCCTGCGACTGGCCGCCTTCGATGTCGAAGTCCACGCCGATCATCTGCGCGGTGTAGTACTTGGCAATGAAGCTTTCGAACGCGGATGCCGACGAGCAGGTGAATACGCCCGCTTCGCCACCGGTGGACACGATGTAGTCGAGGCCGGCGCTGGCGAGTGAATTGGTGGCACCCGGGGTGATATTGGCGGCAATGAATTCAGCCGGTGTCACGCCTGCCCAGTTTTCGCTGCCGCATTCGCCGGTGGCGAACGCCAGCGTGATCGCGGGAAGGTCTGGCACTTGCGTGGCATACAGGCTGCCGCTGCCGACGACTGGAATATCCGTGCCCGTTACCGCCGTCTGCATGGCGTAGGTATTCCAGTTCATATTGATGCTCATGTCCTTGTAGGGACTGAATACGAATCCGCTCGGTGCAGGGGTCGGCGTCGGAGTAGGAGTAGGAGTTGGTGCCGGAGTAGGCGTGGGCGTCGGGGCAGGCGTGGGCGTTGGCGCGCCGCTACAGGTACCGATCTCAGTCCATGGCTGCCCGCTGCCGGAACTTCCGCTGCTGGTCGCCGGATCGTTGCCCTGCGTCCACCAGTTCGCCTTGTAGTTGATACCGTTCTCGCTCACCAGCGCGCCGCCGTTGTAGGCCGTCGCTGCATTCCAGGCCGGGTCACAAGCGCCAGATGGTGTGGGTGTGGGCGTCGGGGTCGGAGCAGGCGTCGGGGCTGGCGCGCCACTGCCACAGGCGCCTTCCGAGGTCCATGGCTCGCCGGTGCCCGAACCACCGTTGTTGGTCGCCGGGTCATTGCCCTGCGTCCACCAATTTGCCACATAGTTGATACCGCCTTCGCTCACGACATTACCTTGCGTGTAAGCGGTGGATGCATTCCACGTGGCAGCGCAGGTGGTTTGCGCATGCACGCTCTGAACTGGCACTACTGTAAGCACGGTCGTGGAAAGCGCGGCACATATGGCCGTGCTCAACGAAGTCCATGTCAGGGTGGACCACTTTGTTGATCTCGTCACTTGCATGGGACTGCCTCCAAGGGTTGGATTGAACCGCAACAGGTGAGGAACATCGGTGATTTCACAGCCGCATCCGGCAGCCGTGCGGGAACACTCGTCGTCACGCGCGTCCATGCCTGGTACCGCGTGTAGTGGACTTTGCAATGATCGAAAAATGCAGCCACGGCGGGCCGCACACACCCTTACGCCTGCGCGGGCCAGGTTGGCCTGGCCCGCGACAGATCCCCTGTTCCCGTTGCTTGCGCGTTACTTGCCGAGATCTTTCAGGAACTCATTGGTAAAGGCCACCGCACCCGCACTGGGATACGAGTTGCAGGTTGCCGATGCCGAACCGGCAGCACATGGCGTGTCACGATCCAGCGACCAGAAATGCAGGCCGGCGAGGCCATTGGCGGTTGCATAACTGGTGATGGTATCGACGTCGGCCAGGGTAGTGATTTCGCCCTGCGCGTCGTTCTGCCCGATCATCGGCGTCAGTTCGATATGGCTGGCGGGAATGCCATACGTATGCTCGAGGTTTTTCACAGCCTGGACGGCCGACTGGCCCATTTCGCAAGCGCCGCTCACCACCACGCAGTTGGCGGCGATCGCACTGCCGTAATCCATCGCCATCAGGTTGATGGTGTAGTTCTTGATCGCGGGGCTGGAGGCCTGGATCGCCTGCACCACCCATTGGCCGAGCTGGTTGACGCCACCGTAGCTGCCGTCCGATGCACCCAGCGTGGCCAGCGTGAAGGAGAAACGCAGATTCGGATATTGCGACTGCGCAGCCGCCACATCGGCGACCAGCTGCTGGATATCGGCCTGGGTCTGCCCGCCTTCGATATCAAAATCCACACCCAGCATGTGCGCGGTGTAGTACTCGGAGATGAAGCTCTCGAAGCTCGACGCCGACGAACAGGTGAACACGCCCGCCTCGCCACCCGTGGAAACGATGTAGCTCAGGCCCGCACTATTGAGCGCACTGATATTGCTGGAAATGAAACCCGAAGCGGTGACACCGCCCCAGCTTTCGCTGCCGCACGAGCCAGTAGCGAAGGCCAGCGTGATGGCCGGGAGGTTCGGTTCCACCGTCGAATAGAAACTGCCGCTGCCGACGACGGGAAGCGTGGTGCCCGTGATCGCCGTCTGCATGGTGTTCGTATTCCAGTTGAGGTTGATCGTGATGTCCTTGTACGGACTGAACACGAATCCGCTCGGCGCAGGTGTGGGAGTTGGCGTTGGCGTGGGTGTCGGAGTGGGCGTCGGGGTAGGCGTGGGTGTCGGGGTAGGTGTCGGAGTGGGAGCAGGTGTCGGTGAACCGCTACATGCGCCTTCCGATGTCCATGGCTGGCCGCTGCCCGCTCCGCCATTGTTGGTGGCGGGGTTGTTACCTTGGGTCCACCAGTTCGCCTCGTAATTGATGCCGCCTTCGCTCGCGACATTGCCCGCCGTGTAAATGGCGCTCGCGCTCCAAGCTGCGGCGCAGGTTGCTTCCGCATGCACTGCCTGTACAGGCGCAGCGGTGAGCAAAGTAGTAGCCAGCGCCGCACCAACGGCAGTGCTCAACGTGCTCAAGGTCAGGGTGGACCACTTCGTCGACTTCTTTACATGCATGGGACTGTCTCCAGGGCTGATGGAATCGCAACAGGTAAACAACGTCGGCGATTTCACGACCGCATTCCGGACAGCCATGAGGGGACAGTCGCCATATGCATCCATGCACTTCGGTGCTTGTAACGAAACTGCAAGGACGCGAAGTGCGGCGAGTATCTGCTTCTGATGACAACGTTGTCCAGCGTGTTTGGCCGATCTGCCCACGCTGGAACGTGATTCTTATCGCAAAGAAAAAATTGTCATATGTGCTTCGAAGAAATTCACACGGCTTGCACGCAGAACATGGCGAAACGCAGCGCAAAAAAGCAGGTTTCAGGCGCTGCAATGCAACATCGTGGCTCGTAAAAAATAGAATCAGAAACGATGCCCGGCTCTTTTCATGCTGTCTCGCCAGCGGCTACGAACGCACATGAAGCGCCTGGCGAGATAGCACATTTACCGGACACTCCTGACAACGATAGCCACCGTCCGACGCTTTTGCTTATGCGCCGGGCGAACGGCAAAAAACATGGGTTCGCGATTCCAACGCATCACGCCTTTGCGCGGGTTCAATAACCAGCCGACGGAGCAGCCGGTTTTTACGTTTCGATCTTTCATAACTCGCGCATCCTTGCTACGACTGCTGCTGGCGTTGAACTGCCGCACGCAAGCGAAATAGCCCCTTACTTGAATACGCTGTCAGAAGGCGGCGATCCACTGCGCGCAGCAATGCGGCTGGCTGAAGGAGCGCTTCGTACTTTCGCGCAGACCGAGCCGGTGCGATCGATCGAGCTTCTGATGCATGCCGGTTCTCCCGTCACAACAGGCTGCATGCCATGTTGTCGATGAAAGATCGACTTGGCTCGATGGCAGCAGGCCATGGCCCAGCCACGGCCACGCCGTGCCTTCTATCCGCTTGCACGGTCGAGGCGAGGTGCCTTGCGACGGAACACATTCTCGTCGCGCGATAGGCACGAGTCCGACCATAAACGCGGCACGCGCATGACGCAGCGCACCAAACGAGCGTATAATGCGTCGATTCCAGCTTTCCTCGCCGGAAATCCGCCAAGCCCCCTACCCCATGGCCGATGCATCTCGCTCTTCCAGCACCGTGCTGCTGTCCATCCTAAGCACTGTCGCATTTACCTTCATCACCTACCTGACCATCGGATTGTCGCTGGCGGTGCTGCCCAGTTTCGTCCATACCCGACTCGGTTTTGGCGCGATGCTGGCAGGGCTGGCGATCAGCACGCAGTACGTGGCCACCTTGCTCAGCCGTCCGCAAGTCGGACGCATGGCGGATGCGAAAGGCCCCAAGCGCACGGTCATGACTGGCTTGAACATGTGCATCGTCAGCGGCACGTTGTTGTTGCTCGGCGCACTGGCCAGCGGTTTGCCATGGCTGAGCCTGGGCTTGGTCTTTCTCGCGCGGCTCGCGCTGGGTTGCGCCGAAAGCTGCGTCGGTACCGGCGCGATCGCCTGGGGCATGGGACAGGTGGGACATACGCATACCGCGCGCGTCATCTCATGGAACGGCGTGGCGACCTATGGCGCGCTTGCCGCCGGTGCGCCGCTGGGTGTGCTGATCGCGCATCGCTGCGGCTTCGCCGCGATCGGCGCCGTCAGCCTGCTGCTGCCGCTCGCGGCCTTGCCGCTGGCACGGCTCAAGCGCGCCACGGTAGTCGCAACCGGCGAACGTTCGCCCTTCCGCACCGTGGCAGCCCGCGTAGTGCCTTACGGCATCGGGCTTGCGCTGGGGTCGATCGGCTTTGGCTGCATTGCCACCTTCATCACGCTGTTCTACGCAGCACATGGATGGGACGACGCAGCGCTGGCGCTGACCCTGTTCGGCGTGGTGTTCGTCGGCGTGCGCTTCATCTTTGGGCGCACCATTCCATGGCTGGGCGGCTATCGCGTCGCCATGGCTTCCCTGGCGATCGAAGCCATCGGACTGATCGCAATCTGCCTGGCCAACGATGCCCGCATGGCCGGCGTAGGCGCGGCGATTGCCGGACTCGGCTTTTCGCTGGTGTTTCCCGCACTCGGTGTCGAGGCGGTACATCGCGTACCCGAACATAGCCGCGGTTCCGCGCTCGGCGTGTATTCCGTTTTCATGGACGTAGCGATGGCCGTGACCGGTCCGCTTGGCGGATGGATCGCCAGCGGCATGGGTTACAACGCGATCTATGGATTCGCCGCGGTGGCGGCCATGGGCGCGGTGCTCCTTGCGCTGGTCTTGCAGGCCCAGGCCGCGCGCGAGCAAGCGCCTGCGGCAGCTGGGAACCCTGCCTGTCCGGAAACAGGCGACGACTGACATGGCGCGCGGCGCGCCACCGCTGCGCAACGCGCACGACTTTGCGGCCAGTCACTTCGATGCCCGGGCGAACTCAACGCACGTGCAGCCAGTGCACATATATTCCGTTCCTGCGGTCTTCCTCGCGAAATCCTTCGCGACCCTCAGCCACAACGCCCCATAACGTGCGCACGCCATCGCTTTGCAGCCGATCCACGCGCACGTGCTCGCCCGGTGGGATCAGGAAGCAGGTTTCCAGCACCATCACCTGATCGGTTTCCCACACCAGCGTGGCCTTGCGTCCGGTATTGGCGCCCCAGCCGATATGGATGTGCACCTCCTGCGCGGCAAAACCGCCCCGATTGTCGAGTTTCCAACTGTCCGTTTTGCGCAGCAGCGATTCCAGGCGCGGATCGCTCCAGTCCACCTGGTTGCCCGGCAACTTCGAGTTGGGTTTGAAATGGCTCATGCGGTTATGCATCCAATCGACGGCAGCATCGCTCGCTTCCTGCACCGCGCTATCCCTGCCTGCGCTGCAAGCGCGAGTCGCGCCAGCTATCCGAGCTGGTTCGCCATGCGCTGGCCGGGACCGGAATATGGGAAACCCAGGTTTGTGGATGGCTCGCGCCCTTAAAGCGCCTTATCGGCACGGCGAGCGCTTTCTTTAGACTGGATGCGGCTTGCCTGGGAACTGCCCATAAGGCAAAACGTTGCGCTGCCGCACGGCGGCCATGCAACGCTAGCCCGAAGCACAAAGCCTGTTTGCCGCAGGTGGCATCGTCGGACGTACACGTCCTCGTTGGCCGGGCCACGCCAGCGGCGTGAACAGGCCTTAGCGAATATGCAGCCAGTACAGGCGAATACCCTTCTTGCGATCGTCTTCACGCGCTCCCTCGCGCCCCTCCACCACCGTGCCCCACAGCGTTCGGATGCGGTCGCCCAGATGCTTGTCCACACGCACTTGCTCGCCTTGCCCGATCGGGAAGTCCGTCGCCAGCACCACGGATTTATCGCGCTCCCACACTAAACTGGCGGATCGCCCGATCGTGCCGCTCCAGCCAAAATAAACCTGCACTTCCTGTGGTGAAAACCCGCCGCGGTTGTCGAGCTTCCACGTCTCGCTCCGAAGCAGAAGCGAGGACAGCTCCGGATCGCTCCAGTCGACCCGGACATTCGAAACCTTGTTATGCGCCTTGTGTGTCATGGGGGGTGATCCGTCGAACTGCAGCGAGCATGGTTTGGCTAGCCACGTGAAGAAGCTGTAACGAGCGATACGGCTGCACGGCCTGCCAACCGACGAGCAGGCCAGCATTCCGTCAACCTTTACCCTGGGGCCTGAAGGCGCGGGTTGTGTGAATTAATAGGAAAATTTGACGAACCCTTGTCATCCAAATGCTCCGCGCCGCCATAAATCGTCGCCGCATCGCAGCAAATCAATATCCCTGAACGCCTGGATTGAGCGTTTATACGCGGCAGAACGGCGCTGCGGCCGAATGCCGCAGTGCACGCTGAAGTCTCGAATCGTCCGCGCTAAGGTCGAGTCGCAGTTCGAAAGCAACGTTCACAGCTCGGGGGAGTTGATGGCGAAGCACGGAACACATCGCATCGGGCATCTCGCCGCGGTGCACTGGCCCGCCGGCATCCTGCTCGGCTTGAGCGCTTATCTGGGTGTTCACTATGGCCGCGGGCGACACAGCGATGTGTATATGCTGCTGCTCTGGCTGGCGCTGATCGCGTGCTGGGCCTGCGCTTTCGCATCCTGTCTGGACTATCGCAAGCGCATGCATCGGCTGCTGGTCCAGGACGGACTCGCCCGGCTATGCCGAATGCACTGGCGCACGTTCGAAAATCAGGTCGCGCAGGCCTTCCGCTATCGCGGTTTTGCCGTGGAACGCGCCGGGCCTGCCGATATCGATAACGGCCTGGACCTGATCGTACACAAGCATGGCGCAACGACCTTGGTTCAATGCCGGCACTGGCGTAACCGCAACGTCGACGTGAAAGATGTGCGCGAGATGCACAGCCTGATGAAATTCCATCATGCTGCTGCCGTAAAAATCGTTGCCTGCGGCGATTATTCCGAGGACGCATGGAAGTTCGTGGCCGGCAAGCCCTTCGAGCTGATCTACGGCGAAACGCTGCTCGCCATGCTTGGCGATGCGCAACTGCCGGTCCATGCCGGCATCCTCCCCTTCAGGGCACCGGCCTCGCCGCCCCCCATGCATCATCGCCCACGTACAGCCGCGCACACCTGAGGGCGCGACAGCAGACAGCGCAGGAACGCAATACATAAAGGAGCCGCAAGCACGCCTGCGGATCCCCTCCTGCGTTATCGCTCAGATCGCGTCGCGCGGCTTTAGCAACAATGCCAGCATGGTCAACAGCGCGGCGGCCGACAGGTAATAGCCCACATAGGCCAACCCGTAGGTCTTGGCCAGCCAGGTGGCAAGGTAAGGCGCCAGCGAGGCGCCGAAAATACCGGCCAGATTGAAAGCGAGCGAAGCGCCGGTATACCGCACGGCGGTAGGAAACATCTGCGCCAGAACGGTTCCCAGCGGTCCATAGGTAATCCCCACCACGCACATGCCGATCACCATGAAAAGCAGCCCGCTGTGCGCGAACAGCGGCGCGTAGGCGATGCCGAAAAGGAAAATCAGCACGGTCGCGAGCATCATCGTGAAACGACCACCGCGGCGGTCGGCCAGCCATGCCGAAACGGGAATGAATGCGGCGAAGCACAGCACACCGACCATCTGCACGATCAGGAACTCTTCGCGCGGATAAGCGAGCCGGGAGGTCGCCCAACTCAACGCGAACACGGTCATCAGGTAGAAAATCACGAACGTCGCCAGCGCCGCGAAAGTACCCGATAGCAGTGCACGCGGATGTTGCGCAAACACGCTGAGCATGGGCAGCTTTACCCGTTCGTGCCGGGCCATGGCACGTGCAAAGGCTGGCGTTTCCGTAAGGCGCAGGCGCATCCACAGGCCGATCACCACCAACGCGGAGCTGGCCAGGAACGGCACGCGCCATCCCCACGCAAAAAACGCCGTATCGCCCATCGCCTGGGTCAGCCACAGGAACAAGCCCGTCGCCAGCAAGAATCCGATCGGGGCGCCGAGTTGCGGGAACATGCCGTACCAGGCTTGTTTTCCAGCTGGCGCATTCTCGGTGGCCAGCAGCACCGCACCGCCCCACTCGCCGCCAAGCCCCAGGCCTTGCCCGAGGCGGCACAACGCCAGCAGCAAAGGCGCGATCAGGCCGATGTGCGCATAGGTGGGCAACAGCCCGATGGCGACCGTGGACAAACCCATCGTAAGCAACGCCGCGACCAGGGTTGCCTTGCGGCCGATGCGATCGCCGAAGTGCCCGAACACGGCCGAGCCGATCGGCCGCGCAATAAACGCCAGCGCGAACGTCGCGAACGATTGCAGGGTTGCCGAAGCCGCGTCGCCGGCCGGGAAGAACAGCCTGGGGAAAACCAGCACCGCGGCGGTGGCATAGATGTAGAAATCGAAGAACTCGATGGTGGTGCCGATCAAACTGGCAAACAAGACTCGGCCCGGCGAATTGGCCGGTATAGATGCATCCCGCATTTCCTGAGGACCCCTGGAGAAATTGGACCGATTCTGCCAGACCCGGCAACGCTGCGGTGCAAGCCTTGCGGTGCGCAAGCGTCATGCCTGCGCACCGGCTGCTTCGAACCCGTCTGAGTACCGTCGCTCATCGCACGGGGCAGCTGGTCATTGAGACAGCAACGCCGCTGCGGCTAGGAATCTTGCGCCACCGCTTCCGGGGTCCGTCGGGGACGATGAGCCGGCCTGGTCCTGGCGTAGCGACCCAGCATGGTTTCAACCCGCGCCTGGAAGGAGGGGGATCCCAGCGCGCGCTGTTGCTGGATGTAGGCACGTATTTCCGTAAGCACTTCCGGCCCGATGTCTACCAGGAATTGCTGGCGGTAGGCACGCATGCGTTCGTCCGGGCTCGATCCCAGCGCCGCATATTCCATGTGCGGCACCACCACCGGATCGGCATCGCCCAGCGCGTTGCTGCCGTAGCTCGACCACGGATAGCCCGAGGGCTCGCCTGTCAAACCAGCGCGGACCGGATTGAGCTCGATGTAGCGCTGGCAAGTGAGCAAGTAATCGGCATCGATCAGGCAGGATTTGTAGCGCCCCTCCCACAACGTGCCGGAACGGTGGTAGGTGGCATTGAAATAGCTGACGTAGTTGCGCCCGATCGCCTGCATCATGTTGGCCATGGCACCGAGGCGCGAAGGCGTCACCAGCAGGTGTACGTGATTACTCATCAGCACGTAAGCATGCACGGAACATTCCCAGCGCCGGCTTGCATGCAACAACTGCGTGAGATAGCAGCGGTAATCCATCGCAGCAAAAAAACAAGGGTTGCCTCCATGCCCGCGCTGGATCACGTGTTGCGGGACATTGGCAATATCGAACCGTGGCAATCGTGGCATCGTGTAGCCTCCATGCGGCGATGCTGGACGCGGTCGGCAAGGGTGCTGCTAGCAGGATACGCGACCGTTTCACGCCCAACTTCGCACGTTGTTCGAATCTGGATGGGTTGAATTGAAGCGACTATCGCCCTGGGGCGGACCAACTCCCGATACCCCAGTCATTCAAAGCAGCTGCGTCCGGGATTACATAGGTAGCCGGTGCCGTTTCGTCTTACACGGACCATCGGCGCACTCCGCAGCCTTTCACCAGTCCCGCTTGCGCATTCGACAGCGCTCTACACGTTGTTTCCCAGCCGCCCGACATGAAGGCGGCGTGGTGAAAGCGTATACCGCGCATGAGTATAAAAACCGTGATGAAAGAGCTGATTCGACCCTGCCGCGACGACTGAATCCGTGGCGAAACAAGCGCATAACGGTGACAGGTCGAAGGGGGACAGGTTGACCGTCCGGCATCGCACGGCTGGCAGCCTGCTGCCGCGGCATGTGTCATGGCTGCGCTCAAGTATCCATTAGCACTACATCCAATTGCCGGATGCGCGCCGGGTCGGCGACCGTTCGATCTGCATCATTTTCCTGCCTCGACCTGGAAGCAAAACTAACGCGCGGCAATGCCCCGATGCACAGCGCGCCTGCAACGCCATCGATAGGTGCCAGTTGCACGCCCTTGGCGCGTCCGGGAGAACATCCCGGCCATTGCTTTCGCACTGCGTGATTCCGCTGTGGGCATTGGCGCATCCGTGCCTGCGCGGCAACAGCATCGGCAACCAGTAACACATCCGGATTGAGCAGGCCGGTAGCAAAAAAATCAAAGGACACATGCGGTAAAAAACGCGGCGAGCACTTCCCGCTGGCGGGCGCTATCTGCATCAGCGCTTAGGCGCACCCTGCACGAGTCGCCACACATGACTGGTAAACAGCCTCGCTGCTTTGCGCACCGCCCTACCATGAGCGCGTCATCGACGATATCCCGAACATGCCGTGCAGCACGGACGCCAGCCGTTCAATGGGAAACAAGGTTTGCAGCATCAACAACAACCTCGGCCCATGGCATCGGGCGCCACTATCTCGTGTTCGGGGGTTGCATATCGAACTTGTCCACCGGATGCGACAAATGCCCATGGACGCTCCGCGCGAAGCTGCCTGGCGGCGCTTGTCTTGCGAACAGGCCCGAGCCATCGCCATCGATGCATGAAACCGGCTCGACTGGTGACCCGGCAGATTACCGGGCCGGGAGCCCTGATCCGCAGCGCAAGCGAATCAAAGCCGGCACCGCTTATGCGGCGCGGGTTCGCCTTGGCACGACCGAAGCGCTTACTATCAACCAGCCCGATGCACGGGCGGAAAACAGGTAAGGATCACCATGCGGATACCCATGACCACGGTACGGCCTTTCATCGGCTGGCTCACGGTAGCGCTTTTCCTGATATTCGGACCGGGATGGATGGGCAGCCTCGCTCACCATGCCATGGCGCTCGGCCTGTTCGTGTGGCTGTTCTTCGCCATCGTGTGGGTGGCCTTCGGCGTGGTGCACGAGGCCGAAACACTGGCCGAGATGCTGGGTGAACCGCTCGGCACGCTGGTGCTTACCTTGTCCATCGTGGTGATCGAGGTAGTGCTTATCTCGGCCGTGATGCTTGGCTCGCACGACAACGCCACGTTGGCGCGCGACACGATGTACGCGGTGCTGATGATCGTGCTCAACGGCGTGGTCGGACTGGGCCTGCTGATGGGCGGCATCCGGCATTACGAGCAGACTTATAATTTGAAAGGCGCGTCGGCCTACCTGTCGGTGATCATCCCGTTGACCATCATCGCGCTGGTATTGCCCGATTTCACCATCTCCACCCGCGACGGCTCGCTTACACCCACCCAGGCAGTGATGTTTTCGCTCCTGACCATCGGCCTTTATGGCATCTTTCTCTGGCTGCAAACCGGACGGCATCGCGGTTACTTCGTGGCGCCGGATGCACAGCCGATCGATGCCAAGGAGATGGAGCACCACCGTCCGGCGGCGATCGACAAGAAAGCGCTTGCGCTGCATTTCCTGTTGTTGCTGGCGAACATCCTGCCGATCGTCATTCTGTCCAAGAGCCTGGCCAAGATCCTCGACTACGGCATCGCCGCCACCGGCGCGCCGACGGCGCTCGGCGGCATCGTGATCGCCATGCTGGTATTCGCTCCGGAAGGCATTTCCGCCCTGATTGCGATCCGCGCCGATCGCCTGACCCGCGCCATCAACCTGTGCCTTGGCGCGGTCACCTCCACGCTTGGGCTGACCGTTCCGGCGGTGCTCGCCATCAGCCTGTATACGGGCCGATCCGTACTGCTCGGCCTGCCGCCTTCCAGCATCGTGATGCTGATCGCGACGCTGATCCTCAGCTCGATCACCTTTTCCAATTCACGCACCACGATGCTGGAAGGCGCGGTGCACCTTTCGCTGTTCGTGGTATTCCTGGTGCTGGTGTTCAGTCCATGATGCTTCCGATCCGCGTCATTGGCGTCTTCGCGAACCATAGTGACCGGCATGGAGATTCCCCTCTCATCCACGATGCGGTGCCGCAGCGCAATACCCGCGAAGGCGAGCATATGGCGATAAGCGCTAGATGAACCGATCCCCACACCATGTACCTTGCCGGACAAACCCTCGCGCGATTTGTCATAGACTCCCAGCACGACGATGCGCGGTGACGTGCCAGAGGTTGTAGCGCCGCCCTATCGCCCTATGGATTTCCATCCCGCGGGCATCCGATGCTGGCTCGATGCACGCGACCAACGCCGCATAGCGAGGAGGATAGATCGATGACTCGCAGCTCCCCCATTCCGTTGTACCGGCAGATTGCCGCCGTAGCCATCGCACTTGCCATGGTGGCCCCTGCGATGCCGGCGCAGGCACAGCGTTACAACCGTCCCGGCCATGGCTATCACCGTCCACCGCCTCCGCCGCCGCGCTGGGATCGCGGCCATCGCGGCGGCAACAACGCCGGCGTGGCCATCGCGGCCGGACTGCTAGGCGTCGTGGCGGGCGCAGCCATTGCAAATTCGGCCGCCGCGCAGCCGCCGCCTGGCGCAGTGTACGTACAACCCGCACCGCCTCCGCCGCCACCGCCTGGCGTGGTCTATTACAGCAACGGCTATCCGCCGCAGTGATAGCGAGCACCCCGCGCGTCCAGCCACCACGCCCGGTCGGTGTCCTCGGCCCGTACTCATGAATCGGAATCGGAGTTTTCATCTCATGAAAAACCTTATACGCAAGGCTGCCCTACCTCTCGCGCTGTCGCTTGCCATGTTCGCCGGCGCCTCCATCGCCCAGAGCACGGCGCCAGCCTCGGCGATGCCTGCATCCACCGCGCCAGCCGCCACGAAAACCCACGCGCAGCGGCGCGCGGACGAAGTGGAACAGCAGATCACCAGCCTGCATACGAAGCTTGGCATCACCGACGCGCAATCGAGCCAATGGGACGCATACGCCCAGGCCATGCGCGACAACGCGCAGAAGACCGGTGAAGCATTCAAGGAACGCGCACAGAAAATGTCGGCCATGAATGCCGACGAAGTGATGAAATCCTATGCGGAATTGGCGCAGCTGCATGCGGACAACATGCAGAAGCTTTCATCCGCCTTCAGTACCTTGTACGCAGCACTGTCGCCGGAACAGAAACAGACCGCCGACGACCTGTTCCGGAACCGGCCGATGCATCACCCGAGCGCCCGTGGGCACAAGGGCAGCAAGCCGGCCAGCGCGTCCTCGACGGCCTCTGCGCCCAGCACCTGAACTTTGCGATCTATCCGCAAAAAAGCAGAGGCCCGTGCCTCTGCTTTTTTTATGCTGGTGCACTCTTCGCAAGCGCAAGGCAGCACAAGATGGCGAATCCCGATGTGCGCCGAGCCATCGATCGGCAATGCACATCCTTTCCGATAACGATGCCTGGCACCTTGCCGATCGACAGCGATGCTGCGCGCGCCATTGCAGCGTTCGATCGCCCAGGGAGCCGCACCAGGGCGTCACCAGACGGCTGCGATCCGCACGGCAAATCCAGCCCCCGGCACCAGCGTCTATAATCCCGCCATGCACACCCCATCCCCTTCGCCGGCTGCCGCGCTGCTCGATGCCGTGCGACACGACGGTTTTTCATTCGCCACCGCGGATATCATGCAGCCGCTGCTGGAATCCGCCGGGGAATTGACTGACTGGCCCGCCTTTGCCGCGAGCTGGAACCGGCTTGGCCCGGATGCTTATCTCGCGGCAAAAGGGCGCTTCCGCCGGCGCCGGCACGCAACATTCATGGCCCGCGCCCAAGGTCCGGTCGAACTTGCCGCGCATCAGGCGCATTATCAGTCGCTGCATTACAACGCACTGCAAGGCGATATCCAGCGCTGGTTCGAGCCGATCGAACCGGCCGTGGCGAACGGCGCCAGCTTGCGCTCCATCCTCGGGTTCTGCCACGGCTTCTTCGGCGCGCTGTCGCCTGGCATCACGCAGTGGCATGTGGAAGTACATCAATTCCGCATCGAAGCGAGCAGCGGTACGGCCGGCGAACCCACGCCCGAGGGCAGCCACCGCGATGGCGTGGATTTCGTACTGGTGTTACTGGTGGATCGGCACAACATCGCCAGCGGCACCACCACCATCCATACGCCGGACGGAAAACCGTTGGGCGATTTCACGCTGACCCATCCGTTCGACGCGGCATTGATCCATGATCCGCGCGTGTTCCATGGTGTCACGCCGGTAACGCCGCTCGTCGCCGACGAGCCGGCACACCGCGATGTACTGGTAGTGACCTTTCGCGCTGCCGGGAACGGGCTTTAGCCGTGGCGGGGAAAGCCGTGCGACGACGCGCACCAACCGGGCCTATGGTTTCGCCATCCTGCGGCTGGCCTTCCACGCCGCCAGCCGCTCCTTGATGTAACGGTCGTAATCGTCGCCGTTTTGCAGCGGAGGCTGGCGTTGCGTGTCCTGTCCCGCATCCGGCACCGGCAGGCGCGCGACCAGTTCGGCATAGACTTCCTGCAGGTGCGAGGGTTGGTTTGCGGCGGGATTGGCGCCTGTAGAGACCGGCGCGGTTACCCCCGCCAACGGATCATCCGTGCGTGGCGTATTCAGGCTCAAAGCCGCGCCAACGTCCGGAGCGGCAGCATCACGGGCCGTCAGCGCCGGCACATTCCAGCGCCGTTCGACCGTCTTGAGAATCGAGGTGTGATCGAATGGCATCGAGCCTGCCGGCACGCGCAACACCGTGCCGGCCGGAATCCGCGGCGAGATCAGCAAGGTGGGAACGCGCGGACCGAAGCGCTTGAAGTCGAATCCGTATTCGCCCGCCGACGTATCGGGCGGTATCGCACTGGTCGGCGGCGCGACATGATCGTAGCAACCGCCATGCTCGTCGTAGGTAACGATCAACAAGGTTTCGTTCCACAACGGGCTGTTGCGCAAGGCGACATACACGTCCTGGATGTATTGCTCGCCGAGCGATACATCGTAATTCGGATGCTGGCTGTTGCCCTTCGATCCCCAGCTCGGTTCGAGGAAAGCATACGAAGGCAGCGATCCGCTGGCCGCATCGGCCTGGAAATCCTTGAACTCGCCAAAATAGGCATCCGCAAGCGAGGTCAGCTCGGTGAAGGTGTGGCGTGTCAGCGGATCGGCATCGTAGCCGTAGATTTTCCAGCTGATGTTCTGTTTGCTCAGCGCGGTGTAGATGGTGGCCGAGGTGAAGGTCTTGGTCTTGTCATCCATATGGCCTTGCGACGTAGCCGCGTGGACGAAGGCGCGATTGGGCAACGTTTCTGTCGGCACCGAGCCGAACCAGCCGTCGCACACCGCAAAACCGCGCGCAAGCGCGGACAGCACCGGCAACGTTTCGGGCGTATGCATGCCCATGATGTCATTGGCGACCGTGCCGGGCAGCACCGAATTTTTTTCCTTGGACTCCCAACTCAAGGTGTAGGAGAAATCGCTGACGAATCCCTGGTTGGTGGCCGCCGGCGGCACCGGTGCCGTAGTGCTGCCGAACAACTGGGCATTGGTGGCGGTATATCCCTCGCCCGGATCGGCGCCGGGCATGAAATACGTGCTGCTCGTCGCCACCTGGATCTTGGATACGCTCACCGCCTGCGTGCCATCGGCACCGGGATTCGATTCCTTGCCGGTCAGCCCGTCGAACGGTTGACCCGAGGGCGACACATTGCCGGCATCGGTGTAGAGGAATCCGAGCATATGGTCGAACGAGCGATTCTCCAGCATCAGCACAACGATGTGGTTGATGGCCGATAACGGATTGGCGCCGGTTGCGGACATATCGTGCTCCCTTCGAAAGTAGTCTGCATTTCGCCACATCGACCATGCATGCAGCGTCATGCCAGTTTGGTGTGCGCATCACCATATCCGTCCAGTGTGACGTTTTCCGTCGCACATCGCTCCGGCTCATGCCTGATCAAGGTAGGGTTTCAGGGTATCCGCCAGCCAATCCATGAACACCTGCACCCGTGTCGATACATTGCGCCGCTGCGCGTAAAGCAGCGATGCCGGCATCGGCTCCGCGCGGTACTGCGGCAGTACTTCCACCAGTTGCCCTGCCTCGATCAGGTTCAGCACGCCTGCGCGCGGCACTTGGATGATGCCTAGCCCGGCTACGCATCCGGTTTCGTAAGCATCAATGCTATTGACGGTGAGTAAGCTCTGCATCGGCACGTAACGGCACTCGGCGCCTTCCAGGTATTCGAATCCCGACGGCCGCTGGCCCAGCGTCGATACATAATGGATCAGCTTGTGACCGGCAAGATCGTCGAGCGTTTCCGGCACGCCATGCTCGGCGAGGTACGCCGGACTGGCACAGTTGATGACGGGGAACAGGCCCAATGGCCGCACCACCAGGCTGGAATCATCCAGCGTGCCGACGCGCACGACGCAGTCGAAGCCTTCGCCCACTACATCTACGCGGCGATCGGTGCAGCTGAGCTGCACTTCGAGGCCCGGATGCGCGCGCAGGAATTGCGGCAGGCGTGGCATGACGCGCCTTGCCACGCCGCTGTTCATATCCACGCGCAGCCTGCCGCTCAATAACTGCGGCGCCTGCCGGAACATGCTGTTCAATTCGTCCATGTCCGCGAGCAGGTCCTTGCTTCGCTCGTAGAAACGCTGGCCGTCCTGCGTCATCTGCACTTTGCGGGTAGTCCGGTGCAGCAGTTGCGTGCCGAGCTGCGCCTCCAATTGCTGCACGGCGCTGGAGGTACTGGCCTTGGGCAAGCCCAGGCTATCGGCAGCCTTGGTGAAGCTGGCCAGCTCCGCTACCCGCACGAAAATTTGCATGGCTTCGATCCGGTTCATGGCTCACCTTCGCGTCGTGCAATTGTTCGTCTCTTACGAACACAGCAGTCATGATCCGGCGGTTTATGCGGCATGTACAGACCAATATGCTGGCCGCTATCGATTCCCCAACGATGGAGCGCACCATGAACACACCAACCCCGATCGCCCTGATCACCGGCGGCAGCCGTGGACTGGGCAAAAGCATGGCCTTGAAACTGGCCGAACACGGCACTGACGTGGTACTGACCTATCGCTCCAGCGAGGCCGAAGCGCAGGCGGTGGCCGAGGCAGTCCGAAAGCTCGGCCGCCGCGCCGCCATCTTGCCGTTGGACGCCGGCAACGTGTCGACCTTCAAGCAGTTCGCCGCACAGTTGCACGAAGCGCTGCAACAACAATGGCAGCGCAGCCAGGTCGACTACCTGGTCAACAATGCCGGCATCGGCATCCATGTCGGGTTTGCCGACACGACCGAGGCGCAATTCGACGAACTGATGCATGTGCATTTCAAGGGCGTGTTCTTCCTGACCCAGGCCCTGTTGCCACTGATCGCTGACGGCGGCCGCATTCTGAATATCTCCAGCGGCCTCGCCCGCTTCGCCCTGCCCGGCCATGCCGCGTATGCCTCGATGAAAGGCGCGATCGAGGTACTCACCCGCTATCTCGCCAAGGAACTGGGCCCACGCAAGATTGCCGTCAACACCCTGGCGCCCGGTGCGATCGAAACCGATTTCGGCGGCGGCGTGGTGCGCGACAACGCGGACTTGAATGCGTTCGTCGCGTCGCAAACAGCATTGGGCCGCGCTGGCTTGCCGGACGATATCGGCGGCGTGGTCGCCGCGTTGCTGTCGAAGGACTGCGGCTGGATCAACGGCCAGCGCATCGAAGCGTCGGGCGGCATGTTTGTCTGATGCAGCACATACCGTCCCGCTGCCGGCGAGGAGCGGGATGGTCAAACCCGCCCCGCCATAACCTCGCCACCGCCAGCTTGCGCTTAAAGCGGCTCAATCTTCGTGCTTGTGGCGGTGGTTATCTTCGCCCGTATCGTTCAGCGCATCCCCGCTGGCATCGGTATCTTCCAGCCGTTGCGGCGGGCCTCGCCGATGCTTGGGATCGGGCTGTGTGTTGGGGTCTTGGCGCTCCGCGTCCTGCGAATCGCTGGGTTTTTTCGGGGCATGCATGCTGGTCTTCCTCCGCCGTCAGGCTTGCACAGGCTCGCAGCATGGCGCAGCGGACCCGAACGGCGGGTGCGGATCGCGTCAAGGGAATGTGCACTGTTCCGGTCTGGCTGCGGTTCCCTGCGGCGGCGCATGGTCGTTTCGCCGATTAGAATGGCGGACCTGCTCGCATGAGGGTTTTTCGTGATCATCCATCCCAAGGTTCGTGGCTTTATCTGCATCACAGCGCATCCGGCCGGCTGCGAAAAAAACGTGGCCGAACAGATCGGCATCACCAGGGCCAGCGGCACGCCGGCCGCCGGTCCCAGGCGGGTGCTGGTGATCGGCGCTTCCACCGGGTATGGACTGGCCTCGCGCATTACCGCGGCCTTCGGTTACGGCGCCGCGACGCTGGGCGTGTTTTTCGAAAAGCCCTCCAGCGAAAGCAAGCCCGGCACGGCCGGCTGGTATAACTCCGCCGCCTTCGACAAGCTCGCCAAGCAGGCCGGCCTGTACAGCAAGTCCATCAATGGCGACGCATTCGCCAACGAAACGCGCGATCGCGCGATCGAACTGATCAAGAACGAGATGGGCGGCCCGATCGACCTGGTGGTCTATTCGCTGGCTTCGCCCGTGCGCAAGTTGCCGGACACGGGTGAAACGGTGCGCTCCGCGCTGAAGACGATCGGCAACACCTTCACCGCGTCTTCGGTGGATACCAATCGCGATACCGTGGTGCAGGTATCGGTCGAGCCGGCGACCGAGCAGGAGATCGCCGATACGGTCAAGGTGATGGGTGGCGAAGACTGGGCCCTGTGGATCGATGCGCTGAGCAAGGCCGGCGTGCTGGCCGAGCACGCCACCACCGTGGCCTACAGCTACGTCGGCACGGAAATCACCTGGCCGATCTACTGGCACGGCACGCTGGGCCGGGCCAAGCAGCACCTGGACAACACCGCGCGCGAACTGCGTACGCGCCATGCCGCCCAGGGCCTGCAGGCGTATGTGGGCGTGATGAAATCGGTGGTGACCCAGGCCAGCTCGGCCATTCCGGTGATCCCGCTGTACGTCTCCATGGTGTTCCGCATCATGAAGGAGAAAGGCATCCACGAAGGCACCATCGAACAGATCAACCGGCTGTTCCACGATTTCCTGTACCGCCAGGACCAGGCGGCTCCGGCCACCGACGGCGAGGGCCGCCTGCGCCTGGACGATTGGGAACTGCGCGACGACGTGCAGCAGGCCTGCAAGGCGCTATGGCCACAGGTCACCACCGAAAACCTGTCGCAGCTGACCGACTACGCCGGCTACAAGCATGACTTCCTGCGCCTGTTCGGTTTCGCCCGCGCGGATGTGGATTACGACGCGGACATCCCGCCCGACGTACATTTCGACGTCGTGCAGTTGTAACCCTGCCGGCATCCACATCGCTGGATGCCCTTGCTACTTCCCTGCACTAGCCGCACTAGCGACCGCAGCATAAAAAAAGGAAGGCTGTCGATGCGACGGCCTTCCCGCTTCCATTCGTTCGACGTATCCGATCAGCGCATGATGCCGGTGTGACCCAGCGAGTAACGGCCGGGCTGCGGCCATACCGCCAGGCCATGCGGCTCCATGCCGACCTTGACGATCTTCACCTTGCCGGTGGCGGTATCGAACGCATAGACCACGTCGTCGAAGCGGCCCGATAGCCACAGCCATTTGCCGTCGGCGGTGACATTGCCCATGTCGGGGCTGCCGCCGCCGGGAATCGGCCAATTGGCAACGACTTTGCGCGTAGCGAAATCGATTACCGACACGCTGCCCGGGCCGTTGCGCGGACCATGCACCTTGTTCGAGCCGCGGTTGGCAACATAGAGCCTGGTGCCGTCGCGGCTGGGATACATGCCGTGCGTGCCGATGCCTGTCTTGATGAAACCGATCTGCTTGAAGCTGTCGCCGTCGAGCAGGTACACGCCGTTGGCCATCATGTCCGCGACATAGAACACCTTGCCGTCGGGCGAGACGCGGATGTCCTGCGGCATGCCGCCCTTATGCAGCTCCAGGTAGCCCACCACCTTCTGGTGGACCATGTCGATCTTCGCCACCTTGCCGCCGAATTCGCAGGTAAAGATGGCGTAGCGACCGTCGATCGAAAAGTCGGCGTGATTGATGCCCTTGCATTCGGGCACCTGCAGGCTCGACTTCAGCGCCATGCTGTGCGCGTCGCGGAAATCCAGTCGCGCATGCGCTTCGGCCACCACGATGGCTTCCTTGCCGTTCGGCGTGAAGTACATGTTGTACGGGTCGTCCACCAGCACGGCCTTGCCCGGCCTGCCGGTCTTCGGGTCGATCGGGGTGAGGCTGCCGTCGGTGCGGCCTTCGGCGTTGTTGGTCACCCACAACGTCTGCAAGTCCCATGACGGCACCACATGCTGCGGACTGTGGCCAACCGGGAATTTGTCGACCACCTTGAAGGTCTTCGGATCGATGACGTAGACGTTGTCCGAGCGCAGGTTCGGCACATAGATGCGCGGCAACGCACCAGCCACGGCCGGGCTGAACATATTGAAGCCGGCGTCGCTATACATGTTCTTGGGATTGGTTACCGGCGGCATGCCGGGAACGGTGGTTACCGTTTGCGCCATGGCAACGGCGTTAACGCACAGGCCGGCGAGGATGGCGCCGGCATGCAGGGCAAGACGCCCGAAACGATCAAATTTCACAGCAAGATTCCCGTAGTGAGGAGGGCAACAAAAGTTTCCGGTCCGGCAAGAGGTCAGCGCCCCGCTGTATCTTTCCGGATGGCCTCGACCGTGCGCGAAACTATAGCATCCACGCCCAGTTGGCCCAGTTCCGCGCTGGAGCGGCGCGGGTCGCCGCCATAGACGCCATCGGCCGCGCCCAGTTTTGCGCTGCTGCGCAATGGGCCGAGCCGCACCATCTGCGGCGCGACGGCGAGTTGCAGCGAGGTATCGGCCAGGCCGGCGTGCGTGCCGATTTCATCGTCGCGGAAACCGCGCTGGCGCAGGATCTGCGCATAACCTTCCGACGAAGCCTGGTAGTACTCCGGTGGCAGGAAGGCGCGCGTCTTCGTGCCGGCCCAACTCTTGTTGAGATGCGCCACCACAAGCTTCAAGTCGTTCTGGTAACCGCCGTGGTCGCCGAGAAACACGATGTTGCGAAAGCCATGGACCGCAAAGCTGTTGGCCGCCGATTCCAGCATTTTCTCGAACACGTCGCCCGGGATCGTGATGGTGCCCGGAAAACGCATGTGCGACGTCGGCGGGTCGTAGCCGCCTTCCGGCACGTAGGCCACCACCGGCGCGACCAGCGCGTTGCCCAACTGCCGCGCGATCTTGTCGGCGAGATAGGCCGCGCGCACATTGTGCTTGCCCACCGCGACATAGGGCCCGCTTTGCTCGGTACCACCGATGGGAATGATCACCGTGGTTCTGCCGGCGCGGACCTGGTCGCGCAGTTCGGTCCAGGTAAGGTTTTGCAGTTGAACCGTCTGGGGCGTTTGCGCCAGCGCAGCATGCGCGGCGAAAAACAACAGGGCGGACGCCAGCAGGCGTCGGAATGAAGGGCGCATCGGCAGGCCTGCGGCAAGGGGGAAAAAACAGCGCGCATATGGTTGCACGCCGCCCTGCCGCATGCACCCCCTGATCCGGGAATGCCGGCGTTTTGCCCCTATTCGTTCTCGGGAATGGCCCGGCGAAAGATTTCTTCCCAATACGCCATGCGCTCCGAATAGGCCTCGCGCACCGACTCGGGCTGGTCGTTCTGCAGGCTTCGCACGTGGGTAATGGGCAGCGTGGCCGAGGCCATCTTTCGCCATGCGTCAGCTGCGGCACGCAGGTGGGAATGAGACGAAAGGAGCGCCGCAATCACTTGCTGGTCCACCATCTGCTGCGCGCTCAACGCCATCAACCCCTCCAGCGCGATGTCGGTCCGCTCGGAAAGGAACGCGACTGCCTCACCCCAGTTAGTGAAGCTGACTTCCATGGACGGCTCCTCAGGTTTATGGCGATGGGCAAAGCCTATCACCAAGCCTTGTATCGCTCTGTCTTCGATATGTTTAACCAGACGGCGCATGGCATTGTAGATGAGCTTGTTCACTGCCCCTAGCCGCCATGGACAGCTGCCCTTGCGTAACGTTTAGGTCGTCGCCATGCCGGCGGCCTAAGGTGACGACAGTGCAAAAACAAAGCGATTCCAGCAAGCATGAATCCGGCGATCGCAACGAGTCCGGCGTCGCTGACATGGACCATACCCTGCAGAAAGAACGCAACCGGAAGACCAAACAGGGAGCGGAGGAAATAGACCAGGACGCAAAGAGGGACATGGGTGTGGAACATCCCGGACGAGTAGTCCCATAAGGCTTGCTTGATTGGCATGGCGCCTGGATAAGCCATGACAACTGGAAGGTTGCCGTTCCGGCTCAGGGCACCACTATCTTTCGAGTCCCGCATATCTCCCTGCGCAGGACGCGGCTGCTCTCGCGCAAATGCCACGCCGGGAAGCAAGTGCGCTTATTCAGCGCGATATTTCTCGTTACGGTCTACGTATCGCGCGCAGACCGCCATCAACGTAACTGGCTATCCTTGCTGCCGCGTCGGTTGTAGAGGCTGGCGCCGCGCCCCGCATCGTGAGCCTGCTGGCAATTTACACACAGGCACACGCCTGGTACGGCCTTGCGCCGCGCGGCGGGAATCGGCGCGTCGCACTCTTCGCAGTGCGTTCGCCCGGGACCGTGCTTGAGCTGCAAACGCGCGCGTTGCACCGCGTCGTTGACGGTAGCGTCGATCTGGTCTTGCACAGCGCCATCGCCGGCCCAACCGATAGCCATGGGACACCTCCTGAAAAACATCGTCTATCGGACGGATCTGGGGTTGCCGGCATGCCGATCCAAGGCATCACCTGATTACCACCCTGCCTACCCGTGCCTGTGACGGTATGTCCGGTAGTTTTCGTGTGCCATGGCCGGTCCGGGCAAGCAGCCAGGCACGCGCCACGCTTTACGGCGCCGCTCCACCGGCGAACCAGGCGAGCCCATCTGATAGGAGACAGCCCTGACATGAAAGCCCTCGTTTATAACGGTCCACGCGACGTAGCGGTGCTTGACGTGCCCGATGCGAAAATCGAAAAGCCCACCGACGTGCTGGTGCGCATTACATCCACCAACATCTGCGGTTCCGACCTGCATATGTATGAAGGCCGTACCGACATGGAAAGCGGCCGTATTCTCGGACACGAGAACCTCGGCGAAGTGGTCGAGGTCGGCAAAGCCGTCGAACGCATCAAAGTGGGCGACCGTATCTGCCTGCCTTTCAACGTTGCCTGTGGATTTTGCGAGAACTGCGAACGCGGCCTGACCGGTTACTGCCTGACCGTGAATCCCGGCACGGCCGGAGGCGCCTATGGCTTTGCCGGCATGGGCCCTTATGAGGGCGGCCAGGCGGAATACCTGCGCGTTCCGTTCGGCGATTTCAATTGCCTGGTGCTTCCCCCCGACGCCGAGGACAAGGAAAACGACTATGTGATGCTGGCCGACATCTTCCCGACCGGTTATCACGCGGTCGAACTGGCCGGGCTTCAACCGGGCGAAACGATCGTCATCTATGGCGCTGGCCCGGTAGGCTTGATGGCGGCGCATTCGGCCATGATCCGTGGCGCCAGCAAGGTCATCGTGGTCGATACGCACAAAGATCGTCTCGCGCTCGCCGACAAGCTCGGCGCCATCACGGTCGACAATGTCGAGCAGGAAGGCGTGGAGCGGATTCTCGAACTCACCCACGGCATGGGCGCCGATTGCGGCTGCGAGTGCACCGGCTATCAATGCTGCAACCAGAAAGGGCATGAAGTGCCCAATCTGACCATGAACAATCTGGTCAAGACGGTAAAAGCCACCGGCGGCATCGGCGTCATAGGCGTCTTCATTCCGGAGGACCCCGGCGCGAAAGACGAATTGGCGAAAAAGGGCCAGATGGCGTTTGATTTTGGCCACTTCTGGTTCAAGGGACAGAAAATTCGCACCGGCCAGGCGAATGTAAAAGCGTACAACCGACGGCTTTGCAAGCTGATCGAAGCCGACCGGGCCAAACCCTCGATGATCATCTCGCATGAATTGCCGTTGGAGCAGGCAGCGGAGGGTTACAAGAATTTCGATGCGCGCAAGCAAGGATGGACCAAGGTTGTCTTGAAACCCGGGCAACCCTGAGATTTGGCTCGGACCTCGCTCCGCCTCCCTTGCGCGCCCGGCATGCCGCGGCGCAGCGGTCAACGCCGCGCCATAGCCGCCACCGCGCAAGCGCACGCTGCCGGCCCGCCCTGCAGCGCAGTGCGGGCTCGCTGCAAGGTCAATGTTGGGCGGGCGCTTCGGAGGCCGGCTTCAGGTGATCCAGCTGCGGTTTGTACGCTTGTATGAAAGCGTTGCGCAGCACATTGAGAATGGCTTGTGGCGCATCGAGCTGCCGATCGTCGATGCGGCCGCTGATCGGTACATGCGTGGCGAACTGACCGTTCGACTGATTCTTCAAAAGATCCACGACCCCTTGGGCCGCGGCCTCGTACAGCAGCTTGACCGGCCCTTTCTTCTCCTGCTCCACGTCCTTTTTCCAGCTGAATAGTTGCAGGTTGTTGAAGATGGGCTGGGCGTAGCCATGCAGATAGCCGTCCTTTGCCTTCAGCTCCATCGTGAAATCGCCGGTACCCGCGGCGAAATCCAGCCCGGTATAAGCACGCGCCAGGTCATTGGCGCGCACCAGCTGGATGTGCGTGGCGCGGATGTGATAGTCGAAATCGCCAAAATGGTTCGCCGGGTCGAAATAAGCATCGGTCTCCAGCGCGGCGTCGCCGAGGATGTGCGCGGTCATATGCAACGTCGCTACGCGGGCGCCATCGCGCTGGTGTGAAGCGGCGAGATTGGTCATCGTGCTTTCGACATCCGTCATCTTCAGGTCGACGCGCGGACTGGAAACGAAATTGCGGAACGTCACCGTACCGTTGTGCACGTGGATTTCGTCGAGCTGCGCCGGAATGAGTATGTTCAATTTCTCGCTCCAGTCGACACCGGTGCCGGTCTGCTTTTCGCCAGCGGTCTTGCCGTCAATGAAGTTCACGGTGGCATTGTAGAAACCGATCTTGCCGCGCAGGTGACCGTGCAGCAGCGCCATGTAGCTCATCGATGCTTCGGTGCGCGGCGCCATCAGGAACGGCTCGCCCGGGCGCCCTCCGATCTTGTCGACACGCAGGTTCTCCAAGGTATAGCCACCGCGCCACAGATGCAGATCGATGTCGGATGTCGAACCTTGGTACGCCCCCATGTGCGCGATACGTTGGTTGAGATAGTGGCGGACCACCTGCGGCAAGGCCAGGCGCACCACGATCAATACCGCGACCACCACGACTGCCGGCAGCCAGGCGGATCGGGGCAGGCGTGGAAGCTTCACGGCGACGCCTTTGGCAAGGTCAGGAGCCTGAACTGTAATCGGCCAGGCGTGAGCATGTCGCTAACCATGCCGTTTTGCGTGCCACGCCATCACGCGCGACGGCACCAACGCCGCAATATCCATGCCGACGGCGCGGCAAGCATCCAGCGTATCGCCCAGCATCGCGGCAAGACGCGCGTCCTGGACTTCCGGCGGCAGGTTGAGCGCCTGCCATTCAAGCATGTCCAGCATGCGCAGCGACCATTCGTACAACTGGTCGGCACGTTCCGCAAAGCGGGCACGCAACCAGCCGCTCAGCGGTGCGTGCAAGGGATATCCATAGCGCTCGGCTACCCGGCGTACCAATCCATCGGCCTGGTCGGCTATCCCGCGGAACCACTCGGTGTGGCCGCCGGCCGCTTCCGATACCAGCAGCGGCGCCGCGGCGCGGTGCTCCGGCCAGCGCTCGATCAACAGCCGTTCCACCCGGCGCGCGTCGCGCAAGCGCCCGGTCTCCACCAGCATGCCCCGTTCCAGATCGAACAAGGCGAAGAACCGGGGATGAAAGCTGCGGAATCGTTGCACCGGGTCGTGCGTGAAACCGACCTTGGTCAGATCCTCCCCGGCACACGGCAGTACATAGACGAACGTCTTGCCTCGCACGGCCGCTTGCGACCCGTCCCAATCATCGATTTGGCCCTCGGTGCCCACATCCGCTCCCGGAACGATGCGGCCGGCTCGACGCCTGCACGCGATCACGCAATACTGCCCGCAAGCCGATTCAGGGGTAAGGCCTTGACCAACGCAACATCCAAGGGAAGCCTCGCTTGCGTAGGCGCGGGCATCACCCTGGGCTCGCACCTCAGTCCGCTGGCCCGCAGCCATATCGAGCAGGCTGACGTGGTGTTCGTCGGGGTCTCCGATGGCGTGGTCGAGCTATGGATCGCCGGCATGAACAAGGACGTGCGCAGCCTTCAACAGTATTACCGGGAAGGAAAGTCGAGGTACAAGACCTACCGCGAAATGGTCGCCGCCATCATGGCCGAGGTTCGCGCCGGCAAGCGCGTCTGCGGCGTGTTCTACGGCCATCCGGGCGTATTTGCCTGGGCGCCGCACAAGGCGATCCAGATAGCCCGGCAGGAGGGTTATCCGGCCCACATGGAGCCCGGCATCTCTTCGGAAGATTGCCTTTATGCCGACCTGGGCATCGATCCCGGCGCCTTCGGCTGCCAGCATTTCGAAACCAGCCAGTTCATGCTTTATCGGCGCTGCATCGATCCAAGCGCATGGCTGGTCCTCTGGCAGGTGGGCCTGGCTGGCGACCAAACCCACAAGAGGTTCGCCACCGGTCCCGCCTATCGGGAGATCCTGGTCGACCTGCTCGCGCAGCATTACCCGCTGGACCATGGAGTCATTATCTATCGAGCGGCAACCCTGCCCATCCAGAGTCCTCGAATGGAAAAACGCTCGCTTAGAGCACTGCCAGAAGCAGACCTGGGAATGGCCGATACCCTGGCGATCCCCCCCGCGCGTCCATTGCAGATAAACGCAGAGGTTCGGGCCAGGCTCCAGGCCCTGGACCGTGCGACGATAGCGACGCCATAGCCGCACCGTCAATCTATCATTGCGTTACGGATCAAACACTCGCCGGCGCCAGTTCCATGGCGAGATCAAGCGGATATCATCCACTCGCGACCCTGGGTCGCGAGTGGAACAACCGTTTAGCTAACAGGGGGATATTCGATGCCAGGCGTAACTGAATTTTTGGAAAAAATGGGTAGCGAGGCGCACTGGCGCAACGCGGCCCGGGAAGATATCGAACTCGCGCTGGACGGCACAGATATCGAGACGCCGGTCCGCAACGCCATTCTCGACAAAGACAACGACATGTTGCACGCCTTGCTGCACCAGGCGCCGCTCTTCGGCACCATGCTTCCTACGGCACCCGATGAAGAAGAGGAAGAGCAGGAGGAAGACGAGCCAGGCGAGAACCCGGGACCGAAAGGTATACGTGGCTCGCATACCACTCCATCGCTCGCTCAAGCGTAAGCGCACGGATGGTGATAACCGGCTGCAAGCGCCGGAAACGATACGCAGGAGCTTCTTGGCTCCTTGCCATGTTGTTGCTTGCGGGCCGGGCAGCTCCAGCCTCTCCCGCGAGCAGCAACCTGGCAGACTTGCTTGGTCGTGCCGACACAATCAAGACGGTCGACAACGCCGCCTTCGTCGAATTGCTTGCATTACTCGATAAAAATACCGTCGCCTTGTCTGCCACGCAAAAATGGCGGCTGCGCTATCTCAAAGCTTGGCAAGTGGCTTATCTGGGTGACTTCGCAAAGGCCCGGCCGCTGCTGGAAACGATCATCCGGGAAACCCCCGATGACGCCATCCGCATGCATGCCGCGGCAGCGCTCGTCAATATCCTGGGTTATAGCCATCAATACGAAGAGGCTTATACCCGTCTTGACCACGCATTGGACGAGTTACCGAAGGTCACCGATAAGGACGCACGTTTTCACATACTGGGCGAAGCGTCACAACTGCTGGTTGGCGCCGGACAATATGACCTTGCCGCCAGTTACGCCGACCAGATCATTGCCGATTATCCTAGCGGTAGAAACCGATGCATAGGCATGTACCTGAAGGTGCATGCCGATTTCCTTGGCGGCAAATCGGCTCAATCCTGGAGATCGCAAGCGCAGCAAGCCATCAATGCATGCACGCAGGTCAACGAAAATCTTTTTGCCGATGCGACACGGCGCGATGTAGCCAGCTTTGCTATCCGACAGGGCCGCACGGTCGATGCCATCAACCTGCTCGAAAGCCACTACTTGAATGTCGTCAAGTACCACTACCTGGAACTCACCTCTGAATACGCAGCGCTGATGACAGAGGCTTATTGGCAGAAAGGCGATACATCACGGGCTGAAGAATTCGCGCTGAATACCGTCGACCTGGCACAGAAAAGCGAGTTCATCGAACCGCTTACGACCGCCTATCAATTGCTTTACCAAATCGATCGCCAGAAAGGCGATCTGCGCGACGCACTCAACTATCACGAAAAATACATGACGGCCGATAAAGGCCGCCTGGACGACGTGCGGGAAAAAGCGCTTGCCTACCAGTTCGTCAAGCAACAGGTTGAAGCCAAGAAGGTAGAACTGGACGAACTGAACAAGCAAAACCAGATTCTCCAGCTGCAACAGGCCCTCGATCACAAGGCGGTGGAAGCTGGCCGTCTTTACATTGCCCTGCTGCTTACCGTACTGGCGTCGATCGGTTTGTGGCTCCTGCGCCTGAAGCGCTCGCAGCTACGCTTCATGCGCCTGGCGCGACGCGATGGGCTTACCGGCATCTTCAACCGCCAGCATTTTGTGGATGAAGCGGAACAGACGCTGCGCTATGCGGCCAAGTCTATGCGCATGGCCTGCTTGATCCTGATCGACCTGGATCATTTCAAATTGATCAACGACACGCATGGGCATACCGCTGGCGACCACGTCCTGCGACGCGCCGTGGCCGTGTGTCAGCAACATCTGCATTCCTGCGATGTATTTGGCCGGATCGGCGGCGAGGAGTTCGGGATCCTGCTGCCGGAAAGTTCGGTAATACAGGCGCTGGAGCGCGCCGAGCGGCTGCGCGTGGCAATCAGCACGACGCCGGAGGGCGAATCGCAGGACATTACCGTGTCAGCCAGCTTCGGCATCGCCTCCACCCAACACGAAGGCTACGATTTGCGCCGCCTGCTGATTGCCGCCGACAGCGCGCTTTATCGCGCCAAGCGGGATGGCCGCAATCGCGTCGTGGTGAGCGGCCCTCACAATGGTCCGGAGGCAGATCGCGGCTCATCAGGAGACCATGCTGCCGACGGCCGCGCCACGGGCGATCCCGCCATAAGCTGATCCGCGTCGGTACCGACGACGGCAACGAACACAGGCCAAACGCCTCACGCCACGGACCGCGGCCTGTCACCTCGCGCTCGCACGCTTGCACCTGCACGACGATCAAGCGCCGCTGACCGGCAAGCCTGCATAAAGTTTCACCTATCGTCGCGTTCGTTTAGGTGCGTTAACCCCGGCTTAAATCCGTTGTGACGCAAACACAAGGCGTTGAAGTCCTCTGCCTTCCAATGTCGCCCGACTGCAAACCCCTGCGGTCGCCGGCCACGCGAATCCATTCGCCTGGCCGGAGCAGAACTATAAGAGGATGCTTTCATGTACAAGACCTGCCTCGCAGCGACGATTGCCGCCGCCACCCTGATCGCCTTTTCCGTATCCGCACAGGACACCTCCGCCGCGCAAGGCGCCTATCAGCCGGACCAGCCGGTTGGCTCCGGCAACTGGTTCCTGGATGCCAATGTCGGCCGCACCAATGGCAATGGCGACCAGCATTTCGGCAATTTCTCCAATTTCGATTTCGCGCAAGGACAGCGTGACCGCCGTACCGGTTACGGCCTCACCGGGGGCTATCGTTGGAAAGTGGGCCCCGATGTTGGCTTGGGCGTCGAGGCCGGCTATGCGGACCTGGGTAATTTCCGCGTGCGCAATATCTTCAATTCGCAGCCGGTCAACCAGAGTTCGAGCGTCAATGCCCTGCGCGGCTGGATCGTTGGCCTGAATGGGCGCATCAATCTTCTGCCTGGCTGGTACCTCAGTGCGCACGGCGGCTACTTCCATCCCAATAACTACGATCATGCCTATCCCTACGAGATGGGCGGGAATCTCGGCACGCTGACCACCGGCCGTGCCGGCCAGGACAGCTGGTACGCGGGCGCGGGCACCGGCTGGGATATCAGTGAGCATTTCGGTATCGGCCTGCAGTACGACTACTTCCACGCTAACGCCGGCAAGGTGATTGATCCAGCCACCGGCGTCGCAACGGCCGACCTGAAGCGCTCCACCGGGATCGTGTCGCTCATGGGCGAGTACCGGTTCTGAAGTGGCCTGGTCATGCCGAAGCAGGCCGTCCAGGGGAACGGCCTGCTTCGGCAACATGACCGGCAGCATGACCAGCAACGGATTCTCCCGTGCCGGCGGGCCGTTGCTTTTGTGATGTGCCGCGTTTACTTTCGCGTGTCCCTTCATGACAGGAAGCACGCGCGTGCAACGTCGCCAGTTTCTGCACCACGCGGGCGCGGCGCTGGCCGCCGCCTCCGCCGCCAGTGTTGCCGGATGCGCAAGGCAAGCCATCTTGCCGAAATCTTCCACGCCACCGTTGCCCATACCGGCGGCGCGGATGGCATCGGGCATTGCGGAACTGGCGCCCATCAAGGCGCAGACCGATCGCATCACTGGTGTGTACGTATGCACCCGGCCGTTCCGTGCCGCTGGACCGCGCGTCGAAGCGGAAAAGCTGGACCACAAGACTATCGTCCACAACTACGGTCACGGCGGCAGCGGCTGGTCGCTATCGTGGGGCTCGAGCGCGCTGGCCTTGCGCATGGCGCAGGCGACCGGGGTGCGGCGCATCGGCGTGATCGGCTGTGGCGCGTTAGGTCTCACTTCTGCGCTGCTGGCGCAACGCGCCGGCTTGTCCGTGCGCATCTATGCCAAGGCACTTCCGCCGGATGTCCTGTCGATGCGCGCGACCGGGCTGTGGACTCCCGACTCGCGCATTTGCGATGCCGGACATGCCGATGGCTTCGCCTCGCGCTGGGAGGACATGGCGCGCACGTCTCACGCGATGTACCAGAACCTGCTGGGCCTGCCCGGCCGTCCGATCGAATGGATCGATGGCTACCACCTGCCGGGCGCTTCGCCCGGCCAGGGCGAAAAGGTTTCCGACGAACCGGACTACGGCGACTTCCAGGATCGCGTGCACGACCTTACCCCGCGCTCGATCACGCTCCCCGCCGGCAGCACTCCCTTTCCCGGGCCGGTGCGCCGCTATACCACCATGATGTTCAACATCAGCACCTACGCGCACATGCTGATGGCGGATTTCCAATTGGCCGGCGGCCATATCGTGGTGCGCGAATTCACTCATCCGCGCGAGCTGCTCGAGCTGCCGGAACACACCTTGATCAACGCCACCGGATACGGCGCCCGCGCCCTGTTCAACGACTCGTCGATCATCCCCGTGCGCGGACAAACCGCGCGGCTCATTCCACAACCGGAAGTCAACTACGCACTCTCCACCGATACCCTCGGGGTGGTGCCGCGCAGCGATGGCTTGCTGGTGCAAGCGTTCGGGGCTACCGGGGACTTCAACAATAGCGATCGCACGCCCGACCGCGCGGCCTCCGAAGCGGCCGTGCGCCAGCTCGCCGGCATTGTCGCGAGCATGCGGAACAGTTGATCTGCCAGAGGCAGCGCGTCGCATGTCACACCGTGTGTGGTGCTTGCGCGCGGTTATCCGACATCAGCACGGGCCTAGGTGTTGCGATTCGATAGGTTGTTCATCCGGCTGTGGTGAAGGAAGCTGAGGTTGTCGAGACATCAGTAACCCGCGCCAGGGAACCGGATGAACAGCCATAAGCATGCCCGATTGACGTTGCAAGGTCGAAAGCGA
>NZ_JADIKJ010000119.1:0-281 GCF_044904675.1 Dyella jejuensis | reverse complement strand
AGCGGCAGGCAGCTGACCCAGACGGTCGATCCCGGCGGCCTGGCCCTCACCACCACCTACACCCTGGACGCCCAAGGGCGGCAGCTCAGCATCACCGATCCGACCGGCGCGGTGACCACGTATGCCTACGATGCCGACGGCCGCGTGCTGAGCCAGACCAACGCCGTGGGCAGCGTCACCACCTATACCTACGACGGCGACGGCAAGACACTGACCGTCACCGCCGGCGCCGGCACCAGCGCGGCGGTGACCACGCAATACGTCTACGACAGCCTGGAACG
>NZ_JADIKJ010000118.1:0-281 GCF_044904675.1 Dyella jejuensis | reverse complement strand
GAACGGGGATGGCTCGCTGGAATACCTGGGGCGTTTGGACGGCCAGGTGAAGGTGCGCGGCTATCGCGTGGAACCGGAGGAAGTGGCGCAGGCGCTGCGCACGGAACCGGGCGTGGCCGCGGCAGCGGTGATCGCGCGCGCGGGAGCCGGCGGACTGCGCCTGGTGGGTTACGTGGTGGCATCGGTGGATGCCCCGGTAGCGGCCGGCTGGGAGGACGACGTGCTGGAGCGGCTGCGGGTGAAGCTGCCGAGCTACATGGTGCCGGCGGCGCTGATGCGAC
>NZ_JADIKJ010000117.1:0-281 GCF_044904675.1 Dyella jejuensis | reverse complement strand
TCGCGCAGCGATGCAGGAAATGCCTCGCTACCGAGATTGACCGCATCGAGCCGCGTCGCACCACGGGCATGATCGTGGCACAGGCCCTGGTGCTCGGATACGCCATCCAGGTGCCGCGTCCAGTAATCCAGGTGAGTGTCCAACTCACTCTCCAGCTTCTGGCGCTGCCACGCCGCGTAGTCGCCGTACTGCACCGCAAGCGGCGGCAACTCCAAGTCACTTCCCGTAGCCTTCGCCTTGTACCGGGCAAGCAGTTCGCGCCTGATGACCTGCATCGAACC
>NZ_JADIKJ010000116.1:0-281 GCF_044904675.1 Dyella jejuensis | reverse complement strand
GCGGGCAGCCAGGCATCACGCAGAGCACCTCGCCTTCAAGGTCATTCAGTGCCTGCAAAACGCTTTCGCAGGCAGGCGCTTGCGGGTGCAGGTACGCAAATATGCGTGTACCTGCACCCGTACTTTTCCAACCAGTTCGACAAACCTTGGACAGCGTGAATATCGGCCCGACGTACTGTTGCGGAGGACGTGGACCAAATGGATCCAGCTCCGGCAACGTAGTAAGTCGTACGTCTTTTGCGGTGAAAAGTTCTCCCAAAAACTCGAGATCCGGCTGTTGG
>NZ_JADIKJ010000115.1:0-281 GCF_044904675.1 Dyella jejuensis | reverse complement strand
CAGCAGCCTGGGCGACACACCCACGCTGGACGCACTGCAGGCCGACCTCACGAGCAGTGCGCAGGACCAGACCACGCGCACGTACTACGATGGCGCCGGTCGCGTGGTCGCCCAGATCGATGCCGACGGCTACCTCACCACCACGGCCTACGACCAGACCACCGACACCACGACCACGACCCGCTACGCCACCGCGTTGACCAGCACGCAATGCAGTGCCCTGACCGGCACCGAAAGCCTCGCCACCCTGGTGGGCCTGATGGGCGGCAACACCGCCAGCG
>NZ_JADIKJ010000114.1:0-281 GCF_044904675.1 Dyella jejuensis | reverse complement strand
CGCGCGGACGTGCAGCAGGCAAGGACTGAATGGAGGCGCGACCAGCCGCAATGGAGTCGAGGTCGGTTGGTTTTCCTGGATGAAACGGCTACCACCACGTGCATGACCCGGTTGCGGGGCCGTTCGCCACGAGGGCAGCGTTGTGTCGCTTCTGCGCCCTACGGCCACTGGAAGACGACCACGTTCATTGCCGGCTTGCGTCACGATGCGATTACCGCGCCGCTAGTGCTCGATGGTCCAATGAACGGTGTCGCGTTTCTCGCCTACATCGAAACGTGCCT
>NZ_JADIKJ010000113.1:0-281 GCF_044904675.1 Dyella jejuensis | reverse complement strand
ATCCAGATCCAGCAACAGCTGAGCCAGCCGGGCACGGCGCTCAGTACCGGCAACAGCACGATCACCGAGGACACCTACGACAACCGCGGCGAGCAGCTGAGCCAGACCGAGGGCGTCGGCACCGCGCTCGCGCAGACCACAAGCGCCACCTACGATGCCTTCGGGCGTGTCACCCGCCGCACCGACGGCAACGGCAACGCGATCACATACCGCTACGACAACCTGGGCCGCCAGGTCTCGAGCAGCCAGCTGGTACAGGGCGCCGCGCGCAGCACCCAGAC
>NZ_JADIKJ010000112.1:0-281 GCF_044904675.1 Dyella jejuensis | reverse complement strand
ATCCAGATCCAGCAACAGCTGAGCCAGCCGGGCACGGCGCTCAGTACCGGCAACAGCACGATCACCGAGGACACCTACGACAACCGCGGCGAGCAGCTGAGCCAGACCGAGGGCGTCGGCACCGCGCTCGCGCAGACCACGAGCGCCACCTACGATGCCTTCGGGCGTGTCACCCGCCGCACCGACGGCAACGGCAACGCGATCACATACCGCTACGACAACCTGGGCCGCCAGGTCTCGAGCAGCCAGCTGGTACAGGGCGCCGCGCGCAGCACCCAGAC
>NZ_JADIKJ010000111.1:0-281 GCF_044904675.1 Dyella jejuensis | reverse complement strand
ATCGACTTCCCGGAAGCCAGCAACGCATTATCTGAATTGCTTGTGGCAGGGTATCAAAAAAATCTGGAGAACGACTTTTTTGGGCTGACCAATGCGACCGTAGAAACCAAAGACATGATGCTTCTCTACGGAGAAACAGGGCTGCACTTCGACGGACACAGCCGAGGATCAATGACGATTGGAAATGCGATGGAGTCGATAGCTAGGATGTCTGGTTCACAGGGCATTCTCTCCAACACAACAGTGGGTTTCTTTGGCCCTGCTTACAACGCAGCTAAAGC
>NZ_JADIKJ010000110.1:0-281 GCF_044904675.1 Dyella jejuensis | reverse complement strand
TGGTTGTCGCGCCGTTGACGGTTTCGGTAAGGACCTGGTTCTCGCCGTTGTAGGTGTAGGCGGTGACGCTGCTGGCCGCCGCATAACCGACCGTGCCGTTGAGCTGGCCCACCGTGCCGCCGGTATAGGTGTACGTGCCGGCATCGGTTTCGGTTTGCACCCGGCCGATCGCATCGTAGGTATAGGTGGTGACGCGGTTGGCGCCCGTGGCTACGGTGGCCGCGCCGGGCAAGCCAGGCTGGGTCGACGTGGTGATGGCGCTGGTGCTGATCGCCTGGGCG
>NZ_JADIKJ010000010.1:0-222236 GCF_044904675.1 Dyella jejuensis | reverse complement strand
TGCGAACACAGCGCGACGAGGCGCTGGTTGCGCAGATCCAGCGCGTCTGGCGAGCGAACCTGCAGGTCTACGGTGCGGACAAGGTCTGGCGACAGCTCGGCCGCGAAGGCATCGTGGCGGCACGATGCACGGTCGAGCGGTTGATGCGCAAGCATGGACTGCGCGGCGTCATGCGCGGCAAGGTCGTGCGCACCACCGTCAGTGATCGTGATGCACCGCGCTCGCTGGACAAGGTTAATCGGCAATTCCGTGCCGACCGACCGAACCAGCTGTGGGTCAGTGATTTCACGTACGTCTCGACCTGGCAGGGCTGGCTGTACGTCGCGTTTGTCATCGACGTCTTCGCCCGCCGTATCGTCGGTTGGCGGGTCAGCGACTCGATGCGTACGGATTTCGTACTCGATGCACTCGAGCAGGCGCTCTACGCCCGTCGTCCAGAGCGCGACGGCACGTTGATCCACCACAGCGATCGAGGTTCGCAATACGTCTCGATCCGCTATAGCGAACGCCTGGCCGAGGCGGGAATCGAACCTTCAGTGGGAAGTCGCNACCACCGTCAGTGATCGTGATGCACCGCGCCCGCTGGACAAGGTTAATCGGCAATTCCGTGCCGACCGACCGAACCAGCTGTGGGTCAGTGATTTCACGTACGTCTCGACCTGGCAGGGCTGGCTGTACGTCGCGTTTGTCATCGACGTCTTCGCCCGCCGTATCGTCGGTTGGCGGGTCAGCGATTCGATGCGTACGGATTTCGTACTCGATGCACTCGAGCAGGCGCTCTACGCCCGTCGTCCAGAGCGCGACGGCACGTCGCGGCGACAGCTACGACAACGCACTCGCCGAGACCATCAATGGGCTCTACAAAGCCGAGCTGATTCACCGCAGAGGGCCATGGAAAACCAAGGCGGCCGTAGAGCTTGCGACGCTGGAATGGGTGGCCTGGTTCAACGCCCAGCGATTGCTTGCACCAATCGGCTATATCCCGCCAGCGGAGGCCGAGGCAAACTACTATCGGCAACTCGCGCAATCACGAGCCGCTGAACCAGCATGACTTAAACCAAACAGCCTTCACGAAAGCCGGGGCGGTTCACCATCATCGGCGGTAATGCTGGCGATACGATCAGGTACGACCGTGACGATTGCTTTCTATCCTTTCAGTTCCATCCGCAGAACGGACGACTGCAGCAGGTTGCTGCTGATGGATATGCCTATGGTGAGGGATTGGCGGCTGATGAGCCATCAAAGGGCCACATACGGACTTACAGCAAAGGCTGCTCATCGAGGTCATGGTTCAAAAGGCCGACATTGGTGCATTGATAGCGACGTACTGAGGAATGCGTGACCGCGACGGCGCTATCTGCTGGGTTTACTTTCTGCCGTGTCGACATGGCGTAAGTACCGGTTTGTTTCGTAGACAGCTACCGCGAGGCCAGATGGCGCGATCCGGCGTGTGCGCAAAATGGCTACTTTGCTGCGCGATATGAACTTGGTTGATGGCGACCGCTGGCTTTCTGCGAATGCCTGCGCGGTTTACCTCGGCGTGATCGCGCAAAGTGATCACCCACTGAGCGCGGCTTCTCAGGACGTATGGCATACCAATTTTTGAGGCCAATCCGGCCACACATGTCGCAGAGGAAGTTGGAAGTCAGCGAGTGGCAATGAATCGGCGGCACTCATGTCGGACCAAAAGTATGCCCGAGCATGGATAGAGCCGATTGAAGTTTGACGATGTTGGCAGTGATATTCGCGCGAGTCTCAAGTGGCATCGAGTACCAGCCGTTTCGATCGTTCGCCATCGCAAACCCGAGGATGGTCCCGGTTGACGCCATGCGAGTATCAATCGATTCCATGACAAGCATCGCATCCACAATAGCGGTACCTGCCATCCCGCTGGCGAATCGATCTGATGTGGAGAGAATTTTAAGTCGCTGTTGTGCGTGACTAGCTTGATCTCTCAAAATAGTTATTTGGCTGCCTATTTCGTGATTAAGCAGATTTCTTTTCGTCGAATCTTCAATTTGTGTCAGAAGGCTAAGCGGCTCTCGAATGACGTTGGCGATCGTTGCTCTTGCGACTCGATCGGCGCGATTTGCAATGCCAGACGCGATAACGGCCGCCGTACCGGCGCCTATCAGCGCTCCCAATGCTGTCCCCATGACGTTGCTTGCGTCATTACCGAGCTTCCAGGGGAAAAGTGGCAGACGCAGTAAAACTCCGCAGACACAGCCGATCGCAAATGACAGTACGATTTCGGGTCTCTCGCGTGCATAGTCGAGCCAGCGGACTAGCTTCTGCATAACGTCTCATTCCATAAAATTCCCAAGCCTATTCTCTGCCATGATGTTGCGTGTGTTCATGAAAGGCCACAAGGTTCGAACGGAGCACAAACAATGCACCATACCCAGCAATGGGCCCAAAAGTATTTCGATAAGGCTAGCAAATCTTCAGAGTTACCGTGCGTAGCTCAGCGACGGGGAGCTGCCCAGTCGTTGTGAAGCCATCACACGTACGGCGTATTTCAGATCGCGGAGGGAACTGACGGATATCGGCTTCTAGGTCGCGCTATGCCATACCAGATATGAAGAACCCCGCCAGAGCGGGGTTGCTGACTAAGACTTGCGGCTTTTAGATCGCGGCCTTGGGTTAACCTCTGATGCATCGACTACAAGAGGGCCGTCTTTGTCTGCTTTCACTAGGTTGAGCCGACTGAAGGCAACCATGATTCCTGGCACGAGACTCTCTTTATTCGGTCCAATAGGTCCCGAGCCAACCTGATACTCGACGGCAAGGTTAAATTTCCCTTCGTGGAGCCCAAAGTGCTTCACCAATATCGTGGCCAATTCCTTAGTGGTAGCAGTTCCCGCCACCTCTTCGGCCGCAGGACGTCCGGGATCTCCCTCAATGGTGGACACGATTGGTCTCCGCACCCTCTGCAACCATCGCTTTCATGGTCGTAAAAGGCGAATCGAGTGAACCAGCTTCCATTTCCACGAAGACAAAATGGCGATGATTTACTTCGGACTGCCCGTTTAGATAGCAGTCGACCGATCGCGCAACTATATCGTTGAGCGAGGTTTTTTCGGCCGATGCGCGCAACAAGGCCGCTCTATGCAGATCAGGAGCTATACGAACTTGAAACTGGCCTTTGCACGGACGCTGAGGATCGCGGCCGAGCGTCTCGCAGGTCGTGAGGTAATCGTCTACCGCAGCGTGAAACTCCTTTTCGAGCAGCTTGGGCGATTCCGCTTTAAAGGTCACAAGGTCGTCAATGAAGAGGATCTTCCCTCGACATTCAAAAGTATCCAAATCGATGTCTGCAGTGCCTTCATAACCCTTGTACGCAGTAAATACTGTCATCGTCATACCTCAAAGAAATCCGTGTGCCTTGAGATGCTCCCTCACGTCGACGAGGCATCCTTTGTCGACTTCGTTTGGGGAGTGTGGTTCATGGCAAATGATGAGAGCGTTCTTTCCTCTATGGAAAAATTTCCGCCTCGATCCACCTCCATTAAGGAGTTCATAACCAAGGGATTTTAGTGCTCCCTTGAGCTCATCCCACTTGATGTCTGATGGCGGCGGGGTCGTAGCAATCCGCGCTATGAGTTTCGCGTGTTTTGACATCGGCCCCCGCTCCTTGGAGGTGGATCGTAACTAAAAAACAGTTACTAATTGTTAAGCGGGTCTCAAAATTGGACAACTCTTTTATCTCCATGGCTGCGCGCGCCACCCCCGCACCAGCTAGGCCGAGCGGATAAGCCATTCCAGCGCCCAGAGGAAACCGGCACGCTCCGCCGACCTTATTGCCGAGCAGGATGGTGCTGGGGCAATGCGGCAAACCACGACCATTTCGACAGGTCAAGCCGATTGCCAGGGTTGGCCGAACTCTTCCTCCTGACCTACCTGGACCCCGTTTTGGCTGGCTGCTCAAGAGCCGAGGTCCGGGGTTTAGGGTGAAAGGGAATGGTGACAAGGCTCGCAACGAACTGAAAGGTCTGCTCAAGTAAGCGCGCAGCCGGCCGATACAAGGCCGAAAGCAAATGGAGGTAGCTAATGGGCACGATCTTGTTGCGTCATGTGGAAGGTGGCGGTGTTGCCATGCATAGGTTCGAGGAAGGCGGGACCGCCGAAGCGATTCCTGCCCGGTACGATCTCTTTAAATACAACGGCGGTGTTAATTGGGGCTACAAAGGCACCGGCGTCCAGGCGCTGTCCTACGCTGTTGCCAATATTGTCCTGTCCTTGCATGGGCCAACCGACGCTGAGCTGCACCGCTGTGCTCGGGCCATCTTGGACAACGTACTTTGTCATTTGAATGGCGAAGAGGAGCATGACGTGTCGACGTCGTATCTCCTCGAAGTTTGCGGCGTACATGAAGTGAACTAATTTACACATTGCGCGCAACGTATTCGCCGAAGAACCCCGCAAAGATGCATCATTAATACCTGAAGTACGGTTTCGCCGTGACAATAAAGCCAAGGAGGATGAAGTGAAGAGAGTAGCTCTGCTTCTCTGTTTCTTGCCGGTTATGGCTGCCAACGCGGCCTCCCATCATTACAGTGGATCTTCGCGTCACAGCTCCTCGTACCCCAATCCTTCAAAGAGTTCGTCAGATGTGCATGTGCACAGCTACATCAAACGTAATGGTGAGCATGTTCAGTCGCATATGAGAACAGCTCCAGATCACACGAAGGCGAATAATTTCTCCACGCGCGGTAGCGTAAATCCGTATACCGGGGCCATAGGGACCAAAGATCCCAATAGTCGGCCCCACTGATTGGAAAGAAGTTGCATCCTTAACCGCTCCGGCGGGTTTTTTTTGCGGGCTAGCTGACCTTCTTACGGATCGCCACCACATTGCCGCCAGCCTTGAGCGTATCCAAGTAGTCCGCCCACGCCTGCATCATCTTCCGGCGTTCGGTCAGGTGTGCAGTGCGGTTGTAGGCTCGCCCATTCGGATCACGGACGGCATGTGCAAGCTGGTGTTCGATGTAATCGGGCCGGAAGTGCAGTACCTCATCCAGTACCGTGCGCGCCATCGCTCGGAAGCCATGGCCGCTCATTTCTTCACTGGCATAGCCCATACGACGAAGAGCCGCCAGCACGGCGTTATTGCTCATAGGGCGCTTCGGGCCGCGCGCGCTCGGAAACAGATAACGACCTTGCCCGGTAAGTGCTTGCAGCTCGCGTAGGATCTCTACAGCTTGCAGTGGCAGCGGCACAAGATGGGGCTCGCGCATTTTCATCTTCTCGGCGGGTATGTTCCATTCCGCCTTGTCAAGGTCGAACTCAGTCCATTCGGCTTGTCGCAATTCACCTGGGCGTACGAATACCAGCGGTGCCAGCCGTAGGGCGCACTTCGTTACGAAGGATCCACGGTAGTCATCGATCGCGCGGAGTAGGGCGCCGATGGCGTTCGGATCGGTGATGGCGGCCAAGTGCTTTTGCTTCACCGGGGGAAGGGCGCCTTTCAGATCGGCTGCGGGATTGCGTTCCGCGCGTCCGGTGGCGATCGCGTAGCGGAAGACCTGGCCGCAGTTCTGCAGCACACGATGTGCGGATTCAGCGGCGCCGCGGTCGACGATGCGATTCACCGTCCCCAGCAATTCCTTTGCCGTGATGTCGGCGATAGGACGATTGCCCAGCCAAGGGAAGATGTCGTTCTCCAGGCGAAGCATGATGCGGCTGGCGTGTAGTTCCACCCACGACTTGGACTGCTTAGCGTGCCACTCGCGGGCAACGACCTCGAAGCTATTGGCTGCCCGTTCTTCGCCGGCGGCTTTCTCGGCTTTGCGGTGCGCGCCTGGATCGATGCCTGCAGCAAGTTGCTTGCGTGCACTGTCGCGCTTTTCGCGTGCGTCGGCGAGGCTCGTGTCCGGATAGGTGCCGAGCGATAGCAGCTTCTCTTTGCCGCCATGGCGGTACTTGAGGCGCCACCATTTCGAGCCGTTCGGATTGAGCAGCAGATACAGCCCGCCACCGTCCGCGAGCTTCTTTGGCTTGTCAGGACGAGCGGCTTTGCGGATGCCGGTGTCAGAAAGAGGCATTGGGGGTAACACCCTGTGGGGGTAGGCCAGTTACCCCGAAACTTACCCCCAGTTACCCCCGGATTTCAATGGATGCGGTTGGACGATATCGGACAAGAAAAAGGCCGGAACCCTTGGTATCATCGGGTTTTCCGGCCTTGGTTGGACGTCGTTGGACGAGTAATTGGTGGAGGTGGCGGGAGTCGAACCCGCGTCCGAAGGCGCTTGACGCCCGGTACTACATGCTTAGCTCACCGTTGAATCTCATCCCGCGACAGCACGATGTGCGAGGCGCATCGAAGGACCAGCCCGCTTGATTTGACCCTGGCCGGCAGGCGGCGGCTTTGGGCGATCCCGTGATAATGACCCTACACCGACGAGCACAGGCACAAGTGGGTTCGGGGCTAGGCCTTAAGCGGCCAGAGCGTAGTTGTCGTCGTTGGCAACTATAAGTTTGCGGCTGGATTAACGAGGAAAGCTGCCCCCTCGGCATGCACCAAGCTATCTCACTACCCCCGTCGAAGCCAGGACACCCCCGGGGAAAAGATTGCTTAAGCGTTGCCAGTATATATGGTGACGACTGCGGTTGGGGCAAGGGGAGGCAACAAATCGGGCGAGATTGAGAGAACGATGGGTGACTTGTTCCCGCTGTCTTCTCCGCTGCCGCGCTACGCCTCGCGGTTATGCGAACGCATGGTGCGCTGCTTTTCGCGTTGCCAGTCGCGCTCTTTCTCGGTGTTGCGCTTGTCGTGTTCCTGCTTGCCGCGCGCCAAGCCGATTTCCACCTTTACCTTGTTGCCTTTCCAGTACATGGCGATCGGCACCAGGGTGTAGCCCTTGCGTTCCACGGCGCCGATCAACTGGTCGATTTCCTGGCGATGGAGCAGCAGTTTGCGGGTGCGGCGGTCTACCGCCACCACGTGGGTGGAGGCGCTGATCAGTGGTGGGATGGAGGTGCCGACCAGGAATAGCTCTCCCTTCAGCACCACGGCATAGCCGTCGCCGAAGTTGATCCGGCCGGCGCGCAATGCCTTCAGCTCCCAGCCTTGCAGGGCGATGCCCGCCTCATAGCGCTGGTCGATGTGGTATTCGTGCCGGGCGCGCTTGTTGAGCGCGATCGTGCCGCCGGTATTTTTTTTGTCCTTGTCCTTCGCTTTTGCCATGTCCGCTAAACTTCGGGCTGTTGCCCCGTGCAGGCCGCCTGTACGCCGGCTCGACCTGGATTCTTGTAAAGAGGCTGCCGTGATCGAAATCCGCCGCAGCGCCCTGGTGAAATACTCGCCGGCGCAAATGTTCGACCTGGTGAATGAGGTCGAAGCATACCCAAAGCGCTTCGCCTGGTGTGCCAACACCGAGGTGATCGAGCGCGGGGAGAACATGCTGGTGGTGCGGCTCGATCTCAAGTTTGCCGGTTTCCATCACAGCTTTACCACGCGCAACACCATCGATCGTCCGCGACGCTTGCAGGTGGGCCTGGTGAGTGGGCCCCTTCGCAGCCTGGAGGGTTTCTGGGATTTCATCCCGCTGGGCACGGAGGGCTGCAAGGTCGCGCTGGAGCTGGATTTCGATTATGCCGGACGCCTGGGCGGCGCGGCCTTGAAACTGGGTTTCCAGGGCTTGGCCAATCGCATGGTCGACGATTTCTGCCGCGAGGCGGAAAAGGTCTATGGCTGACCGCATCTGCGTGGAGGTGGTGTGCGCCACGGCGGAACGGCAGGTAGTGCGACGCCTGAACCTGCCTGTCGGCAGCACGGTGATCCAGGCGGTGGAGCAATCGGGGGTCTTGCGCGAGATGCCAGGAGTCGCCTTCGATCCGTTGCGCCTTGGCGTTTTTTCCCGCCGTGTGGCACCGGACGAAATGCTTCGCGACGGCGATCGGGTGGAAATCTACCGACCGCTTACCCTGGATCCGAAGGATGCGCGTCGACGGCGCGCGCGATAGAGAGGTTTTACGCCGCCTCTATGGCATGGCACTGATCGATATCAGTGCGAACCGCTGTCGTCGCCGCCATTGCCGTTATCGCCGCCATCACCGTCGCTATCACCGCCATCGCTGCCGCCGGAGCTCTTGTCGCCGGAGGTATCGTTGACGTTGTAATTGGTCTTGTACTTGTTGCTTTCGTTGACCAGCTTCTGCGCATCCTGGAAGTACAGCGTGCCTTCGGTGCGCACCAGCACGTCGTTATTGAAAAACAGGCTAAGCGAATTGAGCTTCATCTTTTCGCCGCGATGGGAATAAGTGGACACGTAGTCCCAGCGGTTTTGATCGAATGGTGAAGCGACGGACGGGGTGCCCAGCAGCACCAGCACCTGGCGCTTGGTGAGACCCGGCTTCAGCTGTTCGGCAAGGTTCTTGTCGATGGTCTTGTCGAACAGATTGCCCTGGGCCACGTCGGGGGTGTACACGATATGGCAGCCGGCGAGGGGGAGTGCCAGCGTGGCGAAGCCCAGCGTGCGGATCAGCTTTTGCATTCGTATTGCGTCCGGATCGTGAAGGTAACGGATGATACACTAAAGGCTTGATTCCACCGTGTATCGGGAGCTTGCGATGGAGCAGGAAACCCAAGAACTCCGCAAGGCCGGGCTGAAAGTTACTCATCCCCGCATGCGCATACTCCAGATCTTCGAAGAGGACGGCGTTCGGCATCTGACGGCCGAGGACGTCTACAAGAAGTTGCTGGCCTACCAGGAAGATATCGGCCTGGCCACGGTGTACCGGGTACTGACTCAGTTCGAGGCCGCCGGCATCCTCAGCAAGCATAATTTCGAGGGTGGGCAGGCGGTCTATGAACTGGATCGTGGCCAGCACCATGACCACATGATCGATGTGGACAGCGGAAAGGTGATCGAGTTCGTCAGCGAGGAGATCGAGCGTTTGCAGCGCGAGATCGCCAGCCGGCATGGCTACGAAATCCAGGACCATAGCCTCGTGCTTTATGTGCGGCCGGCCAGGAAGAGGTAGGGACTCGGTCGGTTCGCTCCAGGGGCGGCCAGCCCCGGGAGAGCGGGGCAGTTAAGCCTGGGTGAGGCGGTCTTCGGTATCGGGCGCCTGTTTTTCCGTTCGCCCATAAAAAAAGCCGCGGGAGGACTCCTGTCCACCCAGCGGCTTACCGTTGTCCCTTGACTTGCCGAGTACCCGAGTTGCTCGTGATACCCGCGTTTGTCCAGACTCCGGCGGAATGGCTTCCTGCCATTCTTCGGGCCTGCCGTCCCCACGGCTGGCCCGTGCTCACCGTCTTGCGACGGCGGCTCCCCCACATCGATGAAGTGATCGTAACGAAGCCTTTACGTGGCTGGTATTGGAAAATTTCCTAGTTACAGTGTCACAAGTCACTTGTTTCGCGACCCGAGATTGTGCTTCGCAACAAAATGCGCAGGTGCACGCCCTGCTGATCGGGGCGCAGCCTGAACAGTCCACCAAGCGACATCACCCGGTCGCGCATGCCTTGCAAGCCACGACCGCCGCGCGGCACCCGCTCGGGCAGGCCGACGCCGTTATCGCGGATATCCAGCAGCGCCAGCGCGATGCCCGCACGTTCGCCGATGCGCAGGCGCAGGCGAAATTCGCTGGCTTGTGCATGCTTGACCGCATTGGTGGCGCTTTCCTGGGCAAGCCGGTAGATGGCGGTGCGGATATCCTCTTCGAGCAGGCGTGGATCGCCGTACAGTTCCGTGGAGTAGGTCATGCCGGCGGTGGCCATCAGATCGCGGATCGGACCTTCGTCAAGCGCTCGCATCAGGCCGAATTCATCGAGCACCGCTGGCCGCAGGTCATCCAGCAGGCGATGCAAGGCTCGGCGCATGTGCCCGAGGATGCTGTTGATCGAGGTGCCGATATCTTCGAGTCCGGCCTGCTGCAGGCGGTTTTGTGCAAGCTTGACGTGGGTCTGGATGGCGGTGAGGTTTTGGCCGAGTTCGTCGTGCAGTTCGGCGGCCATGTGGCGGCGCTGGTTTTCCTCTGCCTGCATGTTGCCACGCGCGGCATCGCGCAGTTGCCGAGCGAGGTGGTCCAGGCGTCGATTCACCGCGGCCAGGTATACGTTCTGCTCGGCGACGCGGGCGCTGCTGCGGCGAAGCGCGTCGGTCGCCGAACCGAGCATCAGCGCGCCGGTGCCGGCTACCGCCAGGAACATGTGCGAGGAGGCGGTCGGGATCGCGTGGGTGAACACGCGGTCGACCAGCGCCATGCCAAGGCTCGACATCAGCATGGACAGACTCGCGCCACGCCAGCCATGCCGGAACGCGAAGAACAGTACCGGCGCCAATGACAGCACCCGGGCGAACTCGCGTTGCGGCGCCGCCTGTTCGGTCAGGATCAGCAGGATGACCAGGGCGGGCAGCATCACCAGCAAGCCATCCATCAACAATTCCGACATTTCGTGTTTCGAAGGACGCGCGCGCCATAGCATGATCAGCGGCGGCACCAGCAGTAGCAGTCCGACGTAGTTGCCGAGCAGTTCGTCGCCCAGCGCTTGCAGCAGTCCGGAAGGCGGCAATTCGTGCACCAGCGCCATCATCAACGCATCGGTAGCGGTGGCGGCGACCACGGTGAAGCCGGCGGAGAGAAGCAGGCGCGAGACCTCTTCCGGATCGCGCAGGCTCGGCCGCAGGTTCGCCCGGCGTAGCAAGCCCAGGCACAGCGCCACCACGATCGGTTGCGGCAGATCGCCGTAAACGAACACACGCCAGCCCATGGTGTAGCTATGCAAGAAATCGATCAGTCCCGCGGCAATCAATTCGCCACCAATCAGCCAGCCCCAATAACGCAATGGAGCCAGCAGCAGCACCCCGAAGCGCAGGCCGAACTGCAAGGTCCAATCAGGCTCGGCGGTAGGCCATAGCAGCGCCCAGGCCAAGGCGTAGCCGAGGCCCGCAAGAGGGCCGGAGACGTAGGGCAGCAGGGATTTCAGTCGCATGCGCAGATGGTACATGTGGATCGCTTCCGTCCGTCGCGCAGACTGCTACAGTGCGTCCATGCACAGCATTGTTCTGGTCGACGATCACGCCATCGTCCGCGAAGGGTTCAAACGGCTTATCGAGATGGAGCCCGACCTTGAGGTCGTGGCCGAATGCCGTAATGCCGACGATGCGGTCGAGGCGATCAGCCAACGCCGCCCCGACCTGGTGGCACTGGATCTGTCGTTGCCCGATGGCAGCGGATTGCCCTTGATCGAACACTTGCGCAGCGTGGCGACCGGTACGCGCATCGTGGTGCTGAGCATGCACGATGGCGAGCCTTACGTATCCGAGGCGTTGCGGCGTGGTGCCAGCGGCTATGTCACCAAGGGAGCGGCGCCGGAGGAACTGGTGGCCGGCCTGCGTGCGGTGATGCGTGGCGAGCAGTTCCTCAGTTCCGATTTGCGCCAGCGGCGCGCTGAGCGCCCGCACGATACGCTCGATCCGGTCGATCGCCTCACCGCGCGCGAGCGCGAGGTGTTCTTGCTGCTGGCTGCGGGACGCGCACCCAAGCAAGTAGCGGGCGAGTTGGGCATCGGGCAGAAAACGGTTTATATCCACCGCGCCAGCTTGATGGGCAAGCTTGGGGCGGGTTCGGAACTGGATCTTTACCGCATCGCCAGCGAGCGGGGGCTGCTGCCGATTCGTACATAGGTTGTTCTGCGGGCTGGCCCGGAACGCAAGCGGATGCACATGGCGGCATGCTATTGCGGCGGCGATGGAGCACACAGAACCCAAGGCCGGCGAAGCTACGTTTTTGGAGATAGCCTTCGCCAGGCATCTTGCTGGTTGCCCGCTTTCCTGCCGTTTCACCTCAGTCGCTTGCGACCATTCAGGCGATCTGCGCCTGCTCCAGCATTTTCTTCGCATGCGCGCGCGTTTCCCGCGTGATTTCGACGCCGCCCAGCATGCGGGCCAATTCGTCGCGCCGGCCTTCGTTGTCCAGGGAATCGATGCGTGTGTGGGTGGATTTGCCTTCGCTGTGCTTGCTGACACGCAAATGGGCGTGCCCTTGCGCGGCCACCTGCGGCAGGTGGGTGACGCATAGCACCTGGCAGCGCGATCCCAGCGCCCGCAGTTTCTGGCCGACCACTTCGGCGACCGCGCCGCCGATACCGGTGTCGACTTCGTCGAATACCATGCAGCCGATCGTGTCCTTGCCCAGCGTGGCCACTTCGATCGCCAGGCTGATCCGGGCCAGTTCGCCTCCGGAGGCGACCTTGCGCAACGCTCTCGGTGGCTGGCCCGGGTTGGCGCTGACCAATATCTCGCAACGCTCGCGTCCTTGCGGATCGGGATCGTTGCTGTCCGGGCGCTCCAGCGTAACCTCCAGCACGCCGCCGGCCATGCCCAGCTCGGCCATCAAGGCGCTGACTTCCTTGCCGAGCCGCTTGGCGGCCGCTTGGCGAGACTTGCCCAGCACATCGGCGGCCTTGTTGTAGTCGTTTTGCGCCTGTCCGCGCTGCGCACCAAGCCGTTCCAGCGCCTCGCCGGCATTTTCCAGTTCCGTCAGTTCGGCCTGCAGTGCCGCTCGCTTGTCGTCCAAGTCGGCGGCGGGCAGGCGGTGCCGGCGGGAAAGTTCGTGCAGGTGGGCGAGATGGGTATCGACGTCGGCGTAGCGCTCGGGATCGAGATCCACATCCTGCGCATAGCGGCCGAGGCCGTCGACGGCTTCGTTGAGTTGTATCTGTGCGTTGTCCAGTAGCTCCAGCATCGCGCCAAGGCGATCGTCCAACGCGCCAAGGCGGGCCAGTTCGGCATGCGCGCGGCCCAGCGATTGGCGCAAGGCGAATTCGCTATCGCTATCGAGCAGCTCGACGACGCCGGTAATGCCTTCGGTAAGTTTGCTGGCGTTCGCCAGGCGTTTATGACTGGCTTCCAGTTCCGCCAGTTCGGCGGCCGGGAGCGCCCACTTTTCCAGCTCCGACAGTTCATGGCGGAGCAGCTCCAGGCGATGTTCGCGGTCTTCGCCGCCACTGAGCTTGCGGATGCGTGCGCCGAGATCGCGCCATTGCAAGGCGAGGTCGCGTACCTGCGCCACTTGCTTTTCGTTTTCGGCGTAGGCATCGAGCAGACCCAGCTGATGCGAGCGCTCCAGTAAAGCCTGGTGTTCGTGCTGGCCGTGGATTTCGACCAGCAGCGCGGCGAGCTCGCCCATCTGGCCGATGGTGGCCGGACGTCCGTTGATCCATGCCCGCGAGCTGCCCTCGGCGCGGATGATGCGTCGCAGCTGGCAGGCGTCGTCTTCATCCAGTTCCTCGCGCTTCAGCCATGCCTGGGCTTCGGGCAGGCCTTTGAGGTCGAACTCGGCGACCAGTTCGGCGCGGTCGCTGCCGGTCCGCACCATGCCGCTGTCGGCACGCGCTCCGGCCAATAGCATCAATGCATCGACCAGCAGGGATTTGCCCGCGCCGGTCTCGCCGCTGACCACGGTCAAGCCTGGGCCGAAGGTGATATCGGCTTGTTCGACGACGGCAAGGTGGCGGACGTAGAGGGAGGTAAGCATGGAGAAGGGCGGCAGTGGATCGGGCGATTGTAAGGGGAGCGGGAATGAACGGGGAACGGCGGCCCGCCTGGAGGACGGTTTTTGGCGCGAGACCTTGAGACCCGGAAACCGCAAGTCACCCTGACAGGCCATTGGCGGGCTCCCTTTTCCCCAAGGGTTGCGCTTTGTTGCATTCTGCTTCGGCAAACCTTATTTGTTTACCGTCTCACGGATTGCCACAGCGCATGCCCCATCATCACGATCTCGACATCCGCGCGCGGCGCTTGCTGCGCACGTTGATCGCCCAATACCTGGCCGACGGCGAGCCGGTGGGGTCGCGCACGCTGTCGCGCTCGTCCGGGCTGGACGTGAGCCCGGCGACCATCCGCAACATCATGGCCGACCTCGAGGAAGCCGGTCTGGTGGCTTCGCCGCATACATCGGCCGGCCGCATACCCACCCCCCGCGGCCTGCGCCTGTTCGTCGACAGCCTGATCGAATTGCAGCCCGTGCCGCGCGATGAGATGGTGCGCCTGCAGCGTGAGCTGCCGCCCGGCCCGACCACCGTGCGCGACCTGGTCGGCAACGCTTCGGTGCTGCTGTCGGCGATGACGCATTTCGCCGGCGTGGTCACGGTGCCGCGCCAGACCGACTTCCCGTTGCGCCATATTGATTTCGTGCCATTGCCCGATGCCCGGGTACTGGTGATCCTGGTGTTTTCCGACAACCAGGTGCAGAACCGCGTGATCCAATTGGTGAAGCCGTTGGATGGGCGCGAACTGGAGCAGGCGGCCAACTATATCAATGAGCATTTCGTGGGCTTGCGCGTGGACGATATCCGCGCACACCTGCTGCGCGAACTGCGCGAGGCGAGCAGCGAATTGCATCAGCTGTTGTCGAGTGCGGTGGAGCTGGCGGCAGCCTCGTTCGCACCGCAGGGCGAGGACGTGCTCGTCAGCGGCCAGACCAATCTCATGGCCTATTCGGAACTTGCCGACCTGGACCGGCTGCGCGAGCTGTTCGAAGCCTTCCAGCAAAAAAACGAGCTGCTGCAGTTGATGGAAGTCTGTGCCAAGGCACCTGGCGTGCGACTATTCATTGGCGAAGAATCAGGCTTTGCCGCGCTGGACGGCTGCAGTGTCGTCACCGCCAGCTACGGTGCGCAGGGGCGCTTGTTGGGGGCGGTGGGGGTCATCGGCCCTACCCGGATGGCCTATCAGCGAGTGATTCCGGTGGTGCAGGCGACCGCCGGATTGCTCAGCGAAGCCTTGAATCGCGCGGCCACGGCCTTATAAACGCTTCGGGAGGCGGGTTTGCCCGCACATGATTAGGAGGTCGGTACGACGTGCCGGCCACGGACGATGTTTGGAGTGATTCATGCATAACAGCGATTCGCAGTCGCCAGAAGGTACCCCGGAAAACGGCGCACAGCATGCTTCTCCGGGCGCCGAGCTCGAAGCGCTCAAGGCCAGGGTGGCCGAGCTGGAAGCAAGCAACAGCGAACTGCGCGAGGTGGTGCTGCGCGAAAAGGCCGAATTGGAAAATCAGCGCCGTCGCCTGCATCGCGACCTGGAACAGGCGCGCCGCTTCGCCAACGAGAAACTGCTCAATGACCTGTTGCCGGTCTACGACAGCCTCGAGCGTGGCCTGTCAGTGGAAGGCGGCGATGTGAACACGGTGCGCGAAGGCTTGAGCCTTACGTTGAAGGAACTCCTGCGCATTGCCGGCAACAACGGGCTGGTGCAGGTCGATCCCGTCGACCAGCCGCTGGACCCGGAACGTCATCACGCCGTAAGCATGGTGGAAGCGCCGGGCAAGGCAGCAGGCACCGTAGTTACGGTGCTGCAGAAAGGCTACGTTCTGAATGATCGATTGCTGCGCCCGGCATTGGTGGCCGTGGCCAAGGACGACTGAACGGTACCTGCCATTCCAATACCGCAGGGTTTAGCTGGTATTGAACCGCTTTCGCCAAAACCCCATTTGACAACCATTCGCGGCCAGGGAGCCGCTTGCAAGATTCCGGAGCACATCTATGGGCAAGATCATCGGCATTGACCTGGGCACGACCAACTCGTGCGTGGCCATCATGGATGGCAGTACGACCAAGGTTATCGAGAACGCGGAGGGCGATCGCACCACTCCATCCATCGTTGCCTTCACCAAGGATGGCGAAGTGCTGGTCGGCGCGCCCGCCAAGCGCCAGAGCGTCACCAATCCCAAGAACACGTTCTACGCGGTGAAGCGCCTGATCGGCCGCAAGTTCACCGATGCCGAAGTGCAGAAAGACCTGCATATCGTGCCTTACGGCATTGTTGCCCATGACAACGGCGACGCCTGGGTGCAGACCGCCGACGGCAAGAAGATGGCGCCGCAGGAAATCTCCGCCAAAGTGCTGATGAAGATGAAGAAGACCGCCGAGGATTATCTCGGCGAGACGGTGACCGAAGCGGTCATCACCGTGCCGGCCTACTTCAACGACAGCCAGCGCCAGGCCACCAAGGACGCCGGCCGCATCGCTGGCCTGGAAGTGAAGCGCATCATCAACGAGCCGACCGCGGCCGCGCTGGCCTATGGCCTGGACAAGAAGGGCGGCGACCGCAAGATCGTGGTGTACGACCTTGGCGGCGGCACCTTCGACGTGTCGATCATCGAGATTGCCGAAGTCGACGGCGAGAAGCAGTTCGAAGTGCTGGCCACCAACGGCGACACCTTCCTGGGTGGCGAAGACTTCGACATGCGCGTCATCGATTACCTGATCGAGGAATTCAAGAAGGACCAGGGCATCGACCTGCGCAAGGATCCGCTGGCGTTGCAGCGCCTGAAGGACGCGGCCGAGCGTGCCAAGATCGAGCTGTCCTCCGCGCACCAGACTGAAGTGAACCTGCCGTACGTCACGGCGGATGCCTCCGGTCCGAAGCATCTGAACATCAAGCTCACCCGCGCCAAGCTGGAAGCGCTGGTGGAAGAGCTGGTGAAAAAGACCATCGAACCCTGCCGCACCGCGCTGAACGATGCCGGCTTGCGCGTGTCCGACATCGACGAGGTGATCCTGGTCGGCGGCCAGACCCGCATGCCGAAAGTGCAGGAGTCGGTCAAGGACTTCTTCGGCAAGGAACCGCGCAAGGACGTCAACCCGGATGAGGCGGTAGCGGTCGGCGCCGCGATCCAGGGTGGCGTGCTGGGCGGTTCGGTGAAAGATGTGCTGCTGCTCGACGTCACCCCGCTGTCGCTGGGTATCGAGACCATGGGCGGCGTGATGACCAAGCTCATCGAAAAGAACACCACGGTACCGACCAAGGCCTCGCAGGTATTCTCCACGGCCGACGACAACCAGACCGCCGTGACCGTGCATGTATTGCAGGGCGAGCGCGAGCGCGCCAACGCCAACAAGTCGCTGGGCAAGTTCGACCTTGCCGGCATCGAGCCTTCGCCGCGCGGCATGCCGCAGATCGAGGTGACCTTCGATATCGATGCCAACGGCATCCTGCATGTGTCGGCCAAGGACAAGAAAACCGGCAAGGAACAGCGCATCGAGATCAAGGCCGGGTCGGGCCTGTCCGAGGACGAAATCGCGCGGATGGTCGCGGACGCCGAGGCCAATAAGGAAGAAGACCGCAAGTTCCATGAACTGGTCAGCACCCGCAACAAGGCCGACCAACTGGTGCATGCCACGCGCAGCGCGCTCAAGGAGCATGGCGGCAAGGTGCCGGGTGACCAGCTGAGCTCGATCGAAGGTGCGCTGTCGGATCTGGAAAAGGTCAAGGACGGCGACGACAAGGCGGCGATCGAGTCCAAGGTCCAGAAGCTGGAGCAGGTGGCGCAATCGCTGTATGCCGCGGCCCAGGGTGGCGCTGCGGCCGATGCCGGTGCCGGTTCCGCGCAGCATGGCCCGGGCCCGGGCGGCTCCGCCCAGCCGGACGACGTGGTCGATGCTGAATTCACCGAAGTGAAGAACGACGGCAAGTCGTAATCGTCGAGCAGGTTGGAGACGGGCGCCCATTGCGGGCGCTCGTTGCCTTTGGAGGAAAGGCAATGGACAAGGGGCGGCTTGAGGCTTTCAGCGATGGCGTGCTGGCCATCATCATTACCATCATGGTGCTGGAACTGAAGGTGCCGCACGGCGACGGCTGGAATGTGTTGGTCCAGCAATGGCCGGTGTTCCTCAGTTACGTGCTCAGCTTCGTTTACGTAGGCATCTACTGGAACAACCATCACCATTTCCTGCATGCTGCCGAGAAGGTCAATGGCGGCGTGCTTTGGGCTAATCTTCACCTTCTGTTCTGGCTTTCGCTGATGCCGGTGACGACAGGCTGGATGGGCGAAAACCACTTTGGGCAGAAGCCGGTGGCGGTCTACGGCTTCGTGCTATTGATGTGCGCGCTGGCCTGGCTGCCGCTCCAGTACTGCCTGATCGCGGCCAATGGCGGGAAGTCTTCCTTGCTGGCCCGGGCGCTGGGTGGAGACTGGAAAGGCAAGGCTGCTGTCGCCATGTATCTGAGTGGCATCCTGCTGGCGTTCGTGGCGCCGTGGATGTCGTGTGTTCTTTATGCCACGGTGGCTGCGATCTGGTTCATTCCCGATCGGCGCATCGAATCGCGGATCAAGCAATGAGCAAGCGTGATTACTACGAAGTGCTGGGTGTCGAACGTTCGGTCGGCGAAGCGGAACTGAAAAAGTCCTTCCGCCGCCTGGCCATGAAATACCATCCTGACCGCTGCCCGGACGATCCGCATGCGCAGGAGAAATTCAAGGAGGCCAAGGAGGCCTACGAGGTACTGGCCGATGCGCAGAAACGCTCGATGTACGACCAGTACGGCCACGCTGCTTTCGAAAATGGCATGGGTGGCCGTGGCGGTGCCGGCTTCGGTGACATGGGCGATATCTTCGGAGATATTTTCGGCGACATCTTCGGCGGAGGCGGTGGCCGGGCGCGTTCGCGGCGCGGTGCCGACCTGCGCTACATCATGGAACTCGATCTTGAGGAGGCCGTGTTCGGGGTCGAGAGGAAGTTCGATATTCCCACCCAGGTCAATTGCCATCACTGCAACGGCAGCGGCTCGGAAGACGGCAAGACCGCGTCGTGCAAGACCTGCCATGGGCATGGCCGGGTGCGCATGCAGAACGGCATTTTCTCCATCCAGCAGACCTGCCCGCATTGCAGCGGCAGTGGCCGTGCGATCGAGAAGCCCTGCAAGCAATGCCGCGGCGAAGGACGTCTGGAAGAAACGCGCACATTGTCTGTGCGCATTCCCGCCGGTGTCGACAATGGCGATCGCATCCGCCTCACGGGGCAAGGCGAAGCCGGGCCTGCGGGAACCGAGCCTGGCGATCTCTATGTGGAAGTGCGCGTGCGCGAGCATGCGATCTTCCAGCGCGACGGCAACCATCTTTATTGCGAACTGCCGATCCGCTTCTCGCAGGCGGCGCTGGGTGCGGAATTGCAGGTGCCGACGCTGGAGGGCGAAGTGCCGATCGTCATTCCGCCGGAAACGCAGACTGGCCAGCAATTTACCCTGCGCGGGCGCGGCGTCAAATCCGTGCGCGGTGGCCGCACCGGCGATCTGGTCTGCCGGGTGGTGGTGGAAACGCCAGTACGGCTCACGCGCGAACAACGCGAATTGCTGGAAAAGCTCGAGGCGACGTTCTCGGATGGGGACGCGAACCAGCACACGCCACGTGCCAATTCCTGGGTAGATGGCGTCAAGCAATTCTGGTCGCGCGTGACCTCAGGCTAACGAGCTTGCGTTGCCGAGCGGATGGATCGGGCGTGCGCGGCTCGGCAGACATGCATGCATTGAACTAAGCTGAGCCCAGCGCGCCCGGACAGGGCTAATCGACTCCCGCCCGGGACGATAAGGAATACATCCATGGTGCAAGCCATCCGCCTGGCCATCAATGGCGCTTCTGGTCGCATGGGCCAAGCATTGCTCACATTGGTACGCGAGGACCAACGCTTCGAGCTGGTACGCGCCATAGTGCGGGTAGGCTCCGTGCACGATGGCGTGCCGGTGTTCGGCGAACAGGTCGATGCCCTGCGTTATTCGCATGATTGGAACGCTATGCCGCCTGTCGATGCCATGGTCGATTTCAGCGGGCCGGATGGTCTTGCCATCGCGTTGGCACATTGCACCGAGCATGGCATTGCGCTGGTCACCGGAACCACGGGTATCGACGCTGCCCTCGAGGCAACGCTGGATCAGGCAAGCAAGCGCATCGCAATCTTGCGCGCGGCCAACTTCAGCCTGGGCGTTGCCGTGCTGACCCGCCTGTTGCGCGAAGCGGCCACGGCGCTGCCTGACTGGGATCTGGAAATCGTCGAATCGCATCACGGCCGCAAGGAGGATGCGCCGTCAGGCACGGCGCTCGCGCTGGGCCATGCTGCGGCGGCCGCGCGCGGCGGCAGCCTGGAGCAGGCGGGTGTCTACACGCGCGAAGGACGTCCAGGTATACGTCGTCACGGCAGCATCGGCTTCGCGGTCGTGCGTGGGGGCGACGTGGTGGGGGAGCACACCGCATTGCTGTTCGGGCAGGGCGAGCGGGTCGAACTGAGCCACCGCGCTACGGACCGCTCCATCTTTGCGCGCGGCGCGCTGGAGGCGGCCGCGTGGTTGGTCAAGCAAGGGCATGGCAGTTATGGCATCGATGACATGCTGCAGTCGCGCCGTTCCTGACAACCCGGTTGGCCCAACGCAGGCCCGTTATTCCAATACACGCTTTTCCCAGCGCTGGCGCGCCCAGCGCGCGCCCGTTCGCCCGCGCCGGGCGACCAAGCGTTGTCTGCAGTGGTAGAGGCCTGTACCATCCCTCGCGTTGTCATTGGGGAGTAGCCATCCTCGACGCATCGAGCCGACAGGTCGTGCTTCGGGGAATCCGCGTCAACATACTTGAAGCCGGTTGCTTCATGGCGCGGATGGTTATCGCAGGCGGTTGCGTCAGCGATGGTCCGGCGAGACCTTTGGCCACGACACGACTTACCCAGGCCGGGCAAGCCGTGCGCGTGTGCCATGGGTTTTTCGTTCGCCCGGCCAGGAAGCGTCCATGCTCGTCGTCGCACTGTTGTTCCTGCTTTCCGCCGGAGCCATCTATCTGGCCTGCGAGTATTTCGTCAACGGCATCGAATGGCTGGGACACAAGCTCGATTTTGGCGCGACTGCCACGGGCACGGTGCTGGCTGCGTTCGGTACGGCGCTGCCGGAGAGCGCGGTAACTTTCGTAGCGGTAATTTTGGGGCGAACCGCACAGGTGCGGGACATCGGGGTTGGCGCAGCACTGGGTGGTCCCCTGGTGCTTGCCACCATTGCCTACGCGGTCGTCGGGATTGCGTTGTGGAGCAACCGCCGGCGCCTGGGGCGAAACGATCTGTGCGTGCAGGTGGAGCATGCGCGGCTCGCGCGGGATCAGCTGTGGTTCCTGTCGATCTTCGTGGTGAAATGCGGCCTTGGCCTGGTCGCTTTCGCCTTCAAACCGTGGCTGGGTGTGTTGTTTCTAGCCGCCTACGTTTTCTACGTATGGCGCGAGTTGAAGCATGGCGATGACGGTGCGGATCATGAACCGCTTGAGCCGCTGATGTTTCAGCGCGACGCCGCAACACCCTCGCTCAAGATGGTGCTGCTGCAGACGGTCTTGGCGTTACTGGTGATTGCTTTCGCGTCGCATGTGTTTGTAGGGCAGATCGAAAGCATTGGCGCCGCCATGCATATGCCTCCGCATCTGGTGGCGCTGGTGCTCAGCCCGGTTGCCACCGAATTGCCGGAAACCATGAATGCGCTGATCTGGGTACGCCAGGGCAAGGAGCGTCTGGCATTGGCCAACATCTCCGGCGCGATGATGATCCAGGCCACCATTCCAAGCGCGTTGGCCTTGTTTGCTACGCCATGGATGTTCGACCGGCCGCTGATCGTGTCGGGCGTCATCACCACCATCGCCATCGTCTACCTGTGGTGGCTGTTCCATCGGGGGCGCGTCGATGGACGCAAGCTGGTACCGGTGGGCTTGCTTTACGCCGTGTTTGCCCTCTACGTGGGCTGGCATGTCCTGACCTGATACCTTTCGCGGTATGCGCCGCCGCTCCTGCGCATCGCTGCCAGCGCGGTGAGCCGGTCCGTTCGGTTGGTGCGACTGTTCAGGCGTCGCGCGTCTTGTGCGCCGCGTTGCGATCGCGGCCCGCACCGAGTTTTCGATCCAGCGCGCCAAACAGCTTCTTGAAGGTGCGCGAGAATTTGCCGCGCTTGGTCTTGCGCAGCTTCTCGTCTTCGCTGGTCAGCCAAGCCACCTGTATCACCCGTCGCTCGCCCTCGTAAGGCAGATGGCCGTGGAAGGAGTTGTCGCAGCGCTTGAATACGGCAAATTCGCCGTACAGCGGCTTGAGTTCGGGTACGACGAGATCGTCGATGTTGTCGATGCGATTAAGGAAGCGCAGGCAACCGTCGCTGGTATCCGGCCATTGCGTATTCAAGTAGAGCAGGGCGGTGGCGACCTTGGAGCGGCTGTCGGTGTGGATGGTGCCGTGGCGCTTGTTCAGTGCGCGGCACAGGGTCACCAGCGTGGGATATCCGCCGAGGTCCTGGATGCCCAGGTAACGGCCGATCGCGCTGGCGAATTCCGGGGTGGTCAATTGCTGTACCAGGGCGTTGATCGAAGGTCCGCAGTCCGAAGGGTCGTAAGGAAAGAAACCGGCGCTGGCGTACCTGGGAAAATCCCGCTCCAGATCGGCGCGCGCCTCGTCCGGCAATTGCCCGTGCGCAATCATGAACGGAAACGGTTGCTCGCGTATGTCCGTATCCGGGCGATCGAGACGGATAGGATCGAGCAGGACGGTGGCGTTCATGGAGTTTCGTAGCTTCCCTGGCTAAGTTGCCGCCAGTCTAGCGCGAGCGCGGCATACATGCCTTGCGGGACAGCGCTTTTGCTATCGGTTGCGGTGGACAGAACGCCGCTCGCCACCTATCATTTCTACCCGCCCGAGACTTTCCTTGACCCAAGGTCCACAAGCCTGCTTCCGCGCGGCTTGCGGGCTTTGCTGCACCCTTAAAGGCGGCCCCATGCCCATTCCCGCTCTGCTTGCCCTCGAAGACGGCAGCGTGTTCCACGGCCACGCCGTTGGCGCGTTTGGCGAAACCGTTGGCGAAGTGGTTTTCAATACGGCGATGACGGGCTATCAGGAGATCCTCACCGATCCATCCTATGCCCGCCAGATCGTCACCCTGACCTATCCCCATATCGGTAACACCGGCTGTAACGCCGAAGACGCAGAATCCAGCACCGTGCACACCGCCGGCCTGATTGTGCGCGATGTGCCGCGCCGGGCCAGTAACTGGCGTAGCAGCGAAAGCCTGCCTGACTACCTCAAGCGTCACGGTATCGTGGCGATCGCCGGCATCGACACGCGGCGCTTGACCCGCATCCTGCGCGACAAAGGCGCCCAGAACGGTTGCATCGTGGCCGGCGAAACGGTCGACGCCGACGCCGCACTGGCCAGGGCGCGCGCTTTCCCTGGCTTGAACGGCATGGATCTGGCCAAAGTGGTCAGTGTCGATAAGCCGTACATCTGGGACGAAGGCATATACGACCTCGACCGCACCGCGTTCAGCCGACCGGATCGACGCTTCAAGGTGGTGGCCTATGATTTCGGCGTGAAGCGCAACATCCTGCGCCTGCTGGCCGAGAGCGGGTGCGAGATCACCGTGGTGCCGGCGCAGACGGCAGCCAGCGACGTGCTGGCGATGAAGCCCGATGGAGTATTTCTTGCCAATGGGCCCGGTGATCCGGCCGCGTGCGATTACGCCATTGCCGCCACGCGCCAGTTCCTGGCGGCGAAGATGCCCCTGTTCGGTATCTGCCTTGGCCATCAGATCATGGGCCTGGCGGTAGGTGCCAAGACCTTGAAGATGAAGTTCGGCCATCACGGCGCCAACCATCCGGTGAAGGACCACGACGACGGCCGTGTGCTGATCACCTCCCAGAACCATGGTTTCGCGGTGGATCCCGGCACGCTGCCCGCCAACGTGCGCATTACCCACACCTCGCTGTTCGACGGTTCGCTGCAAGGTTTCGCGTTGACCGATCGTCCGGCTTTCTGCTTCCAGGGCCATCCGGAAGCAAGTCCCGGTCCGCTGGATGTGCGCTACCTGTTCGACCGTTTTGCCAAGCTGATGCAGGAGAGCCGCACGCATGCCTAAGCGTTCCGATATCAAGAGCATCCTCATCATCGGCGCCGGTCCGATCGTCATCGGCCAGGCTTGCGAGTTCGACTACTCCGGCGCGCAGGCTTGCAAGGCGCTCAAGGAAGAGGGTTACCGGGTGATCCTGGTGAACTCCAATCCCGCCACGATCATGACCGATCCGGAGACTGCCGACGCCGTCTACATCGAGCCGATCAACTGGCAGACGGTGGAGCGCATCATTGCCAAGGAACGTCCCGATGCGGTGCTGCCGACCATGGGCGGCCAGACCGGTCTTAATTGTGCGCTCGACCTGGCCGACCACGGCGTGCTCGAAAAGTATGGCGTGGAATTGGTTGGCGCTTCGCGCGAAGCCATTCGCATGGCCGAAGACCGTGAACTGTTTCGCGTAGCGATGTCCGAGATCGGCCTTGAGTGCCCGAAGGCCGCGGTAGCGCGCTCGTTCGAGCAGGCGGTCGAGATCCAGGCTACCGTCGGCTATCCCACCATTATCCGGCCGAGCTTCACGCTCGGCGGATCGGGTGGCGGTATCGCGTACAACCGCGAGGAATTCGAAGAAATCGTCAAGCGCGGCCTGGAGCTTTCCCCGGTGCATGAAGTGCTTGTCGAAGAGTCCGTGCTTGGCTGGAAAGAATTCGAGATGGAAGTGGTCCGCGACAAGGCGGACAACTGCATCATCGTGTGTTCGATCGAAAACCTCGATCCGATGGGCGTGCACACCGGCGACTCGATCACGGTAGCCCCGGCGCAGACCCTGACCGACAAGGAATACCAGCGCCTGCGCGATGCCTCGATCGCGGTGCTGCGCAAGATTGGCGTGGATACCGGCGGTTCCAACGTGCAGTTCGGCGTAAACGCCGATACCGGTCGCGTGGTGGTGATCGAGATGAATCCGCGCGTCTCGCGTTCGTCGGCGCTGGCTTCCAAGGCAACCGGCTTCCCGATCGCCAAGATCGCGGCCAAGCTCGCCGTCGGCTATACGCTGGACGAACTCAAGAACGACATCACTGGTGGACGCACGCCAGCCTCGTTCGAACCGACCATCGATTACGTAGTTACCAAGATCCCGCGCTTTGCCTTCGAGAAATTCCCGCAGGCCGACGCACGCCTCACCACCCAGATGAAGTCGGTGGGCGAAGTGATGGCGATGGGCCGCAGCTTCCATGAGTCGCTGCAGAAGGCGCTGCGTGGTTTGGAGATCGGCAAGACCGGCCTGAATCCGACCGGACTGGATATCGGCACCGACGATGGCCTGGCGACACTGAAGCGCGAGTTGCGCGAGCCGCGTCCCGATCGCGTGTTCCATCTGGCCGATGCGTTCCGCGCCGGCCTGACGCTGGAAGAAGTGCACGATCTGAGCCACGTTGATCCATGGTTCCTTGCTGCGTTCGAAGACATCGTGCTGACCGAGAAGGAAGTGCAGGAGCAGGGCCTGACCGCGCTCGACGCAGCACGCATGCGCGAGCTGAAGCGCCTGGGCTTTTCCGATGCACGCCTGGCGGAGCTCACCAGGACCGACGAAACGGCCGTGCGTCACCTGCGCCGCACGCTCGGCGTGCGCCCTGTATACAAGCGCGTGGACTCCTGTGCGGCCGAGTTCGCCACGACCACTGCGTATATGTATTCGACCTACGAGGAAGAGTGCGAAGCCAACCCGAGCAACCGCGACAAGATCATCGTGCTCGGCGGCGGCCCGAACCGGATCGGGCAGGGTATCGAATTCGACTACTGCTGCGTGCATGCGGCGCTGGCGCTACGCGAGGACGGGTTCGAGACCATCATGGTCAACTGCAACCCGGAGACGGTTTCCACCGACTATGACACCTCCGATCGCCTCTACTTCGAACCGCTGACGCTCGAAGACGTGCTGGAGATCGTGGATCTGGAAAAGCCCAAGGGCGTCATTGTGCAATACGGCGGGCAGACGCCGCTGAAGTTGGCGCGAGCGCTGGAAGCGGCCGGTGCGCCGATCATTGGTACTTCGCCGGATTCGATCGACCTGGCCGAAGATCGTGAGCGCTTCCAGCAAATGATCAGCAAGCTGGGCCTGACCCAGCCGCCGAACCGCACCGCGCGCAATGCCGACGAAGCGCTGGCGCTCGCGCGCGAGATCGGCTATCCGCTGGTCGTGCGCCCAAGCTACGTGTTGGGTGGACGGGCCATGGAAGTGGTGTACGACGATGCCGATCTGGCGCGCTACATCCGCGAGGCCGTGCAGGTGTCGAACGATTCGCCGGTGCTGCTCGACCGCTTCCTCGACCATGCTGTCGAGGTCGATGTCGACATCATCGCCGACCAGGAGGGCAATGTACTGGTCGGCGGCATCATGGAGCACATCGAAGAAGCCGGCGTGCATTCCGGCGATTCGTCCTGTTCGCTGCCGCCGTATTCGCTCACGCCTGCGGTGCAGGACGAACTGCGTCGCCAGGTTGCCTTGATGGCGAAGGAGCTCAAGGTCATCGGCCTGATGAATACGCAGTTCGCGATCCAGGGCGATACCGTTTTCATCCTGGAAGTAAATCCGCGTGCTTCGCGTACCGTGCCGTTCGTCTCCAAGGCGACCGGCGTCGCGCTTGCCAAGATCGCCGCGCGCTGCATGGCGGGCCGCAGCCTGGCGGCGCAAGGCACGACTCGCGAGGTGATTCCGGATTACTACTCCGTGAAGGAAGCGATCTTCCCGTTCCTGAAATTCCAGAATGTCGATCCGATCCTTGGTCCGGAAATGCGCTCCACCGGCGAAGTGATGGGCGTAGGCCGCAGCTTCGGTGCTGCCTTCGCGCGGGGCCATGACGCGGCCGGCATCAAGACGCCGCCGAAGGGCAAGGTGTTTGTCTCAGTGCGTGATGCCGACAAAGAGCGCCTGCTCACGGTTGCCAAGGACATTGCCGCGCGCGGGTTCACGCTGGTCGCCACATCGGGCACGGCCACTTATCTCACCGCGCACGGCGTTATCTGCGAGCGCATCAACAAGGTGCTGGAAGGCCGGCCGCACATCGTCGATCTGATCAAGAACGGCGAAATTGTCTATATCGTCAACACCACCGAGGGCAAGCAGGCCATCGCTGACTCGTTCTCGATCCGGCGCGAAGCCTTGCAGCATCGCGTTACTTATTCCACCACCGTGGCAGGCGCGCGTGCGCTGGTGCATTCGCTGGATTTCCACGATAACGGCGAAGTGCATAGCCTGCAGGAACTTCACAAGGAGCTGAGCGCATGAGTCGCGCCCCCATCACCAAAGTCGGATCGGAACGCCTGCGCGGCGAGCTCGAGCGCCTGAAGTCAGTCGAACGGCCGAAAATCATCGCGGCCATTGCCGAAGCGCGCGCGCACGGCGACCTCAAGGAAAACGCCGAATACCATGCGGCGCGTGAACAGCAGAGCTTCATCGAGGGGCGCATCGCCGAGTTGGAAGCGGCGTTGTCGACTGCGGAAGTAATCGATGTGTCGCGCTTGAGTCCCGGCAACAAGGTGGTGTTCGGCGCGACCGTGGATCTGGAAGATGAGGACAGTGGCGAAGCGGTGACCTATCAGATCGTCGGCGACCTGGAAGCCGACATCAAGCAGCGCCTGATCGCCGTGTCCTCGCCGATCGCGCGTGCCCTGATCGGCAAGAGCGCTGGCGACAGTTTCGAGTTCACGGCGCCCAATGGCGTGAAGCACTACGAAATTACGGGCGTCAGTTACGAATAAAAGGACTGGCCGGCGGGGCTATGTATGCCGCCGGCCGCAATCACTAAGCCGTCGCTGTATGACCGGCACGCAACCGCTCGATGGCGCGATTGACCTGGGCGATGCCGCTGGCTTGTGAGTCCGCCGCGTTCGCGATTTGTCCCACCCGCTCGTTCACCTGCAGCGCCGAAGCCACGATGGCATGCATGGCCTCGCCGGCCTGCCTTGCGCGCTGGCTGCCTTCGGCCAGCGAATCGACGGCGTTCTGGATCAGCTCGCGAATATCGCGTGCTGATTGCGCGCTCCGCTGCGCCAATGCGCGGACTTCCTGTGCCACTACACCAAAGCCACGGCCTTGCTCGCCAGCGTGCGCTGCTTCCACCGCCGCATTGATCGCCAGGATATTGGTCTGGAAGGCAATGGAATCCATCACCCCGATGATTTCGGCCATGCTTTGCGCGCGCTGGTTGATATCGCTGATCGTACCGACCAGCTCGTTCACCATGGATCCGCCAGAGCTTGCGCTGCTGCTGGCATCATTGGCCAGGCTCCTCGCGTTCGAGGCCTGGCTGGCAATGGCCGGCACGGTTTCCGAGAGCGAACCCAGTGCACTCTGCAGGGTTTGTACGGCCCGTGTCTGCTCAGTGACGTCGGTAGCGTATTTGACGATCTTGAAAGGCCGTCCGGTCATATCCAGGATGGGATTGTAAGTAGCCTGGATCCAAACTTCCGTACCATCCTTGCGGACACGGCTGAACAGGCCCGCGTTGTATTCGCCTTCGCGCAAGCGGGCCCAGAATTCGCGATAGGCTTCGCTTTCGCGCGTGGCGGCGTCCACGAACAGGCGATGGTGACGACCGACTACTTCCTCGCGCTGATAACCGAGCGTGGCAAGGAAATTGTCATTGGCGTCGAGAATGGTGCCATCAAGATCAAAACTGATCACCGCCTGTGCACGATTGATCGCGGCGAGACGGCCTTCCATATCGGCCGTTTGCAAACGCTGCGCGGTCACGTCGATCGCATGCTTGACCACCTTGAACGGGCGTCCGCGCCGGTCCAAGATCGGACTGTAGCTGGCCTGGATCCATACTTCGCGGCCGCCCTTGGCCATGCGTTTGTATTGCCCTGTGTAATGCTCGCCTGAGCCGAGGCGTTCCCAGAATTTCTTATAGTTGTCGCCTTCGCGCTCGACCGGATCGACGAACATGCGGTGATGGTTGCCGATCACCTCCTTGCGTTCATAACCCATGGTCCGCAGGAAATTTTCGTTCACGTCCAGGATGGTGCCGTCCAGGCGGAACTCGATGATAGCTTGTGCCTTGTGCAGCGCCTCGATCTGTCCCTGCAATTCGCTGCGCGAACGGAAGCGGCGATAGTTCCAGAACAATGTCCGTAGACGGTTCATAGCGAGCCCCTCCCAGAGGCCAGGATGCCTTGCATCCCGGTGACATTTTCGATGACGTCCCTGACTGGGTTTCATCGCTTCGTTCCATGTTCATCGGCGCACCAAAAAGGAACTTTAGGTAGTCAAGGATTCCATGTTCAGGGCATAAAAAAAGCCGCTTCGCAGCGGCTCTTTTTAAGGGTTCATGGCGTCGATCAACGCTGACGCGCCTTGAAGCGCGGGTTGCTCTTGCAGATCACGAACACTTTACCGCGACGGCGCACAACCTTGCAGTCGCGATGCCGCTGCTTGGCGGACTTCAAAGAGGAAAGCACCTTCACGGCAGGCTCCTGGAGCGAAATGAGTCAAAGAAAGCACGCAAGTATAACGATTTGAAGCATTTATCACAAGCCCAGCGCCGCCTTGGCCTCAAAGACGGTTTGCAGGAATTGCAGTACCACTGGCGACGGATTCTCCGCACGGCTTGCCACGGCCAACAAGAGATGAGCGTCTGGATCGGCGAGCGGAACATAGCTGACGCCGGCCAGCTTGACTACCTGCATGCTGGCCGGAACCAGTGCCAGGCCTATGCCCGCAGCGACCAAGGCGATCAGTCCATTAAGTTGCTGGGCTTGCTGGCGGATGACGGGATGGAAGCCGGCGCTGGCGGCGAGTCGCACCAGCCGGTCATAGAGCGTGGCGGCCAATTCGCGAGGCTGGACGACGAAAGGCTCGCCAGCGGCTTCGCCAAGTTCCACATGATCGCGGCCGGCCAGCCGGTGGCCGGCGGGCAGGGCAAGCAGTAGCGGCTCGCGATCGATGACATCCAGCCGCAAGCAGCGGGCATCGTCTTCATGGGCAGGCATGTCGCGCACGAAGCCAACGTCGATCTGGCCCGCGCGCAAAGCGGAAAACTGCGGCTCGGTATACATCTCGCTCAGCAAGACCTGCACGTTTGGAGCGTGTTGGCCTGAGCGCAACAATATCTGTGGAAGGGCCGGATGGAACGATACTGAGACCGTATAAGCCAGCCTGAGCTGGCCGCTGAATCCTGCCGCCGCCTCGGCCACTCGGGTGCGCGCGTCTTCGGCCATCGCAAGAATCTGCCGAGCTTGTTCGAGGAACAGTTTGCCCGGCGCGGTAAGGGCCACGTTGCGCTTGTCGCGCTCCAGCAGGCGAGTGCCCAGGTCCTGTTCGAGCGCCTGGATCTGCTGGGAAAGCGGCGGCTGGGAAAGATGCAGGCGTTGCGCGGCGCGCGTAAAGCTCAACTCCTCGGCGACCGCGATGAAGTAGCGCAATTGGCGAAAATCAAACATATATGACTTTCATATGAATCGGGCTTTAAATATATATTTGATTCTGTATCAGGTCGATCATAATATATCCCTGTCGCGGCACTGACCCCCTCCCCCCGAGTGCCGTTGACCCTCGCCCCGCAGCGACGCTACCCCCGCGGTATTCGGCCTCCCTCCCCAGAGCCCATACCGACGCGTCGCCAGCGGGGCGCTTCCTTTTCTGCTTTCCGAATCAATCGGTTGAGGAGCTCCCTTAAAGCTCCGTGGCAAGTCGTGTGCCCTGGGCGATGGCGCGTTTGGCGTCGAGTTCCGCCGCGACATCGGCTCCGCCGATGACATGTACACGCTGGCCTAGGGCGATGAGCTCGTCGGCCAGCTTTCGATTTGGCTCCTGGCCGGCGCAGATCACCACATGGTCGACGGGCAATACCTGCGAATTGCCGTCTACGCTGATGTGCAGGCCCTCATCGTCGAAACGCTCATAGGTGACACCCCCGAGCATGGTCACCTGTTTGTTCTTCAGTGTGGCGCGATGGACCCAGCCGGTGGTCTTGTTCAGGCGTGCGCCGGGGCGTCCCGCACTGCGCTGTAGCAGCCAGACTTGCCGCGCAGGAGCCTCGGGCTGTGGTGATTTGAGTCCGGCACGCTGCGTCAGATGTAGGTCGATGCCCCATTCGCGGGTCCATCTTTCGACGTCGGTGCTGGGGGAGGGTGCCGGTTCGGTGAGAAATTCGGCGACATCGAAGCCGATGCCGCCGGCGCCGATAACCGCAACGCGGGCTCCGGCCACCTTGTTGTGCGCAAGGATGTCGAGATAGCTAAGGACGCTGGAATGATCGCTGCCTGGAAAGTTCACCTTGCGCGGGGTAATCCCGGTTGCCGTTACCACCTCGTCAAATCCGCCGGCGGCAAGAGTGGCCGCGCTGGCTGGCTGGCCCAGTTGCAGACGTACGCCAGCATCGGCCAGGCGATGGCGGAAATAGCGCAGGGTCTCGCTGAATTCTTCTTTGCCAGGAATGCGCCTGGCGTAATTGAACTGACCGCCAATGTCCTGCGCGCTATCGATCAGCGTCACCTCGTGGCCGCGCTCGGCGAGCGTAGCCGCGCAGGCCATGCCGGCTGGGCCTGCGCCAACGACGCCGACATGCTTGCGCGTGGCGGCAGGAACGATCCGCAGTTCGGTCTCGTGGCAGGCGCGCGGGTTTACCATGCAACTGGCGCGCTGATTCTGGAACACATGATCGAGACACGCCTGGTTGCAGGCGATGCATGTATTGATGCGTTCGCTGCGGCCCGCTTTGGCTTTTGCGGGCCACTGCGGATCGGCAAGCAGCGGACGGGCCATCGATACCATGTCCGCCGCGCCGCTGGCGATTACCTGCTCGGCGACGTCGGGCATATTGATGCGGTTGGTCGCAATCAACGGAATCGATACTTCGCCTTTCAATTTTTTCGTGACCCACGCGAAGCCGGCCCGCGGCACGCTGGTGACGATGGTCGGTATACGCGCTTCGTGCCAGCCGATGCCGGTGTTGATGATGCTGGCGCCGGCAGCCTCAATGGCCTTGGCAAGTGCCACGATTTCCTGCCAGTCCTGTCCACCCTCGACCAGGTCCAGCATCGACAGGCGATAGATGATGATGAAATCGGGCCCGACCGCTTCGCGCATGCGCCGAACGATTTCAACCGGAAAGCGCATGCGCCGTGTCGCGTCGCCGCCCCATTCGTCCTGGCGTCGGTTGGTACGCTCGGCGATGAATTGGTTGATCAGATAGCCTTCCGAGCCCATCACTTCCACGCCGTCGTAGCCGGCATCTTGCGCAAGCCGGGCGCAGCGGACGAAATCATTGATGGTGCGCTCGACCGCGCGTGCGTCGAGCGAACGCGGCGTAAAAGGCGTGATCGGCGATTTGATGCGAGAGGGAGCCACCGACAGCGGGTGATAGCCGTAGCGTCCTGCATGCAGTATCTGCATGCAGATGCGTCCGCCTTCAGCGTGGACGGCGCCGGTAATCTTGCGATGGCGGGGCTTATGCCAGGGCAGGCTCATCCGGCCGCCGAAGGGTTTGAGCCATCCTTCGATGCTGGGTGCGATGCCTCCAGTCACCATCAGCCCGACGCCGCCTCGCGCACGCTCGGCAAAATAAGCGGCGAGTTTGTCGAAATCGGCGGACCTGTCCTCCAGCCCGGTATGCATCGATCCCATCAGGATGCGGTTGGGCAGGGTGACCTGACCCAGCGCAAGCGGGGCAAACAAGTGGGGGTAGTTCATGTGGCGACCGTCTTCAAACGATCGTATGAATGTGCCCGCTATGCGTCGTGGGCGCAAGTGGCCCGCGCGCGGCACCCTGATTTCAATCCAGCAATTGTCGTACCAGCGAAATGTACTGCCGCATGGCTTCTTCCTGCGGCATGCCTTTTAACAATGACCAGGCCTCCTGCTTGGCGGTGCCGATGAAATCGAAGAAGCCTGGCTGGCATCCGTGCACATCGCCATCCGTGCTTTGCTTGAAAAGCGCGTAAAGCCTCAGCAGGGTGTCGTTGTCGGGACGTTCGCCTGATCGCTTGATATCCGCGGCCGCTTGCTTGAACTGGTCTTGCAGATCGTTCATGGCGGATGATTGGAAAGGCTGGTTCATGGGCTGAAAATGGGTAAGCATGCGCGGGGCACCCTGGTAAACACGTTAAGCTAAGCACTTCCCGTGCCATCAGGTCATTCCATGCAAACACGTCCGCCTGCGCCCGTACTTACCATCGACGGACCGTCCGGATCGGGCAAAGGCACGATCAGCCGGCTGGTGGCCGAACACCTGGGCTGGCGGCTGTTGGACTCCGGTGCGCTGTACCGGGCGGTTGGCTACGCGGCCGGCATGGCCGGGCTGGACCTGTCCGATGCGGAAGCGGTCACCCGTTGTGCGGAAACCACGAAGATCCAGTTTCGAGCGGCGCCCAATGACGGCGAAACGCGGGTGATCGTCAACGGACATGATGCCACCGATGAGCTCCGGACCGAAACCGCCGGGGCCGCGGCGTCGGCGATCGCCTCGGTGCCTTCCGTCCGCCATGCGTTGGTGGGCCTGCAGCTTGGCTTCCGCAAGCCGCCTGGGCTGGTGGCCGACGGGCGCGACATGGGCACCGTGATCTTCCCCGATGCGTCGTTCAAGGTTTTCCTGACCGCCAGTGCTGCCGAAAGGGCGAAAAGACGCTATAAGCAGTTGAAGGAAAAGGGGCTAAGCGTTACACTTTCATCCCTTCAGAGCGAAATTGAAGCGCGTGACGCCCGCGATGCCTCGCGAACCGTTGCGCCGCTCAAGCCCGCCCGCGATGCGGTGCTGGTGGATACCACCGGCATGGGGATCGAGGATGTGGTCGCTAATGTTTTGGCCGTCGTGAAACCGTAAAGCGGTCACGGCGGCTTTGGTGCTTCATGTCGCGGCATGGAGTTTTGGGTCAACGGTGCGAGGGAGCCATCCCGACACACCCACAACCGGTGGGCCTGCCCATGCGCAAACATCCGACGGCGCATTGGGGTTGGGGCCTTTTCTTATTTCTGGAATCAACATGACTGAAAGTTTTGCCGAACTGTTTGAACAGAGCCAACAGGCCATCTCCAAGCTGAAGCCGGGCGCCATCGTCACGGGTATCGTTGTGGAAATCCGCAACGACGTCGTCGTGATCAACGCCGGCCTCAAGAGCGAAGGCATCGTCCCGATCGAGCAATTCAAGGACGAGAAGGGTGAGTTGGAAGTGCAGGTGGGTGACGAGGTGAAGGTTGCCCTCGATGCACTCGAAGACGGTTTCGGCGAGACCAAGTTGTCCCGCGAGAAAGCCAAGCGTTCCATGGTGTGGGACGACCTCGAGCAGGCGTTCGACAAGGAAGAGACCATCACCGGCATGATCTCCGGCAAGGTCAAGGGCGGTTTCACCGTCGACATCAAGGACGTTCGCGCGTTCCTGCCCGGTTCGCTGGTTGATGTGCGCCCGGTGCGCGATCCGGTGTACCTGGAAGGCAAGGCGCTCGAGTTCAAGATCATCAAGCTGGACCGCAAGCGCAACAACGTCGTTGTCAGCCGCCGCGCCGTCGTCGAGACCGAGTTCTCCGAAGAGCGCGAGAAGCTGCTGGAACGCCTGACCGAAGGCGCGGTGGTGAAGGGTACCGTCAAGAACCTCACCGATTACGGCGCATTCGTGGATCTGGGCGGTATCGACGGCCTGTTGCACATCACCGACATGGCATGGAAGCGCGTGCGTCATCCTTCCGAAGTGGTCAATGTCGGCGACGAGCTGGACGTGCGCGTGCTGAAGTACGATCGCGAGCGCAACCGCGTATCGCTGGGCCTGAAGCAGCTGGGCGACGATCCGTGGGTCAATATCTCGCGCCGTTATCCGGTTGGCAGCCGCCTGTTCGGCAAGGTTTCCAACGTCACCGATTATGGTTGCTTCGTCGAGATCGAGCCCGGTGTCGAGGGCCTGGTCCACGTGTCCGAAATGGATTGGACCAACAAGAACGTCAATCCGGCCAAGGTCGTGCAGGTCGGCGACGAGACCGAAGTGATGGTGCTGGACGTGGATGAAGAGCGTCGCCGCATCTCGCTGGGTATCAAGCAGACGCGCTCCAATCCTTGGGAAGCGTTCGCAGCGATGCACAAAAAGAACGACAAGGTATCCGGCCAGATCAAGTCGATCACCGACTTCGGTATCTTTATCGGCCTGGACGGCGGTATCGATGGCTTGGTGCACCTGTCCGACATTTCCTGGCAGGCATCCGGCGAAGACCTGGTGCGCAATTTCAAGAAGGGCGACGAGATCGAGGCCGTGGTGCTGGCCGTGGATCCGGAGCGCGAACGCATCTCGCTTGGCATCAAGCAGATGGAGCAGGATCCGTTCGGTCACTTCATGGCTGTCCATCAGCGCGGTGCGATCGTCAATGGCACCGTCAAGGAAGTGGACGCCAAGGGCGCGGTGATCGACCTGGGCGACGGCGTCGAGGGCTACCTGCGTGCCAGCGACATCGCCAAGGAGCGCGTCGACGATGCAACCCAGCATCTGAAAGTTGGCGACAGTGTCGAAGCCAAGTTCACCGGGATGGATCGCAAGGGACGTCAGCTGTCGCTGTCGATCCGCGCCAAGGACGAGGAAGAGCTGCAGGACGCCATGGCCGAGTATTCGTCCGCGTCCGGTGGCACGACTAAGCTTGGGGCGCTGCTCAAGGAGCAGCTCAACAAGGCTGATTGATGTAGTGCCTGCAGTGGGGCGGCGTTTTTCGCCGCCCCAACTCGTTCCACGTCACGGACATTGGGGACCCATGACCAAATCCGAGCTGATTGAGGCGCTGGCGAGGCGTCAGACCCATCTTGCGTTTGGCGACGTCGAGCTGGCGGTCAAGAACGTTATCGAACAGATGAGCCAGGCCCTTGCCAGCGGCGAGCGCATCGAAGTGCGCGGCTTTGGCAGCTTCGCCCTGCATTACCGCCCACCGCGTATGGGCCGCAATCCGAAGACCGGCGATGCCGTCGCGTTGCCAGGCAAGCATGTTCCGCATTTCAAGCCCGGCAAGGAACTGCGAGAGCGCGTCAATATGTGCCTGGAACAGCAGAGCGGCTGATCGTTACTTCCATGCTTATTCCGACAGGCAGGCAGCCTTTGGCTGATCCTGCCTTTCTTTTTTTTCCGGCGGACGAAGAAAGTCGATCCTGGCTGAATCGCTCTTCACATATCCCTGTGAGGCGTACAACCAATCAGGTAAAGTCGCGCGATGCGACTGATCGTGATGCTGTTATTGCTGCTGTTCATCGCCGGGGGAGTGGTGCTCGGGGCGCTCAATGCGGACCTCGTCGGCTACGACCTCGCGTTTGCGCGTATCCAGGTTCCCAAGGGGGCTGCCTTGCTGGCTACGCTCGCCATAGGCTGGATTCTCGGTGGCCTGACGGCGTGGCTGGGTGTTAGCAGCCGGCACCGCCGCGAGCGACGGCGCGCGGCGAAACCCGGGAATGGCAAGGCGTCGAGCACGCCATGAACATCCTCTATTCGCTGCTGGCTCTGCTCATACCGGCGGCTTTCCTCAGCGGCTGGTGGACAGCGCGGCGCGCGGGCGTGCGCCGTTCGGGCGCCCAGGTCAGCGAACTTTCTTCCGATTATTTCCGCGGCTTGAATTACCTGCTAAACGAAGAGCAGGACAAGGCTATCGAGGTTTTCCTCAAGCTTGCCGAGTACAACCGCGACACCGTCGAAACCCATCTCGCCCTGGGCAACTTGTTCAGGCGGCGGGGTGAAGTGGATCGCGCTATCCGCCTGCATCAGCATCTGGTATCCAGGCCAGGTTTGTCCGAAGGCATGAAAACGGTGGCTTTGCTGGAGCTGGGCGAAGACTACATGCGTGCCGGCCTGCTTGATCGTGCCGAGGCGTTGTTTTCCGACCTGGTAGCGATGAATGCGCACGCACCATCCGCCTTGCGCCATCTTATTGCGATCTACCAGCACGAGCGCGACTGGCACAAGGCCATCGAGCATGCCCGCCGGCTGGAAACCATGACCGGGGAAGAAGAGGCCACCACCATCGCGCAGTTTTATTGCGAGCTGGCCGAACAGTCGCGCCAGCATGGCGCGCGCGCCGAAGCGCGCGAATATCTGCAGCATGCGTTCGCGTGCCAGTCCGATTGCGTGCGCGCCTTCATGCTCACCGGACGCCTTCTTGCGGAAGAAGGACGCCACGCCGATGCGGTCGATGTATACGAACGCGCAGTAGGTGCTGACATCGCCTTCGTGCCTGAGATCCTGCCGCCCCTGCTGGACAGCTATGCGCGCTCGGGCCAGATGGAACGGGCCGAAGCTTTCCTGCGCGATATCCTTGCGCGTTATCACGGCATCTCGCCGGTGCTGGCGCTGACGCACCTGTACCAGCAGCGCGATGGTGAAAAGCCCGCCATCGACTTTCTTACTTCGCAATTGCGACAGCGTCCTTCCGTGCGTGGCCTGATGGCTCTCATCGATGCCACCATGGACAAGATCGAAGGCGAAGCAAGAGAAAATTTCCTGATCCTGCGCGATCTCACCCGCAAACTACTGGAAGGCCAGGCCATGTATCGCTGCAGTCATTGTGGCTTCGGCACCAAGGCCCATCATTGGCAATGTCCCAGTTGCAAGGGTTGGAGCACGATCAGGCCAATCCATGGCGTCGCCAATGAGTGAGGTTGTCGTGGCTGCCTTCGCCCCGATTGCGCTCGCCGTGTTGTTCGCTTTCCTGATCGCCCTAGGGCTGGTGCGCGCGGCGATTGCCTACGCGCATCGCCGCGGCATGCTGGACCAGCCCGGCCAACGGCGCTCGCACAGCATGCCTACGCCACGTGGCGGCGGCATCGGCATCGTTGTCGCGATACTGCTTACTGTGCCGGTGTGCCTGCTTCATATGCACTCCTGGCCGCTTCACTTCGTCATCACTCTATTGGTCGCGCTCGCACTGTCGGCCTGGATCGGGTGGTGGGACGATCACAGTTCCTTGCCGGCGCTTCCACGGCTCGGGGTGCAAATACTGGCCGTTACATCGTTTTCCTACGCCTTGCTGGTTGGCGGCCCAGGTTTGCTTTGGTTGCCGGCGCTGGTTCTGGGCGGAGCGTGGAGCATCAACTTGCACAACTTTATGGATGGCATCGACGCCATTCTGGCGCAGCAAGGCATTTTCGTAGCCTGCGGCCTTGCCTTGCTGGCTGGATATGCCGGACAGCTGCCCTTGGCCGGGGCGTCGGCATGCGTCGCCGCGGCGTGTCTTGGCTTCTGGTGCTACAACCGCTCACCCGCCCGTATTTTCATGGGAGACGTGGGCAGCGGCAGCCTTGGTTTTGTGTTGTTTGCGCTGACGGCCATGCTATGGCGCCTGCACTGGCCATTACTGTGGCCAGCCCTTGTTCTCAGTTCGGCGTTCGTGACGGATGCGAGCCTGACCTTGCTGGTCCGTATTCTGAGAGGGCGCCGCTGGTACACTGCGCACCGCGAACATCTGTATCAATGGATCGTGCGAAAGGGACATACGCATGCTGCGGGGGCAGGGTGGTACTTGGGGTGGAACCTATTGGTAGCGGCGCCGCTGGCGCTGTTGGCTTACAGTAAACCAGGGATGGGGCCAGTGGCCTGCATCGGCGTTTATGCGGTCGCGGCCGTTGTCTGGCTGGCCGCCAAGCAACGCCTGGCCCGACGGGATCGATACAAGGTTAGTCATGTCCATACGTAAATGGGTCGGCATAGTTCATCCGCGAGTGGCCGTGGTTGCACACGACCTGCTCGTCACGGCGCTTGCCTGGTGGGTTGCCAAGGAACTGCGATACGCCCTGGATTCGCAATGGGTAGTTACCTTCGGGTTCTTTGAATTCCCGATCGTATTGCTGGTCCAGGGACTGGTCTACGCATGGACAGGCCTCTACAAGGGCGTGTGGCGCTTCGCGAGCTTGCCTGACCTCTGGAATATCCTGCGCGCGGCCATTGTCGGTACGGTGGCGATCGGCGTGGCCTTGTTCCTTTATGGGCGCCTCGATGGCGTGCCACGCTCGATCCTGCTGCTGTATCCGTTCGTGCTGGCATTGTTCCTGGGCGCGCCGCGACTGACCTACCGCTTCTGGAAGGATAGCCGCCTCGACCTTTTCATGAATGCCAGTACCCAGCGCGTGCTGATTGTTGGGGCGGACCGGGCTGGCGAAGCACTTGCCCGTGATCTGCATCGCGATAGTCGCTATCTGGTCGTCGGCTTTGTCGACGACAAGCGTTCGTTGCGCGGTGCCCGCATCAATGGCAAGCCAGTGCTGGGTACGCTGGAGCAATTGCCGGAAGTGGCCAAGGAAGCCGCGGTGCAGATGCTGCTGATCGCCTTGCCCGGCGCCAGCGCGAGGCAGATGCGCCAGGTCGTGGAATTATGCGACCGAACCGGACTTCCTTATCGCACTGTTCCCAAGCTCGAGGATGTCGTGGCGGGGCGTGCGCAGTTCAATCAAATCAAGGAAGTATCGATCGAGGATCTGCTGGGCCGCGACGCCATCGAGCTGGATTGGACCAGGATCCGCGAAACGCTTACCGGCCGGCGCGTGCTGATAACCGGTGGCGGCGGCTCGATCGGTTCGGAGCTATGCCGGCAAGTGGCCCGGCTTGGCGTGCATGCGCTGACGATCGTCGAATCGTGCGAATACAACCTCTATCAGATCTCGCAGGAATTGCGCTCAGCTTATCCGGAACTGTTGCTCAATAGCGTGCTGGCCGACTGTGGCGATGCCGTGGCGATGCGACGCCTGTTCACCGAGGTGATGCCGCAGGTGGTATTCCATGCCGCCGCCTACAAGCATGTGCCGATGCTGCAAGGTCAGTTGCGCACGGCAGTGCGCAACAATGTGTTGGCGACGCGCACCATCGCCGACCTGGCCAGCGAAATCCGCGTGGAATGCTTCGTGCTGATCTCCACCGACAAGGCGGTCAACCCCACCAGCGTCATGGGCGCCTGCAAGCGCATCGCCGAAATCTGGTGCCAGAATCTCAACGCGCATTCGAACACGCATTTCATCACCGTGCGATTCGGCAACGTGCTCGATTCGGCCGGTTCCGTCGTGCCGCTGTTCCGTCAGCAGATCCGTGCGGGTGGCCCGGTGACCGTAACGCATCCGGAAATTTCCCGTTATTTCATGACTATTCCGGAAGCCACCCAACTGATCCTTCAGGCCGCGGCACTGGGCAATGGCGGCGAGATCTTCGCGCTGGACATGGGTGAGCCGGTGAAGATCCGCGACCTGGCCGAACAGATGATCCGGCTCGCCGGAAAGAAACCCGGCACCGAGATACCGATCATCTACACCGGCCTGCGCTCAGGCGAAAAACTGTTCGAAGAGCTGTTCCATCCACTGGAAAACTACAGCGCCACCACACACAACAAGATATTCCTGGCACAGCATCGACCGGTTTCCTGGGATTTGCTGCAAGCGCAGATGGCAAGGGCCGATGCCGCCGTCAGCGGTTACGACGAGGGCGAGCTGCGTCAATGCGTGTCCAATCTGCTTCCATCATTCAGCTGGAACGACGTAGCCCAACCGGACAACGTGGTTCCGATTCGCCGCAACGAAATTGGAGAAAAGTGAGTGAGCAAGCCATTGCGCAAGGTAGTGTTTCCAGTGGCCGGCTTGGGCACACGTTTTTTGCCCGCCACCAAAGTCGTCGCCAAGGAAATGCTGCCGGTTCTTGACAAGCCGCTGATTCAATACGCGGTCGATGAAGCTGTCGACGCGGGTGCCGATACCCTCATATTCGTCACTAACCGCTACAAGCACGCTATCGCCGACTATTTCGACAAGGCCTACGAACTGGAAGCCAAGCTGCAGGAAAAGGGCAAGGACGAGCTGCTTGCGCTGGTGCAGGGAACGCTTCCCCCCCATGTACGCGCGATCTTTGTTACCCAGCCTGAGGCGTTTGGCCTCGGACATGCAGTGTTATGCGCCAAACCTGTTGTAGGTGACGAGCCGTTCGGCGTCGTGCTTCCCGACGACCTGATCTGGAACGAAGGCAAGGGTGCCCTGCGGCAGATGGCGGAACTCGGTGAAGCGGAGAACGCGGGCGTCATCGCGGTCGAGGAAGTGCCGCAGGACCAGACCGACAAGTACGGGATCGTCGATGCCGAACCGATCGACGAGCGCAGCGCGCGCATTCGCTTCATGGTCGAAAAGCCGAAGCCTTCCGAGGCCCCCTCCAATCTGGCCGTCGTGGGCCGATATGTATTGCCAGGCCGCATTTTCCAGTTGCTTGAACAGACCAAGCCTGGCGCGGGCGGCGAGATCCAGTTGACCGACGCCATCGAGGCATTGCTGACCGAGCAAGGCAAGGTGCTTGCCTATCGTTTCGAAGGCACCCGTTTTGACTGCGGCAATAAGGCCGGCCTGGTGCGGGCAACCATGCACATGGCTATGCAGGATCCGGTCCTTGCGCAGACCGTCCGCGACGTAGCCAGCAAACTCTAAGTATCTTTCAGCGACGCGCGCCGGCATTCCGGCGCGTTGCGCGCGCCTTCGGCGCCTCGGCGCCGGTGGCCGGTACGCGCTATGCTCGACCACCGGGCCGCCTCGATTTCCACGCGCACAGGCATGACGCAACCCTCGGTTCTTTCTTACTACCGTGCCACGGCCACGCCGTATGCGCCTTACACGTCGCTGCAAGGCCGGCATGAAGTGCGAGTGGCCATCGTTGGCGGCGGTTTCGCCGGCCTGAACATAGCCCTGGGATTGGCCGAGCGCGGCCTGCGCGAGGTGGCCGTGCTGGAGCGGCAGCATATCGGCTTTGGTGCCTCCGGCCGTAACGGTGGCTTCGTCTTCGGTGGTTACTCGCTAGGTGAGGAGGCCCTGCACCGCCAGCTCGGGCCGCAACGTGCGAAGCGCTTATTCGACCTGACGACCTGCGCAGTACAACGGATACGCGAGCGCGTCGCCAGCTATGCCATTCCCTGCGATATGGTGGATCAGGGCGTGATATGGGCCAACTGGTTCCGCGATCCGAATGTGTTACGCAAGCGGCAGCGGTTGCTGGCCGATCACTATGGCGTGCATTGGGACTGGCTGCCCCAGCAGGCCATGCGCGAAATGATCCGCAGCGAACGTTACTGCGAGGGTCTTTACGAGCGCAATGCGTTGCATCTGCACCCGCTGAACTATGCGATCGGACTTGCCGCGGCGGCTGCCGGGCAGGGCGTGCGCATCCATGAAGAGAGCGACGTCTGGCGACTTTGCCGGAAAAATGGACGCTGGTCGGTCAGCACCCCACAAGGGGAATTGCTGGCCGACCACGTTGTACTGGCTTGTGGCGGTTATCTGGCGGGCTTGCGGCGGCAGGTTGATCAGGCCGTGCTGCCGATTGCCACCTACGTGATGGTCACCGAGCCCCTGGGCGAACGACTCGGCCAGTGCCTGCAGACGCAGGCGGCGGTTTATGACACACGTTTCGCCTTTGACTATTACCGTCCCTTGCCCGATACACGGCTGTTATGGGGTGGGCGAATTTCCGTCCGAAATCGTTCGCCGGCAGCCGTCCAACGCATTTTGATGCGGGATATGCTGCGCGTCTTTCCGCAGCTGGAGGGGGTGCGTGTCGATCATGCCTGGTCGGGATTGATGAGCTACGCGCGCCACCAGATGCCCCAGATCGGAACCGGCGGCGATGGCTTATGGTGGGCACAAGCGTTCGGTGGCCACGGGCTGGCGCCAACCTGCGCGGCAGGAGAGCTGCTGGCTTCGGCCATTGCCGAAGGCGACGATGCGTGGAAACAATTTGCCGGTTACGGCCTGGCGCACGCCTATAAGCCGTTTGGCTTTATCGGTGCCCAGGCCAGTTATTGGTGGCAGCAATGCAACGATTGGTTCAAGACGAGTCTGGAAGGATGAACACTCAACATTCTTTGGAAGAAATCAGCTGGACCGATTTCGAAAAGGTATTGATCGTGGCAGGTACCGTCACGCGGGTAGAGCCCTTTCCCGAAGCTCGCAAACCGGCCTGGAAAGTATGGGTGGATTTCGGTCCTTACGGCGAGCGCAAGACCAGCGCACAAATCGCGGCACTGTATACGCCCGAAACACTGGTCGGACGGCAGATCGTCGGCGTCATCAACTTTCCCGAGAAGCAGATCGGTCCGTTCCGCTCGCAATTTCTGCTCACTGGGTTCCACACCCGGCAAGGCGTGGTGATTACCGCCGTCGAACGTCCTGTGCCGAACGGGACGAGGCTGGCATGAACTGTCGAACGCGATCCCGTCATGCGTCATGACGTGATGGCGTCTGCGGATGGCCCAGTTCGCCGGTGACTGAGCCGTGCGACCAACCCCTGCAGCGGTTGCAACCGCTGGATTACTTTCCCGCCCGCATCAGCCCATCCATCGCATCAGCTTTGCGCGTGATCCAGCCACACGCCAAGTCCCTGGGCATTAAGTTGTATATCCATGCCCAGCCAATGCAATAGCGCTTCACGGTCGCCTTGCCAGCCATGGTCGGCGATGCGTTGCGCGTACAGTTCGGTCAGGCCCTGCACGAGGTCAGCGTGCCGGTCGGGCGAATTCCGCAATGCGCGGGCCAGGGCGACCATGGCATCGATCGTGTCGTGCAAGTCCGCCGCCAGGCGCTCGATATCCTCCAGCCTGCCGTAATGAGTGAGGTACATGGCATCTGGCTTCAGCGCGATCAACCGATCGATGGAGCCATGCAGCGCTTCAGGATCGAACTGTATCGGCGTGGTCGTAGGCAGGATGAAGGGTCCCCTTGCCGTATCGAACTCGCGATAAGAAAGGCCAAACGTGTCTCCAGTGAAGCACACGTTTGCGTACTGATCGTAGATCGCCATATGGTGCCTGGCATGGCCTGGCGTATCGATGCAGCGTAGCGGGCGCCCTGCCAGATCGATGACATGGCCATCCGGCGCCTCCACCACACGTTCCGCAGGTACCGGCCGTAGGCTCCCATACGCTTGCTCCATCACCGCCTGGCCGTAGACGGCCAGCGCGCCCGCCCACAACGTCGAGGGATCGATCATGTGCCGGGCACCGCGAGGGTGTACGGCCAGCCGTGCATGCGGCAGCTGCGCCATCAGCTCGCCGGCACCGCCGGCATGGTCCAGATGAACGTGGGTGAGTATCAGCCAATCGACCCGTGACGGCGGGAGTCCGGCTTTGGCAAGCGCATCGAGCATGCGCGGCACGGCATGCTTAGTGCCGCAGTCGATGAACGCGCCGTGGCCTTCGTGAACGAGCAAATAGGCCGCATCGAACCGGGGCCGGACAAAGCCGGTGTCGACGGTGTGGATGCCTTCCGGGAGGGCAGGTCGCGAGGGGGCGGGCATACGCATGATTTTTACAGGGACAGCTTCGAGTGTACGCCTCCGGCGTCATCTTTAAGATGAGTCCGATATTTCTAAAGAAGTGGCGCTCTTACGATCCTCGAACCCGTGTTAGTCCCCTCCAACGGTGCTTGCCCCTGAGCCGACAAGGCTCAGGGGCGTTTTCTGACATGGAGGCCGGGCCCCCGCCATGCCAATCGACTCCTTCCTAGCTCTCATCCCCTCTGGGGAGCCAAGTGTCTAGAATGTACCGGAGCCGCTGTTTCGCCCTTACTTCTAAGGATGTTGCCTCCGCGTGCGGGTCATGCTGAATGCCCTCCCAGGAATTATTGGACGAACGAAATGACGAAGCCTGAGCCTGTTCAACATAAAATTCCTACAGGCCAGCGGGATATTTCCGCACTCGAACAACATCAGCGGCGCTTGCTGTATGGCGGCGGGGCATTCCTGTCGCTGATCATTTTGTTGATTCTCATCGCCTCGCTGCTAATAAGCATCAACGATTACAAGTCGGATCAGCTCGAAGATTTCCGTAAGGCAAAGCTGGCGCTCGACGCTGCATTCATCCAGCGCGATGCGGGCTATATCCGCACCCTGAACATGATCGAGTACGCCTGGCAGAACAAGGCGAGCCAACTGGTCAGCGAGGGTGACGAGGAGCTGGCCGGATTTGTTTCCCACGACAATGAAGCGATCCTCCAGGCCAGCCAGCGAAGCGTGCCGTGGCTGGTCATGGGCGCGCCGGCTGTCGCCGACTGGCCCAGGGAAAAGGTCGATCGCTACCTTGGGCTGGCGCGCGAGTTATCCATCATCAGCGGCACGTCCATGACCGTTCGCGGCGATCGCGCGCCAACCATGGCCAATTTTTACGATCCCAGCGAAGTGCTGTTCGCGTTTGGGAACGACCTCAGATCCGATCACCTGGACATCATCGCCAAGGATAAGGATCGTTCCAGCCTGTTTACCAGGCTTGCCGTGCCGGATATCGATTTCAACGATCCACACTTGCTCAAGGACCTGCATAAGGGCAATCCGACCCTGCCGTTTTACGGCGATGGATTGCCGAAAGTGATTTCCTCCATCGGCACCAGTCCCTTGACGGGCGAACCCGCCATCCAGGGAGCCCTGGTGGCGATGGATGGGGACAAACCCATCGGGGTGTTCGTCGCCTATGAGCCGGTCGAGCCTTTCGCGCAGCATCTGCGCGAGATTTCGAAGAATACCTTGGTCATTGTCACGGACGATGGCAAGGTGGTCTTTGGTACCGGGCCGCAGGCAAGCAATGTGGCAGTCGCAGCAGCGGTTCATCCGCTGCTGGCATTGCGCCTTCCCGAAGCTGGCGTAGCCCATTTTCGCAAGGGCGAGCATTTCTTCATCGCCGAGCACGTGGCAGGTACGAGATGGGCCCTGGTGCGTGCATACGATTGGCGCGACATCCTGCATGGCGAATACGTGCCCATGCTGACGGCAACCGCACTGGCGGCATTGTTGTTGGCCACAATGTGGCTGTTGTTGATCCGGCAGGATCGCGGCGTTTTTGCGCCAGTGCTGGCGCGAGCCAAGCAGGTCTACCAGAGCGAAGCGCTCAATCGAACCATGATTGAAACGTCGCCGGTAGGGTTGTGCGTGATTGCCGCGGCCAACAGCGTGCCATTGCTGCAGAACGACCTGGTACGCGGCTACGCACGCGGCATGGCCAGTGCAGACACCACGCTGTACAGGCAGTTGCTGCGAGAGTACGCCACCGCCACGCAGTCATTGGACGGCCGGCCCGAGGCCCGCGAATTCGCGCTTGCATTGGTCGGCACGCAAAAAAAGGTAGTGCGGCATTTGCTGGTGGCCGCCATGCCGATCGTCTACCACGATCGCAAGGCGCTCTTCTGTGTACTGCGCGATGTCACCGCACGGATCGAGCTCGAGGATAACCTGCGCCAGGCGCGGCAGGATTCGGAGCAGGCCAAACTCGCCGCGGAATCGGCCAGTCAGGCGAAAAGTTCGTTCGTCGCGACCATGAGCCATGAAATCCGCACGCCACTCAACGGCATTCTCGGGCACCTTGAATTGCTCGGCCGCTCGCACCTTGAGCCTTCGCAGCGCGAACGGCTGGATCGAATCCGCCTGTCCGCCGATACATTGCTCTCCATCATCAGCGACGTGCTGGATTTCTCGCGCATCGAAGCCGGCCAGCTGGATATTGATCCGATACCGTTCGAACTCCGTCCGCTGATCGAGCAGACCGCGCTGCTTTATGCGCCGACGGCGCAGCGCAAGGGACTGAAGCTTTACTACAGCATGGAGTCCGGCCTGCCCGCTGCTTTTGTGGCAGACGTTCACCGCATCCGGCAGGTGCTCAACAACCTGGTGAGCAACGCGGTGAAATTCACCGAATCGGGTCGCATCATCCTGCGCGTCAAGCAACTGCCCGAATTCGCGTCGAGCGGCGCCATGCGGCTGCGTTTCGAGGTAATCGACTCGGGCATCGGCATCACCCAAGAACAGCGCAGGCAAGTGTTCCAGCCATTTTCGCAGGCTGATGCAAGCATCTCGCGCCGCTTTGGCGGGAGCGGGCTCGGTTTGGCGCTTTGCCAACAGATCAGCGAATTGATGGACGGACAGATCGATGTGCAAAGTACGCCGGCCGTCGGTAGTGTCTTTTCGTTCGAAGTGCCGGTCCGATTAGACGAACAAGCGCAAGCCGCGCCCGTATTGCCACTGGCCAAATGCCGCATCGCGCTGCTTTCGTCCGCTTCGGAGTGGCGGATGGAAATTACATCGCTGTTGACGGGCTGGGGGGCTGAAGTGGTGGTGGCGGCCCAGCCGGTCGAATTCGACCGGGAGTGGGTGGCCCAGGCCGACGCGATGGTCATTTTTGGCGCATGGCGAGCCTGGAGCGATGACGAGGAAGCACGCCTGGTCGCCGTTGCAAGACGGGTAGTAAAGGCGACCACTGACGGCCCCTTGCTGCCCGAATGGCGCGACGGCATTCGCCTGGTTTCCTGCTACTCCAGCATGGCCTTGCAGGCAGCGATTCTCGACACTCATCAGGATGCTTACCTGGGCGCCGACAATCCGTTTGAAAACGAAGCCCATGGCATGGACAGCCTGGGTAGCGTGCTGCTGGTGGACGATAATCCGGTAAATCGCGAGCTTATCCAGCAGCAGTTGGAAACACTGGGTTATACCGTGGAGGCGGCCGAAGATGGCATCAGCGCATTGCACATATGGCGGGATGGGCATTACGACATCGTACTCACTGACATCAACATGCCCAACATGAATGGCTATGAGTTGACGGAACAGTTGCGCGCGCGTGGCGTGACGGTTCCCATTCTCGCGGTAACCGCCACTGCGCTGGCCAGCGAAAAAGTGAATTGCAAACAGGCGGGCATCAACGAATTGCTGCTCAAGCCGTTGTCGCTCGAACGTCTCGGCGAGGCTATGTCTCGTTACTTGAATCGCGGCGGCGACTTGCTGCAAGAGTCTCCGGTCAAAGTGGCCTGGGCAGGTAAATTCCCGGAAAAAATCTGTCGTGTATTCGTCGAGTCGGGCACCCGTGACCTCAATGCGATTCTCGATGCTGCCGATACGCGCGATCAGGAAGCATTGCTTTCGCGGATCCACTCGCTTAAGGGTGCGTTGCTGATGCTCAGCGAACACCCCGTCGCCGACCTGTGCGCCACGCTCGAGAAGCGGATCCAGGCCGACGGCGTCGACAGGGCAAGATCCGGTATTGAAAGGCTCGAATCAGCCATGCGGGAACTGCTGAAGCGCTATTCGGAAGCTTACTGATTTCTCTCTTCGTGCAGCCTGGATATCGATGCCTTCCACGATCAACCGGGCTGGCGACAAGGACAAGCCATGCTTGGCCTGCAACCATGGGCACGCTCATCAAGCAGACGATTGAGCGTAGCGGACAGCGGCGATAAGCTTGCCCTCATGTCCCTGCTGTTTGCCATGCATTCGCGTCCCGCTTCACATTGCCTGCGGGCGGTGGCGCTGCTCGCGTGGCTGATGCTCGCTGTTTCGTTCCCGCAGCCCGCCATGACGACCGCCAGTGCTTCAGTACAGGATGCGGCAGGGATGGCATCGGGCATGAAGATGGTTGCACAGCACACTGCTCGTGAGCATTGTCATGCCGGTCACTGTTGCGGCGAGGCCAGTCAGGCACATTGCCATTGCCATGCCCTGTGCGGCAGCGTGCTGCCGGCCGCCATTCCTGCATGGTTCGGTCCTATCGCGCTTGCGGCCATGATCATGCCGATGCGCGGCGCCGACGCGCCCATGTTTCAACCGCTCCCTCCCTTGCGGCCTCCCGCGGCCCGATAACTCCGTCTGCTAGGCCAGCCTGGCCGCCCGTGTCGCATGACATGTGCGGTGGCGTCCCGTTTCGTATGGAGTTAATCACATGAATCCGTTTCGTTTGCCGCCCGCGGCCGATATGTCGCGTCGACGTTTCGTGCAAGGCATGGCTATTGGCGGCGCAGCCGCTGCTTTCGGCATGTTGCGGCCTGCCGGTGCGTTTGTTCCGCAACAGGACCTGTTTGGCGCCAGTGTGCTCTCGGGTACCGATTTCGCCTTAGAGATCGGCCAGGCCACGGTCAATTACACCGGCAGGCGTAGTCTTGCCACCACCGTCAACGGCCGCCTGCCTGGTCCAACCTTGCGCTGGAAGGAAGGCAGCCACGTGAGACTGAGCGTCACTAACCGGCTGCGTGTTCCCACTTCGATCCATTGGCATGGCATCGTGCTGCCGTTCCAGATGGATGGAGTCCCTGGCATCAGCTTTGGCGGCATCGCGCCGGGCGAGACTTTCGTCTACCAATTTCAATTGCGGCAAGCGGGGACCTATTGGTACCACGCTCATTCGGGCTATCAGGAGCAGACCGGACTGTTCGGTGCCCTGATCATCGAACCGATCCAGCCCGACCTTCATGCCGTTGCGCGCGACTATGTGGTGATGCTCAACGACTGGTCCGACGACGATCCCGCCCATATCTTCGCCCGGCTCAAGCAGCAAAGCGACTACTACGATACGCACTTGCCCACTGTCTCCGATTTCATGCGCGATGCCCGCAGGGAAGGGCTGCGCGAAGCGTTTGCGATGCGCAAAATGTGGAACGCCATGCGCATGAATCCCACCGATCTCAGCGACGTATCGGCTTACACCTATACCTACCTGCTAAATGGTCACACGCCAGCGGGCAATTGGACGGGACTGTTTCGCCCGGGCGAACGGATCCGTCTGCGCTTCATCAACGGCTCTGCCATGACGCTTTTCGACGTGCGCATTCCGGGCCTGAAGATGACCATCGTCAGCGCCGATGGCCAGGACGTAGAACCTGTTCAGGTAGACGAATTCCGTATCGCCAACGCCGAAACCTATGACGTGCTGGTCGAGCCGCAAGAGGAGCGCGCCTATACCGTATTTGCGCAATCGATCGACCGCAGCGGTTACGCGCGCGGAACGCTGGCGCCACGCTACGGCATGGAGGCGGATGTGCCGGTGCTTGAGCCGCGCATATGGCTGGGCGCGCAGGACATGATGGGCGCGATGCCACCAGGCCCGCATGGCGCGCAGGACATGCAAGGCATGGAATCCATGCGCGACATGCCCGGCATGGCGATGCGCAGTATGCCGGCCAGCGACATTAAGCCCGCAAACAGCCCGCCGCCTGCCACCGCTCCCGGCGTGGACATGCGGGTAACTCATCCCCGCACGAACCTGGACGATCCCGGCGCGGGCTTGCGCGACAACGGACGGCGCGTACTTGCCTACGCCGATCTACGCACGCTCGGCGGCTCCCTCGACGCGCGCGAACCGCAAAGGGAAATCACTTTGCACCTGACCGGCAACATGGAGCGTTACATGTGGTCATTCGACGGCGTGAAATTTTCCGAGGCCAGTCCCATTCGTTTCAACACCGGCGAGCGGCTCCGCATCGTGCTGGTGAACGACACCATGATGAACCATCCGATCCACCTGCACGGCATGTGGAGTGAACTGGAGGATGCGCAAGGACAGTTCCAGGTACGCAAGCACACCATCAACGTGCAGCCGGCGCAGCAGCTCCGCTATGCGGTAAGCGCCGATAATCCGGGGCGATGGGCCTATCACTGCCACATGCTTTTTCACATGCAGGCAGGCATGTTCCGTGAAGTGGTGGTGGCATGACCAGGCATGGCGACAGATATCGTGGACGAAAACTCCTTGCCGCTTGCCTCGCCCTGGCAGGCCCGACGCTCGTCTCCGCGCAAGACGCCGCGGACACGACCATGCTTGCGCCCATGCATGAGATGACCTCCATCCCGGCCATGGATATGAACGACAACGCGCTCCACGGCATGCTGCTGGTGGATCAACTGGAATATGCCAATGGCGACGATAATCGTGGACCTGGCTGGGATGTCGAGGCATGGTACGGCAACGACAGCAATAAGCTATGGTTGCGCAGCGAGGGCGATGGCAGTCGCGGACGCATCGACAGCGGCGATCTGGAAGTGCTGTGGAATCATTCCGTAGCTGCGTTCTGGAATACCCAGTTCGGTATCCGGCATGATCTTGGCGAGGGTTCAGGCCGGGATTGGGCGGCGCTGGGAGTGGCGGGCGTGGCTCCTTACTGGGTGGAGCTTGAGGCCACGGCATACCTCAGTGCCTCGGGCCGGCTTGCCGCGCGGGTACGTGCGCAGTACAGCTTGCGGTTCACCCAGCGCTGGCTGTTGCAGCCTGAGTTCGAAGCTAACGGGTACAGCCGGCAAGACACCGCGCAACGCATCGGAGGCGACGCGGCAAACGCGCAACTGGGCTTGCGCCTTCGCTATGACATTACCCGGCAATTCGCGCCTTACTTGGGCGTGGTATGGATGCGACGTTTCGGCACGAATATGGAGATTCCCTGGGAAAACCGGGAGCCTGTCTTCGACCGGCGGATCGTTGCCGGCGTGCATTTCTGGCTTTAGGAAAACGGATGAACAAACGCGCCTTTATGCCGACGGCCCACTCGCTGGCATCGTATTGCTGGCAGCGCTGGCTTATACGCGGTGCCGGGACTTGAGTTCTAATGGCGCCCCTTCCAGCGTAACCCGAGGTGCACGCTTTGTCTCTGCCGCATGACCTGCTGACTGTGCTGTGCGGATCGCTCGTCGGGTTTTCGCTGGCGCTGATTGGCGGAGGCGGATCGATCCTGGCCGTGCCGTTATTGCTATACGTGGTCGGTGTGCATGATCCGCATCGCGCGATCGGTACCGGTGCATGGGCGGTGGCGGCCAACGCGCTTGCCAACCTGATTCCACATGCCAGGACAGGGAACGTCCGCTGGCGCGCGGCTTTCATGTTTGCCACGGCCGGCGTGCTCGGTGCATTCCTGGGTTCCACCTTGGGCAAGCTGGTCGATGGCCGGCGTCTGCTGCTGCTGTTCGCGTTGCTGATGCTGACAATCGCCGCGCTGATGCTGCGCGGCAGGCGGGGGCACGATGGCACCGGCTATCCACGGCGGCACATGTATCCACGCCTTGGCATTGCGGGCCTGGGCGCCGGCGCACTGGCGGGTTTTTTCGGTATCGGCGGCGGCTTCCTGATCGTGCCGGGCCTCGTCTTCGCCAGCGGCATGGCCATGCTCGATGCGGTGGGCACCTCATTGTTTTGCGTGGGTGCGTTTGGATTTACCGCGGCGATCAACTATGCCGTGTCCGGCCTGGTGACCTGGTCGATCGCCTGGGAATTCGTCGCCGGCGGTATCGTCGGCGGCTGGCTTGGCATGCTGGCTGCGCAAAAATTGTCCAGGAAACGCGGCGCGCTTACCGTCCTTTTCGCGGCGGTTATCGTGGCGGTTGCCCTTTTCATGCTGGCAAAAAGCTTGCCTACATAGGGGCTTTGTGATGCCGGGCACCGCTGAACGCATCTTTTATGCGTTTTTTTGCATTTGCCAGTTGGCGAAGCCGCAAATTTCCCCTACATTCCTGCTCGCCGAGAGGCATTTCAACAATCCAATAACGATGGGGTAGTCCATGGCAAAGACGAAGGCAGCAAAAGGCAAAACGGCTCCCAAAGCCGCCGCAGCTCCGAAGCCGATCAAGGAAGCATTGAGCAAGTCCGGTCTGGTTGCTCACCTGGCCGATTCGACGGGTGTTGCATCCAAGGATGTGCGCGCGGTGCTCTCCGCGCTGGAAGGTGCTGCACACGCTTCGATCCATAAGAAGGGCGCCGGCACGTTTACCTTGCCTGGTCTGCTGAAGATCACCGCCGTCAATGTTCCGGCCAAGCCGAAGCGCAAGGGCATCAACCCGTTCACGAAGGAAGAGCAGTGGTTCGCCGCCAAGCCGGCCACCGTGAAGGTCAAGATTCGCCCGCTGAAGAAGCTCAAAGACGCGGCGCTCTGATCTTCGTCCAGGCCGGTCGCTGCGTCGGTCTGTCACACCACGGGATGCGTCATCGCGAGATGGCGCATCCCGATTTATTTTTGCAGCCCATGATTTCCTGTCGCGCGGTGGCACAGGGCCGTTGCAGGACAAAGCTCACCGAGCGGCCTTGCCGTGATCGGATGCAAAGGCTCGCGTCGCGCGCAGGTGCCCGCCTGACGCGGCAAACAAGTGCACCCAACTGGACGAGGTCTGGAAGTACCAGCGCGCCGGCACGGGAAATGGCTGCCGAACTCCAGCCATGCTCCTGCCGCCAGCCGTCCGCATAAACCTGTTCGCCAGCGGCGCACCACGTGGCATTGTCTGTACGACCAGGCAGCCATCGCCTTCCGTCAGCACCGGCAACGCGGCGAGCAGATATTCAACCGACTCCTTGCGAAGTAACGCAAAGTCGCAGGCCAACGTATCGGATCGCAACACCATAGGTCGGATAAAAAACGCGGTTGTCCATCGAGCATGGCATCGATAATGGTCGGTGACAGTCGCCGGCTTTCGATCCGCTCGCCGCGCGGCGTGCGCGCCCACGCTTTGCCGTCCTGCCAGCGGTGCAGGATGTCGCTTCGTTGTCCATGGCCGTGCAGTCTGTGATTTTTTTCCCAGTCGGAAGGTGCGAGACGCAGCGCATCGATAGCGACAGGTTCCCGGTGCGCCGATCCATTTGTTGCGAGCGGTAAGACGAGCGCGAATTTCATCCCGGTCCGAGCCTTTTCCTGGCGTGAATCGAGCAAGATCGCCCGCTCTGCGCACGCCGCTGGGGACGGGTTCAACACTTCCGCATTCGCAGGCCCCGTGGTAATACGCGGGCAGCCACCGGTTGCCGACGTGGCCGGGGCAGCAAGGCGTCGCAAGAAGGAAATACGTAGCGCGTATTCCGCTAACCATTTCATTGATTGGAGACGACCATGTTCAAACGACTGTGTGCTGAGTTTTTCGGTACCTTCTGGCTGGTGCTCGGCGGCTGCGGCAGCGCGGTGCTTGCGGCGACTTTCCCGGGGCTTGGCATCGGCTTCCTTGGCGTTGCGTTCGCGTTCGGCCTTACCGTGGTCACCATGGCCTACGCCTGTGCAGGTATTTCCGGGGCGCATTTCAATCCGGCCGTGACGGTTGGCTTGTTCGCCGGCGGCCGCTTCGATGGCAAGGACGTGCTGCCCTATATCGTGTCGCAGGTGATCGGCGCGATCGGCGCGGCAGCCGTGATCTATGTCATCGCCAGCGGCAAGCCCGGTTTCGACGCGGCGGCCAGCGGCTTCGCCTCCAATGGCTACGGCGAGCATTCGCCGGGCGGCTATTCATTGCAGGCCTGCATGGTGTGCGAGTTCGTGCTTACCGCGATGTTCCTGCTCGTGATCCACGGCGCAACCGATCGCCGCGCACCGGCGGGTTTCGGTCCGCTGGCCATCGGCCTGACGCTGACGTTGATCCACCTGATCAGCATCCCGGTCACCAATACGTCCGTCAATCCGGCACGCAGCACGGGCGTGGCGCTGTTCCAGGGCACCTGGGCAATCCAGCAGCTATGGATGTTCTGGGTGGTGCCGCTGATCGGAGGCGCGGCAGGCGGCCTGGTCTTCCGCCACCTGTTGGGCGAAGACGTCCCGAAGTCCAGCCTGAGCGTCGCGCCATCGGGCCTGGGCAACGCCTGACCTGGCAAGTTTCCCGCCAGCGTTCCTTACCGCTTTGAGGGGAACGCTGGCGCTGCATCGCTTGCAACCACATTCGGCCTGCTCGGGGGCATCCGGTGGCACATGCCATCGCTGCCCCGATTGCCGGGTTCGCGGCAAGTCGATCACATGCTGCGGATGACCAGTGCGGAAACCGCCGCGATCGAATGCCCCAGCGCGTTGTTGCTCCCCTATGTGCGGATGAAGGCAGCGCAAGCGGCTGCTGTTGTCGCTGCGTCTGGCACGCATGGCCGCTGCGCGAACGAGCTATCCGCGGCCAGGGTGGCAGGAGGCCGTTGCTGCAAGGCTGTCGGCGGGTGCGGCCGCTGCCCGACGCCTTCGTCGAGATCGATGCGGGCTGTCCCGTCGAGCGGGTGCTGCCGCAGGAGCTGGCGGCAAGCGGCCCGCACCTCGTGTCGGACCGCGAGCCCCAGGAGGGCAGGGCCCGTAGCCATGTATGCCACGGGTCATGTTGTTATGTTGTAACGACGATTCCATACTCGCCGCATCGAAGGGCCCAGATGGCTCTTCGCTCCAGAGGGGATTGCCATGAAGCAGATGTTCGGTATTGCGCTGGCCGGTTTGCTCGCTGCTGGAGCGGGCGCGGTGATGGCGAATGAAGGCATGTGGACCATGGACCATTTGCCGGTCAAGCAGATGCAGCAGGAATACGGTTTCACGCCCAGCGCGCAATGGATCGACCTGGTGCAGCATGCGGCCTTGCGGCTGGCGGAGGGATGCTCGGGCTCGTTCGTATCGGCCAACGGCCTGGTGATGACCAATCACCACTGCGCCAACAGTTGCCTGTCGCAGCTATCCAAGGGACACGAGGACTACATGTCCAATGGCTACGTGGCGCTCAAGCAGGAAGACGAACCGAAGTGCCCGGATGTCGAACTCAATCAGCTGGAGTCCATTACCGACGTCACGGCGCAGGTGAATGCGGCCACCGCCGGCAAGGCCGGGGCCGAGCGTGTGAAAGCCGAGCGCGAAGTGGACAGCAAGCTGGAGCAGTCCTGCGTCAATGGCGATGCCAAGACCTGGCGCTGCGACGTGATCACGCTCTATAACGGCGGCCGCTACGCGCTCTACAAATATCGCCGCTACCAGGACGTGCGGCTGGTTTTTGCGCCGGAGCAGAGCATCGCGTTCTTCGGCGGTGATCCGGACAACTTCAATTTCCCGCGCTACGATCTCGACGTCACCTTCTTCCGCGCGTATGTCGGCGGCAAGCCGGCCAACACGCCGAAATTTTTCAAGTTCGATCCGCAAGGCCCCAAAGCCGGTGACATGACCTTCGTGGTCGGCAATCCCGGTTCGACCCGTCGCGGCCTGACCTGGACCGAATTGTCCGCCTTGCGCGATTTCCAGTTAGTGCCGGTGTTCGGCATGCTCTCCGAATTGCGCGGCGTGCTATGGCAGTACGCTCGCGATGGCGCTCAGCAGGCGAAGGAGTCGCAAGAGCTGCAATTCGGCATCGAAAATTCGATCAAGGTTTACAACGGCTGGCTGCAGACGCTTGCCGACGATAATTTCGTGCAGCACAAGCAGGAGCAGGACGCCGCATTGCGCCAATGGATGGCCGCCACGGCGCAGCGGCGCGCGGCATATGGCGATCCATGGACCGAACTGGCGCATGCGCAGCAGCGCGGCCAGCAGCTTTCCACGCGCTACATGATGCTGGAGCGCGGTATCGGCCTGGGCCAGTTCGGCGAGCTGTTCAACGATGCGCGGATCCTGGTGCGCGCCGCAGCCGAACGCACCAAGCCTGACGGCGAACGCCTGCCGGATTTCCGCGAGGCCAATCTGCCGGCAGTGCAGCAAGCCGTGGAGTCGAACGTGCCGGTTTACCCGCGCTACGAGCAGACCTTGCTGGCCTGGTCCCTGGGACGCTTGCGCCAATCGCTCGGCGCGGACGATCCGACCGTGCACGAAGTGCTTGGCAAGCAATCGCCTGAACAACTTGCGCAGCAGCTGGTCAGCGGCACCAAGCTGGCCGATCCGGCGGTGCGCAAGCAATTGTGGGATGGCGGCGAGAAAGCGATCCAAGCATCCAGCGACCCGATGATCGTGTTGGCACGCGAGGTCGATCCGGAATCGCGCAAAATCCGCAAGGCCTACGAAGACGAAGTGAAAGCGCCCACCGACAAGGCGAACGAAACGATCGCCAAGGCACGTTTTGATCGTGACGGCATGTCCAGCTATCCGGATGCGACCTTCACGCAGCGCCTGTCCTACGGCAAGGTGGTGGGCTGGAACGAAAATGGCGCACCGGTGCCGCCATTCACGCACTTCGCAGGCTTGTACAAGCGGGCCACTGGCGCCGATCCGTTCAAGCTGCCGGATAGCTGGATCAAGGCGCAAAGTTCGCTGGACATGTCGACACCGATGGACTTCGTCACCGATAACGACATCATCGGCGGCAACTCCGGCAGCCCGGTGATCGACCGCCAGGGACATGCGGTCGGCCTGATCTTCGATGGCAACATTCACTCGCTGGGTGGCGACTTCGTTTACGACGGCAGCAATAACCGTGCGGTTGCCGTGGACACTGCCGCGCTGGTAGCTGCGGTGCGCAAGGTCTACAAGCTGCCGCGCCTGGCTGACGAGCTCATCCAGGGACATTTGTAATAGCCCGATGCCAGCGGCCGATGCATGCCAGGCATGGCATGCATCGGCACAATCGGCTAGCGCAACGCTAATCCGAAGGGCCGGGTCTGTCTGCGCGTCAGGCGGCGTCATCATTGCGTCGTGTAAGGACGTACTCTCTCTCGCTCTTCCTGGCTTGCAAACAGCTCTTGTTGCAGGCCACGCGAACAGTGTGAACAGCTCCGGGTTAAGCCCCGCAATGGGCCGAAACCCGAATGACGACATCGAGCCCGGAATGGACCCCCAATCAGCCAGCCGGTGGCTTGGCGTTAATCGCCCACTGGGCGGCGAAAGCGCGCCTGTATGCGGGCCGTGCCTCGCCGCGGGCGACATAGGCCGCCAGGTTCGGAAATTCGTCCAGGATGCCGGATAGCCTCAGCCGTAGCAGTACCGACACCATCATCAAGTCGCCCGCGCTGAATGCACCATCGAGCCAGTCGGCCTCGCCCAGGCGAGCAGAAAGTTGGTCCAGCCGATGGCGGATGCGATCCCTGACCAGCGGCAGGCGTTCCGTGCTCCAGGGCTTATCACCTTCCAGGAACTTGACGGTTACGAGTTCAAGGATCGGCGGTTCCACGGTGTTGAGCGCGGCAAACATCCATGTGATGGCCCGCGCGCGCGCATTGGTGTCGTCCGGCAACAGACCCGCATGGCGCTCGGCGAGATGTAAGACGATCGCGCCAGTTTCGAACAAGACGAGGTCGCCATCCTCATAGGTTGGAATCTGGCCAAAAGGATGAAGGCCCAGATGCGCCGGTTCCTTCATTGCATGGAACGAAACCAGCCGAACTTCGTAGGGCTGGCCCACTTCTTCAAGCGCCCAGCGAACGCGCGTATCGCGCGCCAGCCCCTTGCCGCCATCGGGCGAGCGTTCAAAGGCGGTAATGATGATGGTCATCGGAGATTCCTGTTGGCAAAAATGGCTGCTTGCTCGCGATGCTGCCGATCGCATCACAGTTATGGCGGCCCGTTTTTTCACACATTTTTCATCTATGTAAAAACAGACGTATAGGCGTCTTTCTTCTCTTGTTATACACAAAATTTTCGATCTACAATCGCCCCGCATTGCCGAGCGCAATGCGTTGAATCGCGTGTGGTCGATCAAAGGGATGCCGCGTTGGGGGCGCGGCAATAATGCGCGCATGGCCTTTTCGGCGTGCGTGTTATCGCCGCGAGGGACGATCATGGCCGTGAGCGGGAGTGTTCTCACGTATTGGGCAAGCGGAAATGCCGGCCGGCGCAGCCGCCCTGCGGCAGCACGATTGTTGCGTATCTCGATAACGTTTCACGGGCCGGAGGTCTTCCATCCGGCACGGCTTTGCTGGGCGATCGTCGATCGCCCGTGCCTTCCGTCTCCTGTCCGCCTTCCATCCGGTCATGGCAATCCGCACCGGTCGAAGGCGTGCGCACTTCGCCATCGTCGATGCATAGGTGCCATGAGCCATGAACCATATCTATCGTTTGTGCTGGAGCCGTACCCGCGCACAGTGGATTCCTGCGCCTGAACTGGCCGATGCGGGAGCGCCCGCTGCCGTCCGCGCGCCATGCCGGCCGGTAACCGGACGACGCACCCTCGCGCTATCCGCGCTGGCGCTGGCGTTGTGCGCGGCAGGCATGGCGCATGCCGGCACCGGCCTGGTCGGCGGGCAGATCACCGGCGGAACAGGGCAGATCCAGCAAGTCGGCGCCGTTACCACCATCCGCCAGGGCAGCCCGACACTGACGCTCGACTGGCAAGATTTCGATATCGCGCCCAACCAGACCGTGAACTTCGTGCAGCCGGGCAGCAGCGCGATCGCAGTCAATCGCATCTTCAGCAGCACGCCCAGCGCCATCTATGGGCAGCTCAATGCCAATGGCCAGGTGTGGCTGATCAACCCGAACGGCATCCTGTTTGGCCAAGGCGCGCAGGTCAACGTGGGCGGGCTGGTCGCCTCCACCCTCGACCTGGACGACAGCACGCTGGCGTCGAACACCCGCAGCTTCGGCGGAACCGGCAAGGGCAGCGTGATCAACGAAGGCGCGATCACCATCGCCAATGGCGGCTATGCCGCCTTGATCGGCAACCAGGTTTCCAACCGGGGCGTGATCAGTGCGCAACTTGGCACCGTGGCGCTGGGCGGCGGCAGCGCGGTCACGCTGACGTTCAATAACGACCAGCTGCTGCATGTGCAGGTGGATCGCAGCACCTTGGACAACCTGGCAGAGAACCGCCAGCTGATCGTTGCCAATGGCGGGCAGGTGATCATGACAGCCGGCGCAAAGGATGCCTTGCTCGCCAGCGTCGTCAACAACACCGGCATCGTGCGGGCGCAAACGGTGCAGAACCATGACGGCACGATTACCTTGCTTGGCGGCATGCAGGCCGGCACGGTAAACGTCGGCGGTACCCTCGATGCCAGTGCACCGAATGGCGGCAGTGGCGGTTCGATCGAAACCTCGGCCGCGAATTTCAATCTGGCCAGCGGTACCCGGATCACGGCGTCGGCGCCACAAGGGCGCGCCGGCACCTGGCTGGTCGATCCGACCGACCTGACCATCGATGCCGCCTCGGCGGCCACCATTTCCAGCACGCTCAACGGTGGCACCAATGTCACCGAGCAGACCACCGCTACCGGTGCATCCGGCGTGGGCGTGCAATCGGCGGGCGCGGGCGACATCAACGTCGATGCGCCAATCAGCTGGAGCAGCGCGGCGGCAAGCCTGTCGTTGCAGGCGTATCACGCCATCAACGTCAACGCGCCGGTAACAGGGGCGGGCGGCGTGAGCATGAATGCGGGCGGTGCCAATCTCACCATTGCCGCCGGCGCATCGATCATGGGCGGTGCCGGCGTGACGCTGGCGACCGCGGCGAACTTCGTCAACCAGGCCGGCGCCAATGCTGTGGCCACGGGCACATCGGCACCGTGGCTGATCTATTCCAGCAATCCGACACTGGATACGGCAGGCGGGCTGGCGCCCGATTTCATCCAATACAACGCCGCATATCCGACCACTCCGGTAGGCAGTGGCAATGGCTTCCTGTATCGCCTCGCGCCGACGCTGACCATCACCGGCTTCAGCGGCATGGTAAGCAAGGTCTATGACGGCACCACCGCCGCCACCATTGCCGGATCGAATCTCACCGCGACCGGACTGGTCAATGGCAATGTGATCGCAACGGCCTCAGGCAGCTATGGATCGCCCAATGCCGGCAGCGGCATCGCTGTCACCGGACCGGGTGCGATATCCGCCATCACCCTGACCGATGCCAGCGGCACGATCCCGGTGTACGGCTATACGCTATCCGGCGCAGCGGTGAGCGCGAATGTCGGCACGATCACGCCTGCGCCGCTGACAGCGACCATCATCAATAACCCGACCAAGGTCTACAACGGCACCACCAGCGCCGCGGTTACCTCGAACGATTACAGCCTGAGCGGTTTCGTCGCCGGGCAGGGCGCTGCGGTAAGCCAGCATTCGCCTACGGCGTATGCCAGCGCGACCGCGGGAACGGAAACGATCACGGCCACCTTCAGTTCGACCGATTTCACCGCCAACGCCGGCACCAATCTCAACAACTACATCCTGCCGGCCACGGCGAGCGGGCTGGGCACCATCACGCCGGCGCCGTTGCTGATCAGTGGCGTCTTGGCAACCAGCAAGGTGTACGACGGCACTGCTAGCGACACGCTCAATACTGGCGCGGCCAGCCTTTACGGGGTCATCAGCGGCGATGCCGGCGCGGTGGCGCTGGACAGCTCCGCCGCGCTCGGCACCTTCAGCCAATCGAATGTCGGCAACGGGCTTGCGGTCGCCGCCAGCGGCTTCGTGCTTACGGGCAGCAAGGCGCTCGATTACGTGCTGACGCAGCCGCAAGGATTGAGCGCGAACATCACGCCGCTGGCCTTGAGCATTGCCGGCGTCACGGCCAACAGCAAGGTCTATGACGCAACCAACGCGGCAACGCTGAACCTGGGCGGCGCGACCTTGAGCGGCGTGATTGCCGGCGACAACGTAACGCTGTCCGACAGCGGCGCCAGCGCCACTTTCGGCCAGTCGAACGTAGGCAACAATCTCGCCGTGACGGCCACGGGTTTCACGCTCGGCGGCACCGCGGCAGGCAATTACACGATCAGCCAGCCATCCGGATTGACGGCGGACATTACGCCCGCGCCGCTTACGATCACTTTCTCCGGCAACCCCACCAAGACCTACGACGGTACCACTGCCGCGACCCTGGACAATGCGGGGTTCACGGTCAGCGGTTTTGTTGCCGGACAGAGTGCGGTCATCTCGCAGACCAGTTCATCGACTTACGCCTCGCCCAACGCAGGCAACGGCATTGCGGTGACGGCGACGCTGGAAGCGTCCGATTTCACGCCGGCCTCGGGCACGTCGCTTTCCAACTACAGCTTTCCGGCCAGCATCAGCGGCACCGGCACCATCAATCCGATCGTGCTCAGCGGCGGCATCGTCAACAATCCGACCAAGGTGTACGACGGCAATGCCAACGCATTGCTGGGCAGCGCCAATTATTCATTGAATGGCGTGTTGTCGGGGCAGAGCATCACGGTGACGCAGACCAGCGGCACCTACGCATCGCCGAACGCCGGTGTAGAGCAAGTAAGCGCCGTCCTGGACGCTTCGGACTATGCGGCCGGCTCCGGCACCTTGCTAAGCAATTACGTGCTGCCGGCGGTGCTGACCGGCTACGGCACCATCACGCCCGCGCCGGTTTCCATCAGTTTCAACGCGGCGATCACCGGCAATCCCACCAAGGTCTACGACGGCAACAACATCGCCACGCTTGCCGCGGGCGATTTCACGCTTTCCGGTTTCCAGGGCAGCGACAGCGCCACCGTCAACCAGACCATCGACGGGCAGTACGCCAGCAAGAATGTCGGCACGCAGCCGGTGACGGCGAGCATGATCGAATCGGACTTTACGCCCGGACCGGGCACCGATCTGAGCAATTACTCGTTCCCGATCACCGCCTACGGCACCGGCACCATTACGCCGGCGCCGTTGACAGCGACGATCATCGGCAACCCTGCCAAGGTGTACAACGGCACCACCAGCGCCAGCATCACCTCGGCCGATATCCAGTTCAGCGGTTTCGTGAGCGGCGAGGGCGCCACCGTCACGCCGTCCAGCCCGGTCAATTACGACAGCCCCAACGCGGGCAGCGAAGGCGTCACCGCGCAGCTGGCCTCCAGCGATTTCACCGCCAATGCCGGCACGCTGCTGACCAATTACATCCTGCCAGTGAGCGCTACCGGTACCGGCACTATCACGCCAGCGCCGCTCTACATCACTGGCGTGTATGCCAATAGCAAGGTTTACGACGCGACGACGGCCGCCACGCTCAATGTCAGCCAGGCGGCGCTTTCAGGGCTGGTCGTCGCGGACAACGGCAAGGTGGACCTGACATCGGCGACCACCGGCACGTTCGCGCAGGCGAACGTCGGCACCGATCTGGCTGTAGCGCCCGGAGCCTTCAGCATCAGCGGCCCACAGGCCGGCAATTACACATTGGTGCAGCCTGGCGGGCTGGTCGCCAACATCACGCCGGCGACGCTGACTATTTCCGGCATTCTCGCCAACAGCAAAATCTACGACGGCACCACCACCGACAGTCTCGATACCACGGCGGGGGTGCTCAATGGCGTCTACGGTGGCGACACGGTGACGTTTTCTTCCAGCGGCGCCAGCGGAACCTTCAGTACCGCCAATGCCGGCAACAATCTGGCCGTGAGCGCCAGCGGCTTCAGCATCGGCGGCGCATCGGCCGCCAACTACGTGCTGGCGCAGCCGACCGGCCTGACCGCCAACATCACGCCCGCGCCGTTGACCGCCACGATCACCGGTGCGCCGACCAAGGTCTACGATGGCAGCACTTCGGCGCTGCTCACCGCTTCGGATTACACGCTCACCGGCTTCGTCGCAGGACAGGGCGCCACCATTCCGCAGTCGGCGTCTTCCAGCTACGGGCAAGCCAACGCCGGCACCGGCCTTTCGGTATCGGCAGAACTGGTGAGCTCCGATTTCCTGGCTAATGCGGGCACCAATCTTTCGAACTACCTGCTGCCTTCCTCGGCGTTCGGGAACAATGGCGTCATCACGCCGGTGGTGTTGAACCTCACCGGCACGCGCGTGTACGACGCCACCACCAATGCCGCCGCCTCGCTGTTCGGCAACAACGGCGTGCTGGCCGGCATCAACGGCGACACGCTGACGCTCAGCGGTACCGGCACGCTGTCGACCAAGAACGTGGGCGTGCAGCAACCGTTCGCCGGCGATGGACTGGCCGGCTTCACGCTGGCGGGCAACGGTTCGGCGCTCGCCAGCAACTACACGCTCATCGGCGGCACGGACTGGGTCACCATCACGCCCGCCATGCTGACGGTGAGCGGCACGGTAGCCGCCACCAAGATCTATGACGGAACCGTCACCGCAAGCCTGAGCGGTTCCACGCTCAACGGTGTGTTCGCCGGCGATACCGTCGACCTTGGCAACGACACCAGTGGCAGCTTCAACAACAAGAACGTCGGCAACAACAAGCCGGTCAGCACCGACATGACCATCAGCGGTACCGACGCGAGCAACTATGTCATCGTGCAGCCTGCCGCCATCACCGGCTCCATCACGCCCTTGACCATCTCCGTCACGGCGGCCGGACAGAACAAGGCCTACGACGGCACGACCACGGCCAACGTAAGCCTGTCCAGCACGGGCGTGCTGGCGGGCGACAGTGTGTCGTTCGCCGATACATCGGCCAATTTCATCCAGAGCGATGTAGGCAACGGCCTGCAGATCAACGTGGCGGGCATCAGCGCCGGCGGTACCGATGGCGGCAACTACCTATTGGCCAACACCACGGCCACCACCAGCGCGGATATCACGCCGAGGATCCTCAACCTCACCGCTACCCGGGTCTACGACACCACCACCAACGCCGCCGCCTCGCTGTTCGGCAGCAACGGCGTGTTGACCGGCGTGGCGGGGCAGACCTTGCAACTGGGCGGCACCGGCACACTGTCGACCAAGAACGTGGGCAACCAGCAACCGTTCGCCAGCGGCGGCCTCGACGGCTTCACGCTAACCGGCATCGGTGCGGCCAATCCCAACAATTACACCCTGGTCGGCGGTACCGATTGGGTCACCATCACGCCGTACCAGTTGTCTGTCACCAGCGCGCAGGCGCAAAGCAAGACCTACGATGGCACCACGCTGGCCACCATCACCGGCGCCACGCTTTCCTCGCCGCTGTCGGGCGACACGGTGACCTTGAGCAATGACACCACCGGCACGTTTGCCACCAGGAACGTTGGCAACGATATTGCCGTCAGTACCGCCATGACGTTGACCGGCGCCGACGCGGGCAACTACCAGATCACCCAGCCCGCGGGCCTGGTGGCGAACATCACGCCGCTGGCGATCACGGTATCGGCGACCGGCAACAACAAGGTCTACGACACCACCACCACCGCCAGCGTCAATCTCAGCAGCAACGGCATCCTGGCCGGCGACAATGTCAGCTTCACCGACAGCGCGGCCAACTTCGTCAGCCCGAACGTGGCCAACGGCATCCAGATCGACGTGTCCGGGATCAGTGCCACCGGCGGCGATGCCGCCAACTACAGTTTCAATACGACCGCCGCCACCAGCGCGAACATCACGCCGGTGATCCTCAACCTGACTGGAACGCGCGTTTACGATGCCACCACCAATGCCGATCTGAATCTGTTCGGCAACAACGGCGTGCTGGCCGGCATCGCGGGGCAAACACTGACTTTGGGCGGATCGGGCGTCGCTGCATTGTCGACCAAGAACGTCGGCGCGCAGCAGCCATTTGCCGCCGGCGCCATCGACAACTTCAGCCTGAGCGGCAATAACGGCGCCCTCGCCAGCAACTACACGCTGATCGGCGGCACCGACTGGGTCACCATCACGCCTTACACGTTGACCGTGGACGGCACCGTTGCCGCCAGCAAGATCTACAACGGCAACACCACGGCCGCGCTCAGCGGCTCCACCCTGGTCGGTGTATTCGCGGGCGACAATGTAGCGTTGGGCAACGACAGCGTCGGCGGCTTCGCCAGCAAGAACGTGGGCGATAACATCACCGTGAGCACTGCCATGACGATTGGCGGCACGGACGCGGGCAACTACATCCTGCAGCAGCCCACCAACGTGGCCGCCAACATCACGCCGCTGGCGATCACCGTGGCCGCAACTGGCAACGACAAGAGTTATGACGGCACCACCACCGCCATGGTCGGGCTCAGCAGCAGCGGCGTGTTGCCTGGCGACAGCGTGAACTTCAGCGACGGCTCGGCCAACTTCAGTACCGCCAATGCGGGCAGCGGCATCGGTATCGCGGTGGACGGCATCACTGCCAGCGGCGCGGACGCCGGCAACTACACCTTCAACAACACGGCGGCCACCAGCGCGAACATCACGCCGGCGATCATCAACCTGGCGGGCACGCAGGTCTACAACGGCAGCACGGCGGTGAATGCCAGCGCGTTCGGCACTGACGGCGTGATCGCCGGCGTCGATGGCCAGACCTTGGTATTGAGCGGCGCGGGCAGCGCGCCGAGCAAGAACGTCGGCAATGACCAGCCATTGACCCTGGGCAGCCTTGCCTTGAACGGCAACGACGGATCGCTGGCCAGCAATTACACGCTGGTCGGCGGCACCGAATCCATCACCATCACGCCGCTGGCGGTGACGGTATCGGCGGTGGGCCAGAACAAAGTCTATGACGGCAATACCGGCGCGACCGTGGCGTTGAGCGCTACCGGCACGGTACCGAGCGACGACATCCAGTTCAGCTATGGCAACGCCAGTTTCGATTCGCCCAATGCGGGCAACCAGGTGCCGATTCTGGTCAGCGGCATTTCCGCTACCGGACAGGACCTGTCCAACTACACCTTCAATACCACCGCCGCCACCAGCGCCGACATCACGCCGTATGTGCTGAACCTCAGCGGCACCCGCGTCTATGACGGCAGCACCAGCGCGCAGGCCAGCCTGTTCGGCAGCAATGGCGTGATCAGCGGCATCAATGGCGATACGCTCAGCTTGAGCGGTACGGGCGTGGTGTCGAGCAAGAACGTCGACACCTACACCGGCACGGCGCAGTTCGACCAGAACGATCTCGCACTGACCGGCAACGGCGCGGCCCTCGCCAGCAATTACACGCTGGTCGGCGGCACCGATACGCTGACCATCACGCCGCTCGCCATCACGGTGGGCGCGATCGGCCAGGACAAAACCTACGACGGAACCACCACGGCAAGCGTGAGCCTGGTCGGCGCCGGACTGGTCGGCGGCGATATCGTGAGCTTCACCGATACCTCGGCCACCTTCAATTCGCCCAATGCGGGCAGCAATGTGCCGATAACGGTCGCCGGCATCAGCGCGGCCGGCGCCGATGCCGGCAACTACACCTTCAATACGTCGGCCAGCACGGTGGCCACGATCGATCCGGCCGTGCTCAACCTCACCAGCACGCGCGTCTACGACGCCACCACCGCCGCCGATGCCAGCCTGTTCGGCAATAACGGCGTGTTGACCGGCGTGGCCGGACAAACGCTTACGCTCACCGGCAACGGTACCTTGTCCACCAAGAACGTGGGCGTGCAGCAATCGTTCGCGGCCGGCGGCCTGGACGGATTTACGCTGACCGGCGACAACGGCGCGCTCGCCAGCAACTACACCTTCGTGGGCGGCAACGACTGGGTCACCATCACGCCGGCGATACTCAACGTAACCGGCACCACCGCCAGCAACCGGGTGTACGACGGCAGCACGGCGGACACGCTCAGCGGCTCGCAGCTCGCCGGCGTATTTGCCGGCGACGACGTCACACTGGATAACGACACCGTCGGTACCTTCAACAACAAGAACGTTGGCAACAACAAGGCCGTCACCACCGACATGACCATCGCTGGCGCCGACGCCGGCAATTACATCCTGTTGCAACCGACCGGCCTGACCGCCAACGTCACGCCACTGGCGATCACCGTCGACGCCACCGGCACCAACAAGGTGTATGACGGCAATACGCTGGACACGGTCGGCCTCGGCAGCGCCGGCGTGGTGGCCGGCGACCAGGTGGCATTCGCCGATACGTCAGCCAATTTCAGCGACAAGAACGTCGGCTACGGCAAGTCCGTGACGGCGGATGGCATCACCGCCAGCGGCGCCGACGCCGGTAACTACATTCTGCTCAATACCACTGCCACCACCACCGCCGACATTACGCCACTGGCCATCACCATCGGCGCCATCGGCACCAACAAGGTGTTCGACGGCAATGCACTCGACATGGTTTCGCTGTACGCCAGCGGCGTGCTGCCGGGCGACCAGCTCAGCTTCGCCGATGCGTCGGCGCTGTTCAGCGATCCGCATGCCGGCAACGGCAAGACGGTCACGGTGTCCGGCATCACCGGCAGCGGTGTGGATATCGGCAACTACATCTTCAACACCACCACGACCACGACAGCCAACATCACGCCGTTACCGATCACGGTGCTCGCACGCGGTACCAATCGCCCGTTCAACGGCGGCAAAGCGGATGCGGTGGCGCTCAGCAGCATGGGACTGCTACCCGGCTATCCGGTGAGTTTCATCGACAGCTCGGCATCGTTCGGCAGTCCGGCTGTCGGCAACAACAAGCCGGTTACCGTCTACGGCATTGGCATCGCCGGCCCCAACGCGGGCGACTACCTGGTGACCGATCCCACCGCCACCACCGAAGCCGATATCACCGACCTGGGCGACATCGGTACCGGCGTGCAGGGCAGTTGGCTGGCCCAGATCGACAGCACGATCGAACCGGAATCGATCGCCACGCCTTACGGCACGGCAGACATGAGCGCGGTTGGCGTATTCAACGGCAACCAGAAAAAGCGGCACCGGCCGATCGAGCGCAACGTGATCCGTTCGGATTTCCATTCCGGACTCCCCATCAACGTGATCCATGGAGGCGTGCGACTGCCCACGGATGCCTCCCCCTGACAAGAAGCCCGCATGAACGGGCTCCCGCTGCCGCGTAACGCGCCCAGTACGTTACGCGGCCATCTTACTTCTGATTCGGCCGCCGCCCCCATGACGCCCATCAATCGTGCGATTCCACCGCTTCGCCTGCTTTGCTTCGCGCTTTCGCTCGCGCTGGGCAGTGCCGCCCTGCACGCGCAAACGCGCGCGGCACCGGTGCCCAACAGTGGCCAGCTGTTGCAGGAAGCGCAGCCGCCCAATGCGCTCGCGCCATCGTCCGACCTGCGCCTGGAAGTCCAGCAGCCTCGCCGCAACCGTGCGGACAACAGCCAGTCGTTTCCGGTGCGCGAGATCCGCATCACCGGCAATACCGCTTTGCTGACCGCCACGCTGCATGCGCTGGTCGCGCCGGAAGAGGGCAAAAATCTGACGCTGGCTGACCTCGACGACTTGGCCGACCGCATTACCGACGCCTATCACGCGCACGGCTATCCGTTGGCGACGGCGTATGTGCCAGCGCAAACCTTGCAGGATGGCATCGTGCACATCGCGGTGGTGGAAGCGCGCTACGGCCACGTTACGCTGCAAAACCAAAGCCAGGTCGCCGACCACGTCTTGAACGCGACGTTGTCGCCCTTGCAGCAAGGACAGCAGGTATCCGACTACACGCTGGAGCGCAGCTTGCTGCTGCTCACGGATGTACCCGGCGCATCGGTGAATTCCGTGATGCGTCCCGGCGAGCAGGTCGGTACGTCCGATCTGGTGGTGGACGTCACCTCCGCGCCGCGCTACACCGGCACGCTGGGCTTGGACGACTATGGCAATCGCTATACCGATCGCTTGCGACTGAGCGGAACCTTCGCCGTCAATGGATTGTTCAACCAGGGCGATGTGCTGAATGTCAGCGGCGTAAGCTCCGGCGCCGGCATGAGCTACGCGAGCGCCGGCTACAAATATTTGTTGGATGGCCAGGGCACCGTGCTGGGCATCGCGGCCTCGGACCTGCATTACCGGCTCGGCAATGGCCTGCAGGACCTGCAGGCCCACGGTACGGCGCAAGTGCAGAGCGTGAATCTGTCGCAGCCGTTCATTCGCAACACGGCCGGCAATCTATACGGCCAGATCGAGTTCGACCACAAGCGCCTGCATGACGACATCGACATTGCCGATATCGAAACCAACCGGCACAGCAATGTCTGGGTGGCAACCTTGGCCGGCGACCAGCGCGACAGCTCCGGCGTCACCAATTTCAACCTGAGCGGCAGCTACGGACGGCTTTACTTCAACAATCTGTATGCAGCCTTTGCCGATGTCCTGGGGCCGCGCACGGCCGGCAGCTACAGCAAATTCGACTATTCGCTCTCGCGTTTGCAGCAACTGAGCCAGGACAACGCTCTGTATGTCGGCTTTTCAGGACAGAAGGCGAACAAGAATCTCGATACGTCCGAGCAGTTCTACCTTGGCGGCCCCGATAGCGTGCGCGGCTATGACGTTGGCGCGGTGTCGGGTGCGCAGGGCACGCTGGCCACCATCGAATATCGCCACGACTTCCTGCTATCGCCCTTGCCAGGCCCATGGCAAGCCTCCGCCTTCGTCGACAGCGGCCACGTGCAGGCGTACAAGACGCCATTCTTTCCGGGCGTCAACAGCGCGCGCCTGAACAGCGTGGGCCTCGGCCTGCATTGGGTCGCGATGCACGACTGGGTGCTGAGCACCAGCGTCGCCAAGCCGATCGGCAACCGCCCGGTCCTGGTCGGCACCGACTACAGCAACGCCGCGCGGTTCTGGCTGCAGGTGCAAAAGGGCTTTTACTGACGCTGTTGTGCCCGCCCCGTGCGATGGAGAGCAGGCGGGCGAACGGGCGATGCAAGGGCGGGCAAGCGGCCATGGTTCATTTTTTGCCGATTGACGAGCCATGCGGGAGCGGCATGCAAGTCGCTGTTATGCATGGCTTTACCTGTGGCGCCAGGTGCTGGCGGTCCGACGAACTTACACTGGCGTAACAATCGGGGGCGCATGATCAGCAAGCGCCGTGGCTTATCCGTCCAATCCTTGGCGCGCCAGTCCATCATTGTTCTTTTCGCATCCTGTGCTTCGGCTTGGCTCTATGCGGCCAGGATGTTTTCTATTGCTTGCGGGTGAATTTCTTGCCCGTCTTATTGAAGGCCCCGGCCATGCCCTACCTGCTCGAGCCGCTTTCGGCGGCGCAAATCCATAGTGTCTATGCCAGCAAGAAAACCAAGCCAAGCGCTCCGGCGGTAGACAGCGGTGCGCCGCACTATGCCAAGACTTCGTTTGCAGGGCGCGATCCGGGGCATCCGGGATCGCCGCCGCCGCGTCCGGAACCGGAGAGCAAGAAGAAACGGCGTTGACCGGACGATCCGTCTATCCATACGCGAAGTGAAGGCAATGTTCCGGCGTTGCCGTTTCGCAAACGCCAGCAGCGGGCGTTGTCGATGAATATGGCACGGATGCCTTGCCATCTGATGGACGAGGCGCGTGGAGCATGTCATGGATACCGAAAAAACCGCACTGACTTCGATGGAGCATCGCGCCCTGTGTTCGCTGACCAAGCGAAGGCCGACCAGTTGGGACCGCGAGAACATGACCGCCGGACGCATGTTCGAGCTACAGCGTAAAGGCATGGTGGCGCGCGATGCGGGCCGCTGGAAACTCACGGCACTGGGCTTGCTGTTTGCCTCGACCGGAATGCGGCACGGATAGCGCACGCTTGAATCACTTGCACCGCGACGGTCCCGGCATTGCCTTGGTGCAACCGGCGCGTTTTGCGCACACATCGCCATGCAATCGTTCGCAGCGGGCAACACCAGTCAGGCCGAACGGGTTGCGTACTTAGTTTTCACGCCGGAAAGTCTATTTTTTTCGCCTCCAGCACACTTTGCCGCGCCAGCATCGCGGCAACTGCCGGGTAGCGTCCTGGCCTTTTTTGAAGCGTGCCATGCCGGATGGGAGCGATGCTCAGGATCGACAAGCCCTCTTTATTGCAAGCTGCGTTACATACCCATCCGTCGACACGTCACGAGTCCGCGGCGGACAAGGCGTCGATGGAGCCTACGCTGCGGGCGGAACTGTTCAGCGCCGAGCAGATGGAGCAGCACGGCGTCGCATTGGCGAGGCAGCACAAGCTCAGTCCGCGTTCTTCGTCGGACCGGCTGCTGAAGCGGCTCGACGAGAATGCCGGCCTGCTGCTGCAGGCCTGCGATGCGCTGACCTCGGCCGTCAAGGGCAATCGGCGTATTTCGCCGGCCGGCGAATGGTTGCTGGACAACTATTACCTGATCGAAGAGCAGATCCGCATCGCGCAGCGGCACCTGCCCAAAGGCTATAACCGCGAACTGCCGCGCCTTGCCCAGGAAGACGAAGACGGCCTGCCGCGCGTGTATGTATTGGCGCTGGAAACCATCTCGCACGGCGATGGCCGTGTCGACGAGGAAAGCCTGGGCCGTTTCATTACGGCTTATCAAACGGTGCAACCGCTCACGCTGGGCGAATTGTGGGCGATCCCGATCATGCTGCGACTGGCGCTGATCGAGAACTTGCGCCGTGCGGCGATGCGCGTGCTGGCGGACTGGCATTACCGCGACCAGGCCAACGAATGGGCCGACCTGCTTACCGAAATCGCCGAGCACGATCCCAAGAGCGTGGTGATCGGCGTGGCCGACATGGCGCGTTCGAAACCGCCGATGAGCAGCGCCTTCGTGGCCGAGCTTGCGCGCCGGCTGCAAGGGCAGAGCGCGGTGCTCGCGATGCCGTTGACGTGGGTGGAGCAACGGCTTGCCGAGGCCGGCTCGAATATCGAGCACGAACTGCAACGCGAAGCGCAGGAGCAGGCGGCCAACCAGGTGTCCATCGGCAACAGCATCGGCAGCATGCGGCAGCTGTCCGCCATCGACTGGCACACTTTCGTGGAACGGCACAGCATCGTCGAACAGACCTTGCGCAAGGATCCGGCCGGTGTCTACGCGGATATGGACTTCGCCACGCGCGATCACTATCGCCACGTAGTGGAACGCCTCGCCCGATCCAGCGACCGTGCCGAATGGGACGTGGCAGACGCTGCCGTCGAACTGGCACGCGCATGCGCTGCCACCCATGCCGTATCGGGCATCAGCGCGCACGTGGGTTATTACCTGATCGACCAGGGCTTGCCCGTGCTCGAGCGGGCGGCCGGTTATCGCTATCACCGTTGGATGAATCTCAGGCGCGCCTTGCTCGGTGTGCCATTGGTGCTCTACGTCGGCATGATTGTGCTGCTCACGCTGGCGTTCACCCAGCCGATCCTGCGCATCGCCAGCCTCAGTGGCTATTCCGGCGGGGCCTTGGCGCTGCTGGCGATTCCAGCGCTGCTGGCGACCAGCCAGTTCGCGCTGGGATTGGTGAACTGGATGGTTACCGTCACCACGTCGCCGTCCATGCTGCCGCGCATGAATTTCGCGCAGGGCGTACCGGCTTCGGCGCGCAGCCTGGTGGTGGTGCCAGCCATGCTCGGCAGCACGCAGGACGTGGAGGATATGGTCGAAGTGCTGGAAGTGCACTTCCTCGCCAATCGGGACGAGCACGTGCACTTCGCCCTGCTCAGCGATTTCAAGGATGCGCCGGAAGAACGCCTGGAAGACGACGCGGCCATCCTCAACCTCGCACGCCAGCAGATAGAATCGCTGAACGCCAAGTACGCGCCAGGCAATGGCGATCGTTTCTACCTGTTGCATCGTCCGCGCCGCTTCAACCGTGCGGACGGCGTCTGGATGGGGCACGAACGCAAGCGCGGCAAGCTCACCGATCTGAACAACCTGCTGCGCACCGGCCAGCTCGATGCATTCGAGCTGGTGGTGGGCCCGGTTGCCATGCTGCGCGGGATCCGGTTCGTGATCACGCTGGATGCCGACACGCAATTGCCGCGCGATGCCGCGCAAGAGTTCGCCGGCGCCCTGGCGCATCCGCTCAACCGTCCCGTCTATGACGCCGCGACGGGCCGCATATTGCGCGGTCACGGTATCTTGCAGCCGCGCCTGGGCATCAGCCTGCCGAGCACGGCGCGATCGCGCTACGCGATGTTGTTCGGTAGCGAAGTAGGCATCGATCCTTATACGCGCGCGGTGTCGGATGTCTATCAAGACCTGTTCGGCGAAGGCTCGTTCATCGGCAAGGGCATCTATGACGTGGATGCCATCGTGCAATCGCTGGACGGCCGCTTTCCCGACAACAGCATCCTCAGCCATGACCTGATCGAAGGCTGCTATGCGCGCTCGGCGCTGCTGAGCGACTTGCTGCTGTATGAGGAATATCCCTCCAGCTATGTCAACGATTACCGGCGCCGCCATCGCTGGATCCGCGGCGACTGGCAATTGCTGCCGTGGATCTTCCCGCGCGTGCCGAGTGCCGATGGGCGCAGGGAAAAGAATACGCTGAGCGCGCTGTCGCGCTGGAAGATCTTCGATAACCTGCGGCGCAGCCTGGTGGCGCCGTCGTTCGCCGTGCTGTTCCTGCTTGCATGGCTTGGCTTCGACCAGCCGATTACCTGGACGGTAGCGGTGCTGGCGCTGCAATTTACGTTGCCGTTGTTGTCCTCGCTGCTGGCGATCGTGCAGAAGCCATCGGACGTGACGCTGAAATCGCACCTCCGTGGCTCGATCGGCCTGGCCGGCCAGCATCTGGCGCGCGCGCTGTATGCCCTGATGACCCTCCCGCACGAGGCCTATTACAGTGTGGACGCCATCGCGCGCACGCTATGGCGGATGGCGGTAAGCCGCCGCAACCTGCTGCAATGGCGAACCTCGCGCGACGTCGAGCAGGAGGGCGCGCACTCGACGCTGCATATCTATCGCATGTTATGGATCAATCCGCTGCTCGCCGTGGTGGCTTGCGCGGTGATCTGGCCGCTGCACCGCGCGGCGCTGCCGCCGGCGCTGCCGATCCTGCTGCTGTGGCTGGCAGGACCGGCGATAGTGCGCTGGTCGAGCCAGCGGCGCAAGGAAATCGCATTCGTTCCGAGCAGCCGGCAGCTGCAATTCCTGCGCGGCCTGTCGCGGCGCATCTGGGCATTCTTCGAGACCTACGTCGGGCCGGAGGACAATTGGCTGCCGCCGGACAACATGCAGGAAGTGCCGGGCATCGTCGTCGCGCATCGCACTTCGCCCACCAATATCGGGCTGTCGCTGCTCTCGTGCCTGGCCGCGCACGACTTCGGTTACATCACTACAGGACGCCTGCTGGACCGCATCGGCAAGACCGTGCAGACCATGCAACGCATGGAGCGTTATCGCGGGCACCTGTACAACTGGTATGACACCGTTACGCTGAAGCCGCTCGCGCCGCAATACATTTCATCGGTGGATAGCGGCAACCTCGCCGCACACTTGCTGACGCTTCGCCCCGGCCTGCTGGCATTACTGGATGAACCGCTGTTCCACGTGCGCCTGCTGGAGGGCCTGCACGATACGCTGACGCTGCTGCGCGACAGCCTGCCCGACGGGCGCAACAACGGCACCATCGCCAGCCTGCGCCGGCTGTTGCAGGAAACCGTGCAGGCGCCGCCGCCATCGCTCGATCGCGTGGCGGTATGCACCGTCACGCTGCAACTGAAGATCGACGAACTGCACGCCGCCATTCCCGACGACGAAACGTCAGAAGCGTATTTCTGGTACACGCAACTGCTGGCCCAGGTCGCCGATTTTCGGCGCGAAATGGAAACCGCCCAGGCGTGGACCGCGAGCCTGCCCGAACAGGAAGGCATTCCCACCTTGCGCCAGGCACTGTCGGCCGGCACCGGCACGGCGGAGGGCGCCAGCTTGCGCCGCGATGACATCCTCCGTCTGGCCGCGGCGATCTCCGAACTGGCGGTGATGGATTTCAGTTTCCTGTACGACGCACGCAAGAAACTGCTGTCGATCGGCTACAACGTCGACGAACGGCGACTGGATGCGGGTTGCTATGATCTGCTGGCTTCCGAAGCGCGGCTGGCCAGTTATGTCGCCATCGCCCAAGGCCAGCTGCCGCAGGATGGCTGGTTCGCACTCAGCCGATTGCTCACCACCACGGGTGGCGAACCGGTGCTGCTGTCGTGGTCCGGATCGATGTTCGAATACCTGATGCCGATGCTGGTGATGCCCAGTTACGCCGGCACGCTGCTCGATCGAACCTGTCGCGCGGCGGTGGCGCGGCAAATCGAGTACGGACAGCAGGCCGGTGTGCCGTGGGGCGTCTCCGAATCGGGCTACAACACTGTCGACGTGCATCTCAATTACCAGTACCGCGCCTTTGGCGTGCCGGGATTGGGACTCAAGCGCGGGCTGGGCGAAGACGTGGTGATCGCGCCTTACGCCAGCGTGATGGCGCTGATGGTGGCGCCTTCGGAAGCCTGCGCGAACCTGGAGCGGTTGGCCGCCGAAGGCAGGCGCGGGCGCTACGGTTTCTACGAAGCGATCGACTACACGCCGGCGCGCGTGCCGCATGGGCAGAACGCGGTGGTGGTGGCATCGTTCATGGCGCACCACCAGGGCATGGGCCTGCTGTCGCTTGCCTACATGTTGCTCGACCAGCCGATGCAGACACGCTTCGATACTGACCCGCAGTTCCGTGCCAATGCGCTGCTGCTGCAGGAACGTGTACCCAAGAGCGCCACCGAATATTTGCAGGCCACCGGCCTGCAAATGTTGCAGCCGGGCGTTACCGCCGCCGACACCACGCTGCGCGTGTTCCAGGACCCGAACATGCCGCGCCCCGCGGTGCAGTTGCTGTCGAACGGCCGCTATCACGTGATGGTAAGCAGTTCGGGCGCCGGCTACAGCCGTTGCCGCGACCTGTCCATCAATCGCTGGCATGAGGACATTACCAGCGACAATTGGGGGCAGTTCTGCTACCTGCGCGATGTGGAAAGCGGCGAGTTCTGGTCCACGACCTACCAGCCCACGCTGGTCAAGCCCGAGCAGTTCGAGGCGATTTTTTCCGATGCGCGCGCCGAATTCCGCGTGCGCGAGCAAAACTACGACGCGCACACCGAGATCGTGGTTTCGCCGGAGGACGATATCGAGCTGCGCCGCGTGCGCCTGACCAACCGTGGCCGCCGGGCGCGCACCATCGAAATCACCACCTTTGCCGAACTGGTGATCGCGCCGGCGATGGCCGATGCCTCGCATCCGGCCTTCAGCAACCTGTTCGTGCAGACCGAATGGATCGCCTCCGCGCAGGCGCTGATCGGCACGCGGCGTCCGCGCGCCAATAACGAGCGTGTGCCGTGGATGTGCCATGTAATGGCGGTGCACGATGCAAACATCGAATCGATCTCCTACGAGACGGACCGCGCCAAATTCATCGGCCGTGGCCGCAGCATCGCCCGGCCGCTGGCACTGAGCCGGCTCGGCACGCATTCGCAGCTCTCCAATACGGTCGGCGCGGTACTCGATCCGATCGTCTCCATTCGCGTGCGCATCACGCTGCCGCCGGAGCATTCGGCGACCGTCGATATCGTTACCGGCATGGCGGAAAGCCGCGAGGCCTGCCAGCACCTGGCCGAGAAATATCGCGACCGGCATCTTGCCGACCGCGTGTTCGACCTGGCCTGGACCCACAGCCAGGTATTGCTGCAGCAACTGAATGCCACGCACGCGGATGCCCGGCTGTACGAGCGCATGGCGGCATCGATCCTGTACGCCAATACGCTGCTGCGCGCCGAGGCGGCCGTGTTGCAGGCCAATCGCCGCGGCCAGTCGGGCTTATGGGGGCAGGCGATCTCGGGCGACCTGCCGATCGTGCTGTTGCGCATCGCCGACATGGCGAACATCGAACTGGTGCGGCAGCTGGTGCAGGCGCATGCGTATTGGCGCATGAAGGGACTGACGGTCGACCTGGTGATCTGGAACGAAGACCAGGCCGGCTACCGGCAGGAACTGCAAGACCTGATCCTCGGCTTGATCGCTTCCGGTACCGAAGCCAGCCTGATCGATCGCCCAGGCGGCATTTTCGTGCGTCCTTCGCAGCAGTTATCGGTCGAAGATCGCATCCTGGTGCAATCGGTGGCGCGCATCGTGCTGTACGACAACCGCGGCACGCTGGCCGAGCAGATCGAACGCCGGCGCGTGGAATCGCAGATGCCGCGCCTGGCGGTCAGCCGCACCGCGCGGGCGGAACAAAGCGCCGCGGACGACCACGGGCAGGCATTGTTCAATACCTTGCAGCTGACCAATCGCTACGGCGGCTTTACCCCGGATCTCAACGAATACGCGATCATCCTGCGTTCCGGTCGCCATACGCCGGCGCCATGGGCGAACGTGCTGGCCAATCCGGAATTCGGCTGCGTCATTTCCGAGTCGGGCAGCGCCTATACCTGGAGCGAGAACTCGCATGAGTTCCGCTTGACGCCCTGGCATAACGATCCGATCTGCGACAGCAGCGGCGAGGCCTTCTACCTGCGCGATGAGGAAAGCGGCCATTACTGGTCGCCGATGGCATTGCCGCACCGGGGCAGGGGCACCTACATCACGCGCCACGGTTTTGGCTATTCGGTATTCGAACACATCGAAGACGGCATCCACACCGAGCTGTGGGTGTACGTGGCCCTGCATGCGCCGATCAAGTTTTCGGTGCTGCGCGTGCATAACCGCTCGGGGCGCTCGCGGCGACTGTCGGCGACCGGTTACGTGGAATGGGTGCTGGGCGACATGCGCAATAAATACGCGATGCATATCGTGTCCGAAGCCGATCCGGTCACCGGCGCGCTGCTTGCGCGCAATGCCTACAACACGGAATTTCCCAATCGCGTGGCGTTCTTCGACACCGATGCCACCGCGCGCAGCGTGACCGGCGACCGCATGGAATTCCTGGGCCGCAACGGCAGCCCGCGTACGCCCGCGGCGATGGGGCGCAGCGGACTGTCCGGACGCCTGGGCCCGGGGCTCGATCCCTGCGCGGCGATCCAGGTGCCGTTCGAACTGGGCAAGGACGAAACGCGCGAGGTGATCTTCCGTCTTGGCGCAGCCCATGACGCCAAGGCGGCGAGCGATCTGGCGCAGCGCTTCCGCGGTACGAACGCCGCGGCGACCGCACTGGATGAAGTACGCATGCACTGGCGCTGGACGCTGGACAAGGTGCAGGTGAAGACACCCGACATGGCGGTCAACGCGCTGGCCAACGGCTGGCTGATGTACCAGGTGATTGCCGCACGCTTCTGGGGACGCAGCGGCTATTACCAGTCCGGCGGCGCGTTCGGCTTCCGCGATCAATTGCAGGATTCCATGGCGATGGTGCACGCCAGCCCATACAACGCGCGCCAGCACCTGCTGCTGAGCGCGGCGCACCAGTTCGTGGAAGGCGATGCGCAGCACTGGTGGCATCCGCCGTCGGATCGTGGCGTGCGCACGCATTGTTCCGACGATTACCTGTGGCTGCCGCTCGCCACCAGCCGCTACGTGCACACCACCCGCGATACCGGCGTGCTGGACGAGCGCGTCGGCTTCATCGAAGGCCGTCCGGTCAAGCCCGACGAAGAATCGTATTACGACCTGCCGGTGCGTTCGGAACAAAGCGCCACGCTGTACGAACATTGCATGCGGGCGATCGAACGGAGCAAGAGCCGCGGCCCGCACGGCCTGCCGCTGATCGGTACCGGCGACTGGAACGACGGCATGAACATGGTCGGCGAGAAGGGCACCGGCGAGAGCATCTGGCTGGGCTTTTTCCTGCACGAGGTACTTACTTCTTTCGCCGCGACGGCGCGCCTCCACCAGGATGAGGCGTTCGCGAAGCAGTGCGAGGACGAAGCGGCGAAACTCGCGGCGAACCTGGATGAGCACGGCTGGGATGGCGAATGGTACCGGCGCGCGTACTTCGACGACGGCACGCCGCTGGGATCGAAGCAGAACGAGGAATGCCGCATCGACTCGATCGCGCAGAGCTGGTCGGTACTGTCCGGCGCCGCGCCACCGGAACGCCGCCACCAGGCGATGGAATCGCTGGACAAGCATCTGGTCAAGCGCGAGGCCGGTATCGTGCAGTTGCTCGACCCGCCGTTCGACCGCTCGTCGCTGAATCCCGGCTACATCAAGGGCTATGTGCCGGGCGTGCGCGAGAACGGAGGTCAATACACCCATGCCGCGGTGTGGGCGACGATGGCGTTCGCCGCCATGGGCGATGCGCGGCGCGCCTGGGAACTGCAACGCATGATCAGCCCGATCAACCACGGCAGCCAGGAGCGCATCGACACCTACAAAGTGGAGCCCTACGTGATCGCCGCCGATGTGTATTACGGCGCGCCGCACCAGGGGCGTGGCGGGTGGACCTGGTATACCGGCTCGGCCGGCTGGATGTACCGCCTGATCCTGGAATCGCTGCTCGGACTGCGCGTGGAAGGCGAAAGCCTGTACATCGAACCGGTACTTCCTCCAGACTGGCAGGACTACAGCTTGAGCTACCGGCATCGCGAGACCGATTACCAGATCGTGGTGCACGCTCGTGCAGGCGATGCGCCGCCGCGCCGCATCCTGCTCAACGGCGAGCCGATCGAGGGCGATCGCTTGCCGCTGGTTGATGATGGCGGCGAACACCATGTGGATATCTATCTGTGAGCGACCCGGCGACACCCTCCACCGTTTTCCTGCTCGACGTCGACAACACCTTGCTGGACAACGATCGCTTCGGCGACGACCTGCATGCGCATCTCACGCACCAGTTCGGCCAGGCCGAGTGCGATCGCTACTGGCAGCTCTATGAGCAACAACGCGACGCGGTGGGCTATGCCGACTACCTTGGCGCCCTGCAGCGTTTCCGCCTGCAAAGCGATACGCGGCCGGGCGTGCTGGCGATGTCGTCCTGGCTGCTGGACTACCCGTTCGAGCGGCTGCTGTTTCCCGATGCGCTCGCGGTCATCGAGCAACTCAACCGGCTCGGGCGCGCCGCGATCCTTTCCGATGGCGACATCGTCTTCCAGCCGCGCAAGGTCGAGCGCGCCGGCATCTACCAGGCGGTGCGCGGCGAGGTCCTGATCTTCGTGCACAAGGAACTCTCGCTGGATGCGATGCAGGAACGCTATCCCGCCGCGCATTACGTGATGGCCGACGACAAGCCCAACCTGCTGGCCAAGATGAAGCAGAAGCTGGGCGACCGGCTCACCACCGTATTCGTGCGCCAGGGACACTACGCCGCGCAGGCGGACATGGCGCAGCTCCAGCCGGCGCCGGATCACACCATCGATCGGATCAGCGATTTGCCAAAGTTGGCGGCAACCCTGGTGAAAGCCACAGCCTGAGCGGATCGCCCGGTGTGGGCACGGAACCAGCCTTGCCCACAAACGATTGATGCGCGAACGCGGATAATGGCTGGAATGGGCTTGGGAAAACGTTCGATTTCACGCGAGCGTTACTCCTTGAGCCCGTATTCCCGTTTCCATTCAAGCGCCAACAAGGAATCTCATCACGTGAACGCCAAAGTCGATGCACTGGCCGGCAAGGTCGCTCCGGAAGACATGCTGGTGGACGTTCCCAAATTGCTGGCGGCCTATACCCAACTGCGTCCGGATCCGGCCGAACCCGCCCAGCGCGTCAGCTTCGGTACTTCCGGCCATCGCGGTTCCTCGCTCGACCGCAGCTTCAACGAGTGGCACGTGCTGGCCATCACCCAGGCGATCTGCGATTACCGCCGCCAGAAAGGCATCAATGGCGCGCTCTACATCGGTATCGACACGCATGCGCTGTCGCGGCCAGCGTTCGAAAGCGCACTGGAAGTATTGGTCGCCAACGAGGTCACCGTGGCGGTTTCCGCCGGCGACGAATACACGCCCACGCCCGCCGTTTCGCATGCGATCCTGGTGCACAACCGCAAGCGGCTGGACGGGCGGGCCGATGGCATCGTGGTCACGCCTTCGCACAATCCGCCCAACGATGGCGGCTTCAAGTACAACCCACCCAACGGCGGCCCCGCCGACACCGACGTCACCGGCTGGATCCAGCAACGCGCCAATGCGCTGCTGGAAAGCAAGCTCAGCGGCGTCAAGCGCGTCAGTTACCGGCAGGCGCGGCGTTCGAGCCTGGTGCAGGAACACGATTACCTCACGCGCTATGTCGACGACCTGAAGAACATCATCGACTTCGACGTAATCCGCCAGGCTGGCGTGCACATGGCGGTCGATCCGCTCGGCGGCGCCGGCGTGCATTACTGGCAACCGATTGCGCAACGCTATGGCATCGACCTCACCGTGGTGAGCGATACGGTTGATCCCACCTTCCGCTTCATGACGGTGGACTGGGACGGCAAGATCCGCATGGATCCGTCCTCGCCTTACGCCATGCAGCGGCTGATCGGGCTGAAGGATCGCTACGACGTGGCCTTCGCCTGCGACACCGACCACGACCGGCACGGCATCGTGTCGCGCAGCCATGGCCTGATGCAGCCGAACCAGTACCTGGCCGTCATGGTGAATTACCTGTTCCGCCATCGGCCGCAGTGGAACGCCGAGGCTGGCGTGGGCAAGACGGTGGTCAGCAGCTCCATGATCGACCGGGTGGCCGAACGCCTCGGCCGCCGGCTGTACGAAGTGCCGGTCGGCTTCAAGTGGTTTGCCGACGGCCTGTTCGATGGCTCGCTGGGCTTCGGCTGCGAAGAAAGCGCCGGCGCCTCGATGCTGCGCCACGACGGAAAAGTATGGACCACCGACAAGGACGGCATCGTGCCCGCCTTGCTCGCCGCGGAAATGACCGCGCGCATGGGCAAGGATCCGGGACAGTTGTTCGACGATCTCACCCAGGCCCTCGGCCGCCCCTATTCGAGCCGCGTCGACGCCAAGGCCAACGCGCAGCAGAAAGCCACGCTCGCCAAACTTTCGCCGGCCCAGGTGCAAAGCAAGGAACTGGCGGGCGAAAAGATCGAGCACATCCTGGATCACGCCCCGGGCAATAACGCGGCCATCGGCGGCATCAAGGTAATGGCGCAAAACGGCTGGTTCGCGGCGCGCCCATCGGGCACCGAAGAGATCTACAAGATCTACGGCGAGAGCTTCAAGAGCGAAGCGCACCTGGAGGAAATCCTGCAGGAGGCGCAGCGGATGGTGGATGCGGCGCTTAGTCTGTAGGCGCTGTGTTCAAATGCGCTTGGGTGGCGCTTAGTGTCGTGAGATCGAATGCCTCTGGATCAATCGATCCCGGCGATGGGGCGCTGCACAGTCTTGATCATCAAGATCCTTGTTGCAGTTTTCGCTCGCATCAATCAGGTGTTATCGCATCAACCAGGTGTTAGTGCGGATAGTCGGTTTAGCAGGCTGTTGAGAAACACCCATTTCATTGTGGCGCGATAACCTGTGTCTATCAAAGGGCTTGCATGGTTCGGATGCCCCTCGCCATGAGTGTTTTTACGTGGGCGAGGGATTCCACCACTGGCCGATGCCATCCAGTCGGATCAGGTTATACGCGGCGAAATTCCAGTGCGCCCAAGCATTGACCTTGGCCAATCCAATCAGCGGTAGCTTGCGCAGATCGCCGATGGTCTTGACCCAACCAAAACTCTGCTCAATGCGTTTGCGGACCAGTAAGCTGATGGCGTAGTTCCCGCGGCTGGCCGTCCGTGCATCGATCGCACTACGCCGCCCATCGGTGGTGTTGCGGGCGATGTGGGGAACGATGCCACGTTGCCGTAGCTGCTCAACGAAGTCCTGTACGTCATAACCGCGATCAGCGCCCAGGGTAGCGCCCGGGGGAGATGCGCATCGACCAGCGCCAGCGCACCCTCACGTTCACCGGTGCCCGTGGCGTGGCGAATATCCACGCCGATCAGCAAGCCATGGCGGTTCTCCATCAGCGCATTGGCCGAATAAGCCAGGCGGGCTGCTTGCCCTTTGGCCTTGCGCATCAGGCGTGCATCCGGATCAGTGGTCGATGCGTGGGTCGCGTTACGGCGCTTCTGGCCTCGAAAGTCATCCTCATCGCCATCCCGGTCATCGTCCTTGGGGCGAAAGCTTCGATGCGAAGTCCACGCCTCCAGCAACGAACCATCCAACGAGAAGTGTTCGTCGCTGACCAGGTCATTGAGGCGTGCTAATAGCACGGTGTGGGCGAAGAAACGCTGGGCGATGTCGGTGTCGAACAACCGGTCACGATTGAACGAGAACGTGGAGTGATCCCACACCGGATCGTCGATGTTCAAACCGACAAACCAACGGAAAAGCAGGTTGTAGTTCAACTGCTCTATCAGCAGTCGTTCGCTGCGCACGCTATAGACCACTTGCAGCAGTGAGGCACGCAGCAAACGCTCGGGAGGAGTCGAAGTACGGCCACCGGTGGCGTAGCGCGAGGCCAACACCTCGTCCAGTTCCTTCAGGACGGCATCGACCAATACCCGCAGCTTGCGGATCGGATGATCGACAGGGACACGTTCGTCCACTGACACATACGGAAACATGCCTCACTGTTGTACATAACAGCGGGGGATATTCTATTGGAAACAGCCATGGCCTATGGCTTTGGTGATGGATAATTACATCCCGTAAAGTAGCAAAAGCCGGATGGAGGGCTGGTTGCCGAATTGGAAGTCGCAGTTGTAAACCACGTGTTTCCCGGCAGTGAGGTTGGCGAGGACATGATGCCGAAATATTGATTTGCGCCTGCTCCTCCGAATCCATCCTCAAACGCGCGGAAATAGATGAGATAAGTGAGCCACGGAAAGTTCTGCTGACTCAGTGTTATTTCGTCCGCCATCCATGATGCAGCGGTGCTATACGAAGTGACGGTGCAAGTCTGGCAGACCTCAAAGCCGGTTTCGGAAAACAAGAACGGAATATTCGTGTCGTTGTTGCTCTGGAATACCGCATACACCTTGTTATTTGGTTCAACCCATGTCGATGCTGTAGCGTCGGTGGCAATGTAAGGGTGCCAGCTTCCGCCGTCAAAGTAATCGCGTGGATTGGTACTAGGCCAGTTACCCAATGCAATGTCACTGTAAATTTGCGTGATAAACGAAACAATGGGAGCAAATGTCGGGTCTAGATATGTTCCTGTAGGATTCGGACTTGGTGGCGGCATGAATACCGTGGCATTAGGGATGTTGGCGTGAATTGCGGCATGCGCTGCGTACATCATGTCCATTGTGATGGCGGCGGCCTCTTGTTCAGTGAAGGTGGACGCATGCCCTGCTGGACACATGCCGGCATCCGTTAAATCTGGCACTAGCAGACCGTTTGTTTCATTTGCTGGCTCCCACATGAGAATGCTTGGCAACGCAGCAGACATTGTGTTCCAAGATTGCTTGAAGTTGCTGATGAAGTTTTCATATGCACTTCCGGGCGTTGTACTTCTACACGGTATTTCGTTCCAAATAGTTCCGCCGGTCATCCACGTCGGATATTCTCCATCTACGCCAAGAACAGTCACTCCGGAACTTTGCAGTTGTTGCACGGTAGCCTGAGCTATCGGCATCTCTGTGGCATTGATTTGAGTTGAGCTAGTCAGAAGATCGTTAGCAAGGGTCCACAATCGAACGACACGAGCATTGATGCCGTTATTGTTGAGCGCATTTACTTGGTCGCTAACGGCCCAACCTGCCGAACCGGCATCTTCTATGATGGGCTCACCTATTCCAAGACTTCCCGCTCCAGCCGCGACGGTTGCTACGTTCTGTGGAATGCCACAATAGAAGAATCGATAATCTACGTTGGGCGTACCCAATGCAGGGTACGCCGTATAGCCAGAAGGGCATGTCAGTGCCGTTTGCGTTGCAGGGTTAATGTATGGGGTAGCACCATCTCCTGTCATGCCACCGAAGTACATGCTTGCCGTAGTTATATCGGAAGAATGTGCACGCCAGCAGTAGAACAGATTGTTATCTACGTTTGGTGTCCCTAGTACTCGGGTTTGAGTGTAGCCGGGTGGGCAAGTATCGGTATGAGTAAAGGGGTTGACGTAATAAAAGTACCCTTTCCATGGCACGGCGTAATACGCGGTGCTCCCAGCCAATCCAAACATACCACCAAAATCGTAGAGTGAGTTCTGATCAGCTACGTGTGGTCGGCCGCAAAAGTACATCGACCAGTCGACGTTGGGTGTGCCATAAACGAGATATGCAGTGTAACCCTTGGGGCATGACGTACTACCCGTGGCAGGATTGTTATAGGCCCCTCCGCTGTAATAACCATACATACCAGCAAAGTCCCAAGCCGTATCTGCATGCGCAGTACTGCTCCATGCAATGTTCATAAATATCAAGATAGCTGTGAGCGCACTCAATGCGGAATGTCCAAAGCGCCATTTGTATTTCATATATCTTCCCTAATTACGTGAGTATGGTTGGGGGTGTGATCGTGCTACTCATTAACGGAGTTTGCAGTGCCCTGTAAATTGTTGCCGGTCCCACATTGAATCGGTCCGCTAACTGGGGAACGGAAAGATTCCTCTTCGCGAAGTATTTTGATTCGTTTGCATTGTTTTGGAGTCAACGCACGCTTACGACCAAACGCGACTCCTCGTTCCTTGGCCTTGGCGATACCGTCCGCATGACGCTCTGCCCGGATATCGTTCTCGAACTCTGAAAAGCTCGCAAGCAGGCTAACGGTAATCCCACCACTTTTAACTGACAGCAAAAGTGGAGCTAGGCGGCGAGCGCCAATTTCTGCATCGGCGTGATGCCGCCGAGTGCCATGTTCAAGCGCTCATGGTTGTATGTCCATAGCCATCGCGTGGACACGTCCTGCACCTGCTCGATCGAGTCGAACAGGGTTCGGGCCAGCCAGGCGTAACGTACGGTTCGGTTGTAGCGTTCGACGTAGGCGTTTTGTTGCGGCTTGCCCGGTTGGATGTGTTCGATCCGGATGCCCTGTTGCTCGGCCCAGGCCAGCAGCGCGCCACTGATGTATTCCGGACCGTTGTCGCAGCGGATGGCCTGGGGCTTGCCACGCCACTCGATGATCTGCTCCAGCGCCCGGATCACGCGGCCCGCGGGCAGTGACAGGTCGACCTCGATCCCGAGCCCTTCGCGGTTGAAGTCATCCAGCACGTTGAACGGCCGGAAGCTGCGCCCGTCACTGAGCTGGTCGTGCATGAAGTCCATCGACCAGACGTGGTTGATGGACTCGGGTACCGCCAGTGGTTCGGACCGCTCGCGCACGATGCGCTTCCCGGGCTTGATCCGCAAGTTCAATTCCAGCTTACGGTCGATGCGGTAGACCCGCTTGTGGTTCCAGCCGAACCCCTTGACGTTGCGCAGGTGCAGAAAGCACAGGCCGAAACCCCCATCGCGATAGGCCGTGGTCAGCCGAATCAGCCAGTCGGAGATCCGCGCGTTCTCTTCGCTCGCCTTGGCCTGGTAGCGATAGCCGGTTTCGCTCAACGCAAACGTCTGGCAGGCGTGCCGGATACTCGTGCGCCTGCTCTCCACTACCCATCGGGCCATCTCCCGGCGCTGAGATGGCCTTACCATTTTTTTGCCATCGCCTCCTTCAGCAGCTCGGCACTGAGCTGCGCGTCGGCATACATCTTCTTCAGGCGCCGGTTCTCGTCCTGCAGCTCCTTGAGCTGGGACATCAGCGACGCATCCATGCCGCCGAACTTGCTGCGCCATTTGTAGAACGCCGCCGAGCTGATGCCGTGTTCGCGGCACAGCTGTGGCACCGGCGTGCCGGCTTCGGCTTGCTTGAGCACGGCCAGGATCTGGCTGTCAGTGAATCGGGACTTTTTCATGGAACCTCCTCGGGAAAGACTACGAGAAAATTCCACTTCTGGCGTCAGCTAATTGGCGGGGGGATTACCACTTCAAATAGGCGAAAGCCATGATCCGGCATCGATTGCCGTTAGAGAAATAGTGCCGCCTTGCAATGCAAGCAGGCCCAGGATGCATCCTGGGCCTGCTTTTTTTGCCGTAGTCGCTTCGAACGAGATTACTTGGCGAGGGTGTTGATCAACGCGGCTTGCGGGCTGCCCCAACCGGTTACCAGGTCATAACCCTTCTCGGTCGAGTACTTCTCGTTTTTGCCACTGGTTATATCGTGGAAATTGCTCGAGTAGGCGGTGCCTCCAGGCGCGTTGTTGGCGTAGATCGTGGGATTGAGGAAGCCAACATAAGACGTGCTTCCATCATTGGCGATCTGCTCATCGACCAACGCTACAAAGGCCGCCCACATCGGCGCCGCAAAGCTGGTGCCGCCGTACTCGTTGGCTTGGCAACTGCCCATGGCACAGGTGTAGAAAGTGAAGTTCGCGTTGGCCGCTACGTCCGGGCCATTGCGGTACTTCGTCGAGCCTTTGTTGGTGGAGGTGATCACGCCGGAGATCTGCTGCCATGACGGAATGGCGATGTCGTTCGGCGAAATGCCGCCGGAAGAATCGCTCCAGGCCGTTTCCGACTTCCATGAGCCAGCGGCGCTGGACGTGGTGAGATCGGTACCTCCTACAGCGATGATGTTGGCGTCATCGGCGGGCCATGATTCGGCGTTGCCGCTCTTTGTCCACTCGCCAGAATCGCCGGAAGCGACGAAGAAGCTCTGACCCTGCGCAGCCATCTTTTCAAAATACGGATCGAGCGTCGATGCGTCTTCCGGCGTCCAACCCCACGAGCAGCTGAGTGTCAGCGGTAGCACGCCGTCCGAATCGGTGGTGGTCGTCATGGCACTGATGATGGCCGTGTCGGTGGCGCCGACATACATGACCACCTTCGACAGCTTAGGCGCCATGCCCTGCGCCTGCGTCACATCGAGAGCTTGCTCGCCGTCGGAGGAACAGCTCGAGCCACCATTGCAAGTGGTGGGAGTGCCATCGGTGGAGACGACGGTGAGGTTATTCGGATTCGTTTCCTTGGCGTTCTTATAATAAAGGGTGATATCGGAGGTGTTGATGCCCGCGTATTCGAACAGGCCAAGCGTCTGTCCGGCACCAGTAAGCGAACCGCTGCCGTAATAAGCCGCGCGCATGTCGCTGCCCAGGAAGGAAGCGGAAGGTCCTGAGCCGGTGGTGGCATGCGAAACCACCGCGTCCGGCGAAATACCGTGGGCTGCGGCGTATTCATCCTTCTTTACGAACTGCGGGTGCGGAATCGAATAGTTATCCAGACCCGACACGTGCCACAACGGAATGGCCAGCGCGGTAGCCGGTTCACGATCCGGAGCGTAGAACGTGCGATTCTCGGTCGGATGCTGATAGGTGTGCATCTTCACGTTGAAGGCCGCTTCTATGGCAGAAACCGGGCCCACAGCCTGCACATCCATGCCGTCGCGACTGCCGCCGGTGACCGTGAAGCCATACTGCTTCAGATAGTGGACGACCGTGTTGTAGTCATTCTGGTCGGGGCCGAAGCGGGCAGTGAACTCTTCTGGCGTGAGATATTGGCGATACTGCAGACTCATTGGATTGGTCACGTTCGCCACGAATTGATCGAGGCCGGCCTGATCGCGAACCGGCAATACCACGTCGATAGCCATCAATTTGCTGGCGGGCAGGCTGCCCACCTGTCTCGCTGTCCCCTGGCTCACGGCATCACGCACATGGTGCGTCATGAACTGCGCCGCATGAGCCGCATTGGTCGCGCCAAAGGCCAGTGCGATGGCAAATGAAAGCCCGCATGTCCTGCGGGCCATAATGGTCATTCCTTTTGTTAGACTTTTTCCAGTCGAATCTGCTCTATTCATCATGCGCTACTCCCAATTAGCTAGTTGAAAAAGAGAAAGAAGAGATTGCGAGGAAACTGACTGGTGCCCCCCTCCCCAGGGGTGCCAAATGGCTGCGGGAGCCTACCATGACGTTGTGCATGTTCAGTGAATGCGCGGGAGCTGAGGGAGACAAGCCCCATGCTTGATTTATACGGACACAAGCTTTTTGCATGTGCATGCATACACATGTACTTCACGCCTTGCGTATTAATGCACGCTGTTTATTGCCATCGATATCAGCATCAATGCTTGCGGCAATACTTGCCTCCTACGGAACCCCGGATCCATGTCACAAAACGCCATGCCAAGCACGGACAATGCCCCAGACGAGCAAGACGTTCTTACACTGGTTGCCCTCATTCAGCAAAAGCAATATGGCCAGCTTGAGACGCTGGCGCGCAAGCTCACCCATCAATATCCGCTGCATGGTGCTGCATGGCAGGCGCTTGGCGTTTCACTCAGATCGCAAGGGAGGCTCGCAGAAGCGGTCGAAGTACAGCGTCAGGCGGTAACGCTGTTCCCCGCGGATGCGACGGGACATTACCTTCTAGGCGATAACCTGATGGCGATGCAACAGCTGGCTAATGCTGCGGAGAGCTTCCATCGTGCATGCACCATCAAGCCTGATTTTATCGATGCGCATTTCAAGCTTGGATACGCGCTGTCGGTACAAAACCGTTACAGCGAAGCGATTGAAGTTTATGAGCGTGTGATCGCGCTACGTCCCGGTTTCAACGAAGCGCATGCCAATCTTGGCTTTACGCTGATGAGTGCAGGCCGCTATGCGGATGCCGAATCGCATCTGCGCGAGGCACTTCGCGCGTTTCCTGATAGCGCACCGATTACCAACGCGATAGGCGTAGTGCTGTATGGGCAGTTTCGCATGTCTGAGGCTGCAGAAAGCTTTCGCCGCCTGGTTGCGCTGGTGCCTGACGATGCCGAAGCATATGCCAACCTCGGCAACGCTTTGCGCGAGCTTGGTGATCATGCGAACGCAGAGGCAAATTATCGCCAATCCATCGCGCTCGATTCCCAATTCTCACGGGCACATTTTGACCTCGGCGGCTTGCTTTATACACAGGAACGTTTTGCCGAAGCCGAGCAAAGCTATCGCAAGGCGCTGGAATTGAAACCCGACCATGTCGAGTCGTGCAATAACCTCGGACGCAGCATCCGTCGTCAAGGGCGACTGGAGGAGGCGCGCGAGTATTTCGAAAAAGCCATGGCGATCGATCCCGACGCCGTGGAAAGCTATTTCAACTTGGCCTCACTGCGCCGCTTCGAGCCGGGACAACCCGAACCCGAGCGCATGGAGAAGCTGGCCTCCAGGCTGCCCTTCCTATCCGAAAGCTCCCGCATCCTTTACTGGTTCGGTCTGGGAAAAATGCGTGAAGACCTTGAGCGTTACGACGACGCTTTCGAAGCCTATGCGCAAGGTAATCGCCTTAAACATACCCAGATTTCACCGGATGAGACCAACAGGATTGCATTGGCCGACAATGTGCGCGCGATTTTCAACAAACAGTTTTTTGCCGATCGAGCCGCGCCGGCTTCATCAGGGAAGTCTCCGATCTTTATTGTCGGCATGCCGCGATCGGGAACGTCGCTGATCGAGCAGATTCTCTCGTCGCATCCCGATATTCACGGCGCGGGCGAGTTGCCAGAATTGGAAAACCTCATCTTCGCCAGCGCCACCGAAGTCGGGCTTCCCGCCAAACGCTATCCTGAAGTGGCTGCAGGCATGTCGGCAGAAGCACTGCTGCGCATGGGTCAGGCCTATGTAGAAAAGGTGTGGCGGCTCGCCCCTGGTGCCACCCACATCACCGACAAGATGATGTCGAACTTCACGCATATTGGCATGATTCGACAATTGTTTCCCCAAGCGAAGATCATCCATGCGAAGCGCAATCCGATGGACTCGTGCTTCTCGTGCTACGCCACCCTGTTTTCCAAGAACAATCTCGATTTTACCTATGACCTTGGCAGCCTTGGCCGCTATTACGTACGCTACATCGAATTGATGCAGCATTGGCAGCAGGTGTTGCCGGCAGGATCGATACTTGAGTTGCATTACGAAAATATGGTGAAAGATACCGAAGGCGAGGCACGTCGGCTGCTGAGTTATTTGGGGCTGCCGTGGGATCCCCGCTGCCTGAGTTTTCACGAGAACAGGCGTGTGGTGAGAACCGCGAGCGCGGCCCAGGTCCGCCGCCCGATCTATAAGTCGTCGGTCGCGCGCTGGAAGCACTTCGAGTCTCACCTTGGACCGCTGCTTGATATCGTCGGAGATTATCGCCAATAAGCCGGGCCACACGTCCGAATGGCTCTAGGGATGCTCTGGTCAATGCTACGTAGGCGTCACCAGCTCTGTCTGTCCGCATGCCTCCTCGCTCTTCAAAGCCGAGTGCATCATGCGCTCTCCCTGTGTGCGGTCCGCCGTCTCGACAGCCAGCCGGTCTGCCATCGCCGACGGCCCTGTGACCTGCGAACAGACAGCCACGATGACACCTGCGGAACATTGATCAGAACATTCCAGAAGCTATGGAAAAAGGTGTCGGTATGACGGCCGCGCATCAGGGGTCAGTTCTGTGAGCCGCCTCCAGCCACCCGCCACTAAACCCCGCCTTGCGCAATCCATCCACGATCCACGGCACGCCGCGCATCAGTTTCCATAGCATGCCGGTGTGGTGGTTTTCGATCATGGCCACGATCGGCCCGATATTGAGGCCGTAGTGCCAGGGCGAGATCCAGCCGAACGCGCATTCGGGGTTGCCGAAGGTGGGGTTGAAGGTGGCGCGGAAGCCGTAGCGATGGATGTCGTGCAGCTTGAGCTTGTGCACGTAGCTGTGCATCGCCGCTTCCACCAGGTCGGGCGCGAAGGGCAGGGAGGCGGCCACCGCCCATGGCGCGAGCGTGCCATCGTCCACGCCGAACGGCGCGCCGCGGCTGATGTAATCGTAGAAGGTGCGCTCGACGCCATCGACGATGCGCGTGATCGGACCCGGCCCGTCGCTGGCGGTGATGCCCCAGCCGTGTTCGCCGTAGCCGCGAAATCCCATCGGGTTGTCGATCGCGTAGCGGTGCTGCACGTGGGTGGCGCGGCGGCTGTTTTCGAAATAATCGATGCCATGGCTGCGCATGAAGCGATCCTGGATGCCGCGCAGGTCCAGCCATACGTGCGAGAGCTGGTGGGTAAACAGCGGTGCGGAGTAGAGATAGTCGATGTCGTAGGCATTCTTCCAGGCGAACGTGGATGACCATGCGTCGTAGCTCGATGCCGATGCCGGATGCGTGGGCGAGGCGAGCGCGAGCACTTGCATCACCAATGATTCGTCATAGCCTTCCCAGCGGAACGGAATAAAGCCTTTTTCCGGTCGCCAGCCGTGCCGGATGCGCCCGCTGTCATCGAGCAGCCAGTCCCATTCCACTCGCCGGTAGAGCATCTCGGCCAGCTCGCGCAGTTCGCGCTCTTGCGCATCGTCGCCCTGGAAATAGGCGGCGGCGGCTAGCATGCCCGCGATCAGGAAGGCGGTATCGACGCTGGAGATCTCGCACTGCCACGCGCGCTTGCCGGAGTCCGCGTGCAGGAAGTGATAGTAAAAGCCGCGATAGCCAGTGGCATCAGGCTGTTCGCCTTGGGGGCTATGGCCGAAGAAGCGCAGCGTGGCAAGCGAGCGCGCCAGCGCAGTGTGGCGTGTCATCAGCGATCGCTCGACGGCGATCGGATAGCAAGCCAGGGCGAGGCCGGTGGCCGCGATGCTGGCCGGCCAGCCAGGCTGGTTGCGGTCGAGGACCAGCCCGGTTTCGCGATCGGTTTCGCATTCGAAGTACGTGAACGCGGTGCGCTGGATATGCAAGTGCAGGGCGTTCTCACATAAAACATCCACTGTGGGTTTTTCCTCGTTCGCGATGTATTGTCCCGCCGGGTTCATGGTGCCGGGATGGACGTCAGTATCAGCGCCTGGCCCGGCGGGCGCGTGTGCGCGCGGCTTTTTTGGCAGCGGCAGACCGTTCGCTGGCACCTTTGGTGCGCGCGGCCTTTTTCGCGGCGGCCGAGCGCGCACTGCGGCCGCGCTTGGCTGCCGCGCTCGTGGCCTGTCGCGACAAGGCCTCGGTCGAGGCCGCTTCGCCGCTTTCCCGCTGTAATGCCTGCTCGGTGGCGCGGGCTCGCCGCGCGGACTTCGGACGATGCGCTTTCCCGGCCGCAAGATCCTGCTCGGCCTTCTTCTGCGTGCGCTTGCTGGTGGTTTTCTTGGCGGGAAGCCGCACGCCATCGCGCCTGGCCATGGACAGGCCGATCGCGATGGCTTGCTTGGTGGAGCGCGCGCCATGCACGCCCTTGCGAATCCGCTCGATTTCTTCGCGAACGTATTCACCGGCCTGGGTGCTGGGCGATTTGCCTTCGCGCTGGTCTTTTTGCGCCGCGCGGCGTGTGCGTTCCTCAGGCATGGTATTTCCTCACTGCCGATGGTTGCGGGCATGACTACTTTTTCACGCCGCGGGTCGAGCGGGTGTCAAGGAAGGGAGATGCAGCGTGGCCGAGGTGAACGCCATCGCCACCCATGGCCGCAAGCCTGCGCTAAGCTCGCCGCTTAAGGCTGTCTGGCAGACTGCGAGGGGATCTCATGGCTCATGTCGAATTGAGGCCGGTCGTCCACGTCGATGACGAGTGGCGCCGCTGGATCGCGGAAAACCTGCTGCTGGACGGCCCGCCGCAGGGCATCTACGAACAGATGATGCGCGCCGGCGTTCCGCACGAAGAGGCCGTGCGGGAATTGCAGCAGGCGATGGCTAGCCCTTACCTGGCCGGTGCACAGCGATTGCGCAATCGCCTGGCCAAGCACGATTGGGTACTGGAAACGCAGCGCCATATGAATCGCCTGCGTACCCCGGAAGTGCCGCGCCGGCACCAGCTGTCGCGTGCTGAATTCCTGGAGGCGTATTACACCGCCGGCCGGCCGGTGATCATTACCGGAATGATGGAGGACTGGCCTGCGATGAACCGTTGGGGACTGGATTATTTCAAGCAGCGTTGCGGCGACCGCGAAGTGGAAATCCAGTTCGGCCGCGATGCGGATGCGCATTACGAACTGCGCAAGACGGCGCATCGCAAGACCATGTTGTTCGGCGATTACGTGGAACTGGTGCGCAACGCCGGCCGTAGCAACGATTTCTACATGACCGCCTACAACGAAGGCACCAACCGCACCGCGCTGGCGGAGCTATGGCAGGACGTGGTGCAACTGCCCGAATACCTGGAAGGCGAGGGCGGATTCCTGTGGTTCGGTCCGGCCGGCACGATCACCCCGTTCCATCACGACCTGACCAACAATTTCATGGCGCAGGTCATGGGACGCAAGCGACTGCTGCTGATGCCGGCGTGCGAGGTTGGCCATGTCTACAACCATGAGCATTGCTTCACCCACGTCGATGGACGGCAGATCGATCTGGTCCGCTATCCGCGCATGGCGGACGTGCAGGTGCTTTCTTGTACGTTGAACCCGGGCGAAGTTTTGTTTTTGCCGGTCGGCTGCTGGCACTTCGTGGAAGGCCTGGATATCTCGGCCACGATGACTTTCACCAACTTCCGCTGGGACAACGATTTCACTGCCGAGTATCCGTCGCAACAGGCGTTCTGACGCACGCCGGTTGCGGGGCAAACGATTCGCCGCGAAGCGTGCAAGGCCATGCTGGGAAAGAAGTCGCGTGCCCCCAGATAGGGGCTTCATCACAGAGAGTCCCGGCATGATTCCTTTTTCCGTACTCGATCTTGCGCCTGTCACTGAAGGCAGCACGCCCGCGCAGGCCTTTGCCAATACATTGGACCTGGCTCGCTGGGCCGAGCATCTAGGCTACCGGCGCTATTGGCTGGCCGAGCACCACAACATGCCGGGCATCGCCAGCGCGGCGACCGCGGTATTGATCGGCCATGTGGCGGGCGGAACGTCGCGCATCAAGGTAGGAGCGGGCGGCATCATGCTGCCCAATCATGCGCCGCTGCAGGTGGCCGAGCAGTTCGGCACGCTGGCGTCGCTGTATCCGGGCCGCATCGACCTCGGATTGGGGCGCGCGCCCGGCACCGACCAGGCTACCGCGCGCGCCTTGCGCCGTTACTACGAGGGCGCCGAGACCTTCCCGAACGACGTGCAGGAATTGCTGGCGTTCTTCGAGCCGGCCGCACCCGGACAGACCGTGCGCGCAGTACCGGGCGCCGGCGTCGACGTGCCGGTGTGGCTGTTGGGGTCGAGCCTTTTCAGTGCGCAACTGGCGGCCGCGCTAGGCTTGCCGTTTGCCTTCGCCTCGCATTTCGCGCCGGATGCCATGGATGAAGCGCTGAGGCTTTACCGGCGCGACTTCCGGCCATCGGCGCGCCTGGAAAAACCCTATGCCATGCTCGGCGTCAACGTGGTCGCCAGCGACAGCGATTACCAGGCGCGGCGCCTCTTTACCACCCAGCAGCAGAGTTTCATCAACCTGCGCCGTGGCCGCCCGGGCCTGATCCCGCCGCCGATCGATGATATTGAAATCTATTGGACGCCGGCCGAAAAGCAGATCGTTGAGCGTGCGCTTGCCTGTGCCGTGGTGGGCAGCCCCGACACCGTGCGCGCCGGCCTGGCTGCTTTTATCGAGCGTCATCGACCGGACGAACTGATGCTGACCGCCAATGTGTTCGACCACGCGGCGCGCAAACGTTCCTTCGAGTTGGCGATGGCGGCAATGCAGGGGCTGCAAGCTGGGAGCCCGGAAAATCTGCCAACCGAACTCCATCGGCCAGACGCTTGATAAGGCTGGCCTGTATCAATGTAATCAGGAGCGGTGGTTTAAGCCGGGCCGCCGAAAATCCGCTACGTCGGCAACGCAAGATTCCATGCGCTGGGTGCCGTCGAATTTGGGTAAGCGACGCAGCGCTTCCTGCTCTGCGTCTGAGAGGATGGAAAGTAACTTGTTCTTTGCCGCTGCGGCGCCCGCTTCACCCGTCGTCGGTCCAGTCATCGACGGCGAGTGTCCCATCGGGAATCAGGGCGAACGCCTTGTCGCGGGTGACGAGCGTCGCGTTGGCAGCCACGGCATGGGCTGCAATCATCATATCGAGTGCTCCCAAGGTGATGCCCGCCGATGTGCAGGAAGCGCGTAGATCGCCGTAGACCGTAGCGGCGCATTCATCCCACGGCAATGTCTCTACGCGGAGCAGAAATTCCCGGATGACATTAGCAAGCGCAGCGGGGTGGCCTTTACGGGCTAGTCCGTAAAGCAGTTCCGCTTGGGTGACGGCGGAAATGACGATGCTATCCATGGGCAACGCGACGAGTCGCTCGCGGACTTCAGGCGGATGTCCCTTGATGACGTAACTCGCCATAGTCGTATCGAGCATGAATCGACTCAAAGCAGGCTCCTTTCCTCGGCGGGCACGTCTTCACGGTCCGCCAGGAAATCCGCTGGCAGCTTGGCGCGGTCGGCAAGTTCGAAAAACTCCTGCCAGGAAGCGGGCTTCGGCGATAGCACGACATCGCCGGTGTGGGGATCCCGGTGAATGAACACTTCGGACCCTTGGAAGCGGAATTCCCGCGGTAGCCGGACGGCTTGGCTTCGCCCGGTCATGAACAGCTTGGCGGTGGCGGACATGGTGAGCCTCCTCTTGATACCTATCATCAGGATATATCCAAGCACAATATATATCAACGATATCTATTTTGAATGGCGGCGATGGTCGATTCAGATATGACTTTGCCGAAGCATCGGATCGCAACGCTCCAGCAGGCCCGTATCCCTAACAAACAATTCGCCTAATTGCCCTATGCATACCGATGACCACTGTTGTCCGTGCTTACTTGCGTGCATCAATGGGACGAACAGGACACGCGGCGTGCGTGGATCAATGGCGGGATTGCGTGCTCGCAGCAGGGCGAGGGGCGCACAAGATTTGGTGGAAATATAGGGCATGCCATGCGTGCAAGCTGATTTATAAATTGATATTACATTTATATAATGTATACTTATGAAGTAAATTCCTTCGCCTGGAAGTTCGCCATGTCCGATTTTGCATCCACCGAGCAGCGACTGGCGGTGACCTGCCGCCGCTATCCCGGTTTTCCGCGGCGCCCAGGCGTGCTGGTGAGGCTGATCAAGCATATCCACAAGCTGTTGCATGACGAGGCCAACCTGCTGCTCAAGCCCTATGGCGTCAATCATCCGGAGTACAACCTGCTGATGATGCTGTACGGCACGGCCAGCGGTACGATGTCCCCGTCGGAGCTGGCGGACGCCGCGGGCGAGAAATCGGCCAATATCACCCGGCTGACCAACGAGCTGAGCGAGAAGGGCTTGATCGCCCGCAACGCCAGCGCCGACGACCGGCGCAAGGTCGAACTGAGCTTGACGTCGCAGGGACAGCAGTTGATCGAGAGTTTCCTTCCGGATATCTGCAAGTTGCTGGTGCGGCAGGGGCGGCACCTGACGGTTTCGGAGCAGATCCAGCTTGAAAAGCTGTTGAAGAAATTCCTGGGCGGCTTGGCAGACTGAAGGTCATCAATGTCCGTCACCGACATCAACGCAACGCCTCTTTCCACACGCGAATTCCTCGTTGCCGGCCTGCGCGAGGAAAGCGGAACCTGGCTGTTCGTGTTCAAGTCGCTGCTGGCTTTCTACGTTACCGGCTGGCTGGCGATGCGGCTGGCCTTGCCGCAGCCGTCGACGGCGATGCTCACTACCGTCATCGTTGCCAACCGGCAGACCGGCATGGTGCTGGCCAAGAGCTTCTATCGCGGTATCGGTACCTTGCTCGGTGCGCTGGTGGCGCTGCTGATCGTGGCGTTGTTCCCGCAGCAACGGGTGTTGTTCCTGTCCGCGCTATCGCTGTGGATCGGCCTGTGCGCCGGCGGTGCCACGCTGTATCGCAATTTCAAATCCTATGCGTTCGTGTTGGCCGGCTACACCGCGGCGATCGTGGCGCTGCCGGTAGTGGGCCATCCGCTGGACGTGTTCGACTCCGCCGTATGGCGTGTGAGCGAGGTGCTGCTGGGCCTGGCCGTTTCCGGCGCGGTGAGCGACCTGGTATTGCCCAGCCGCATCCGCGACGACATGCGCCGCACGGCGCGCGCGCAGTTCGCCAATTTTATCGAATTCGTGCAGCGGGCGATGGCCGGCAAGGTGGCGCGCAGCGATCTGGAATACGCCCACCTGCGTTTTGTCCGCGATGCGGTAACCCTGGAAGACCTGCGCAGCTCGGTGATTTTTGAGGATCCGGAAGCGCGCGCCCGCAGCGGCCACATGCTGTTGTTCAACCAGCGCTTCATGGCCGCCTCGACCAGCCTGCAGACCTTGCACCACCTGATCAATCGCCTCAAGCGCAATGGCCACGAGGTACCGGCCAATGCGTTGATCGCGCTCTACCAGCCGCTTAGCGACGCATTCAACGCACCGACCGAGGCCGGGACCGCTGCGCGCGTGTTGCTGCCGCGGTTGGACAGCGCGCGCAAGGCGATCAACGGGCGCGAGGCTGCGGCGCGCGCGGCGATGAACTCCGATCACGACGTACTCGACTTCGACACGGGCGTCAGCGTACTGGATCGCTTCATCGACGAGCTTTACGCCTACGTCGACACCGCTTCCGTATTGCAGGCGCCCAGGCTGGCCGGCGCGGCCGAGCGCGTGCGTTTCGAGCGCGGCAACGATTTCATCGGCGCGGGCCTGGCCGTGCTGCGCACCACCCTGACCATGGGCGCGCTGAGCTTGTTCTGGATCGGCTCGGCCTGGCCGCTGGGTTCCTCGGCCATGCTGCTGGCCACCATTTTTGCCGGCCTGTATGCGTCCACGCCGAATCCGGCGCAATCGGTCAAGGCGACCTTCGCCGGCTATCTGCTCGGCATGTCCGCCAGTTTTGTCTGCGTATTCTTCGTGCTCACGCAAATGGACGGCTATGTGCTGCTGGTTGCCGGCTCGGCACCGTTCCTGATGGTTGGCTTGGCGATGGTGGCCTGGCCGTCGACAACTCGCATTGGCGTCGGCTATTGCATGGGTTTTGCCTACATCCTCGCGGCGAAGAATGAGATGAGCTTCGACGGCGTGCATTTCCTCAACGACATGCTGGCGCAACTGGCCGGCCTGGCCGCCGCCGGCGTGGCCTTCGTGTTCGTGCCGCCGGCGATCGGCAGCCTGTGGCTGCGCCGCCGCCAGCTGGAACGCTTGCGGCGGCAGGTGGGACTGGCCGCCACCGCGCCGCTGTCCGGCCTGCGCAGCCGCTTCGAAAGCATCAATCACGACCTGTTCGGCCAGATCGTCGCCCAGACCGAGCGCGGCAGCCACGATTCCCGCACGCTGCTCGCCTGGGCCTTGTCGGTGCACGAAGTCGGTCGCACGTTGATCGAGTTGCGCAACGATATGGCCGGCCGCCCGTTGCCCGAGGACATTCGCGAAGCCGTCGGACGCGCCGTCGATGCGCTGGCCCGCCTTTATGACCAGCCCGGTTCGCCCGCTTACCTGCACGCGCGCCAAGCCATCGCCGCCGCCATCGTGATGACCGATGGCGACGAAGCCACCCGGCCGCTGCTGGATCACTTGCACCTGCTGCGGCTGGCCTTGCTCGACGACCAATCGGTGCTTGCCGTTTACATGCCCGCTCTTCCACCCGCGCAGGGAACTGCCCATGCCTCGTGAAATCGCCCTCGGCGGCGCGCTCGTTCCCGGCTTGCTGGTCTGGTTCATCCTCTCGCTGGCCTTGCTGGTGCTGTTCGACTGGATCGTTGGCCGCTACGGCCTTTATCGATACGTCTGGCACCCGGCGCTATTCCGGCTGGCTTTGTTTGTCTGCATCTTCGGCAGCGTCGCGCTGCTGATCTACTGACTGACGGCGAATGTCTCGCCAGTGACCCTCATGAAAACGACCCTGTACCTGCGCATCGCCATTACCGCCATCGTCGTATTGCTAGCCGTAATCATCGGGTATGCGTTGTGGCGGCACTACATGTATTCGCCATGGACCCGCGACGGGCGCGTGCGCGCTGATGTCGTGCGCATCGCGCCGGACGTCTCCGGCCTGGTCACGGCGGTCAACGTGGTCGACAACCAGATCGTCAAGCAAGGCGACGTGCTGTTCGTGATCGACCATGCCCGCTACGACGATGCGCTGGAGCAGGCCAAGGCCAATCTCGCGGCGGCGCAGGCCCAGGTGGCCGCGGCCAATGCCAACATCGATGCGGCCAGGGCCGGTACGGCGCAGAGCCGCTCCAACTTCGACATGTACGCGGCACAATCGGAGCGTCGCCAGGCATTGGCGGATGTGGTGTCCAACGAAGACCGTGCGAATGCCCGCGCCACCGCCGACGCCGCGCGGGCCACCTTGAGCAGGGCGCAGGCCGGCCAGGAACAGGCGCTGGCCGCGCAACAGCAGGCGCTGGCCGCGGTAAAGCAGGCACAAGCCGCGCTGGCGACCGCGCAACTCAATGTGCAACGCACCGAGGTGCGCGCGCCGGTCGATGGCTACGTCACCAACCTGCTGGTACGTGTGGGCGACTACGCCAGTGCCGGTGCGCCACGGCTGGCGCTGATCGACCGCCATTCGTTCTGGGTAGACGGCTATTTCGAGGAAACCAAGCTGCCGCACTTGCACATCGGCGATCCGGTCGACATCCGCCTGATGAGCGGCGGCGTGCGCTTGCACGGTACGGTGGAAGGCATTGCCCGCGGTATTGCCGGCGCTGTCGATCCGGTCGGCAACGACCTGCTCGCCAATATCGATCCCACCTTCAACTGGGTACGGCTGGCGCAGCGTGTGCCGGTGCGCGTGCGCATCGATACCGAACACATGCCGGCCGATACGGTGCTGGTGGCAGGGCAGACCGCCACTCTGATCGTGCACCCGGATGCGCGCGGCGCCGCGGTCACGGCGGTGCGGTGAACATGCCATGCGTTCGATCATGAACCTGTTTTCGCGCATGCCTGTGCGCTATTCCGTGGCCGCCGTGCTCGCGCTGTGCATAGTGCTCGCCGGCTGCGCCACGCCCGATGGCCTGCACCCCACCGGCAAGACGCTGGACGCGACCCGGCTCAGGAGCGAGCAAAGCCTTGCCGGCGTGCCGCTCAGTCCCGCTGCATGGCCGGCGCAGGACTGGTGGGTGGGTTATGGCGATCCGCAGCTGGCTACGCTGATCGACGAAGCGTTGCAGAACAATCCAGACCTGGCCGATGCCGAAGCGCGCGCACGCCAGGCCCAGGCCGTTGCCGATAGCGCCAACGCCGCGCGCATGCCGCAGGCGGAATGGGATGCCAGCCTGATCGGCGCGCGCTTTTCCAGCAAGGATCCGATCTATCCGAGCTACGCGCTGGGTACCTTCGCCTGGGGCAAATCCGCCACCGCCAATTTTTCCTGGGATCTGGACCTGTGGGGCGGCAAGCGCGCTGCCTGGGAAGCGGCGCTCGGCCGCAGCCGCGCGGCGCAGATCGAAGCGCATGCGGCGCGGATCCAGTTGTCCGTCAACGTGGCACGCGCCTATGTCGCGCTCGGCTACGCCTTCGCGCAGCAGGATGTCGCCGCAGGGGAGCTGCAACGCGCCAGCCAGACCCTCGCCTTGACGCGCCGGCTGCTTGCCGGCGGACTCGGCACGACCCAGCAGGAAGCGTTCGCCGATGCGCAGGTGGCAAGCGCGCAGCAGCAGCAGGCGCAAGCCGCGCGTGCCATCGATGCCGCGCGCAGCAGTCTTTCCGTGCTGCTGGGGCAGGGGCCCGATCGCGGCTTGCGCATCGCGCGTCCGCGCATGCTCAACCCCGGCCAGGTCGCGCTGCCGGATACCTTGCCGGTGAACCTGCTCGGCCGTCGCGCCGACCTGGTGGCCGCGCGTTGGCAGGTCGAAGCGGCAGCGCGCGACATCAAGGCCGCGCGCATCGATTTCCTGCCGAACATCAGCCTCAGCGCGATGGCCGGCTTCGTTGCCGTCGGTGGCAGCACCAGCCTGTTCCAACTGCCGGCACGCACCTACGATGCAGGGCCGGCGCTGACCTTGCCGATCTTCGACGGCGGCCGGCTGCGCGCGAATCTCGCCGGCGCCGACGCCGGCTACGACGAAGCGGTATCGCACTACAACAGCCTGTTGATCAGCGCGGTGAACGGCGTCGCCGATCTGGTCTCCGCGTTGTCCTCGGTGCGCACGCAGATCGCGCTGGAACAGCGCGCCAGGCAGGATGCGGAAAAAAGCTGGAAGGATGCGCTATCGGCGTACCGGGGCGGCGTAAGCGGCCCGCTCACGCCACTGGCGAGCCGCCAGCAATTGCTGCTCGCCGACGAGCGCCTGGCAGTATTGCAAAGCCAGCAGATGGATCTTTCCATCCGCCTGATCGATGCGCTGGGCGGCGGGTACGGTTCGTCCGCAGCGGCCGGCCACGCGAGCCAATGACCATTTCCGCCATGCCGGTGCATGGGTATCCGGCGCAACGCCGCGCAACCTCGTTACGCGGAGCACGCTTGCCTCAGAACTTGTACATGGCGCTTACGTTGATCTGGTTGCCGCCGGTGGCGAGGCGATTGTCGCCATTGGTGGTGGTGTTGAGAATGGCGTGGATCCACTCCAGCGCAAATGCGTAGTCGCCCACCGCATATTCCACGTTCGCGGCCACCTGGCGATTCCTCAGCAGGCCGGTCGAACCGTTGTTCAACCATGCGAACACGTCATTGGAACTGGGCTTGCTGAGGGCGTAGAACAGGTGCGCGCTCCAGTTGGGCGTGAAATTGTAGCCGCCGGAAACGTACCCGCCCTTGTCCTTGATATCGCCGAACTGCGACAGGTCGCCGAAGATCTGCCCGATGCCCTTGCCGTCGTAGACCACGCTCTTGAACACCCAGGGTCCAGGCGTCCACTGGCCACCCAGCTCGACCGCTTCGCTGGAAAACTGACGCTTGACCGGCGCCGGTTCGGTGCCGCCCACGCCGGTCAGGTTGATCTGGCTCCAATGCGCCGCGGCGAACAGCATCCATTGCTTTTCCTGCTCCACGTGCAGCTTGGCTTCGATCTGCGGGCGGAAGCCGGCATTGCCGGCGCTGGTGTAGTTGATCGGGCTGCCGGGGCTGCTCCAGGCCCCTTCGAAACCGCCCACATCCAGCCGCCATGCCGGGCCGTCCGAACCATGGTTGAGATCCTGCGAATACACGATGCCGGGGAAGCGCCAGCCGATGATGCCAGTGCCATACCCCAACGGAAACGCGATGTGGCTGAGCGAATCGGGCAAGTCGTCCAGCGGGAACATCAGATCCCACATCTGGCCGATCTTGATGGTGCTGCCCGCCACCGGGTTCTCCATCACCATGTAGGCCTGGCGCAGGCGCGGCAGCGGTTGCTGCTGGGCATAAGCGCCGGTGCCGTTGTTGCCGCCGAAGAAATCCATTTCCAGGTGCGCGCCGCCGGTCCAGTCGCCGGCGATTTTTGCGCCGGTGAGGTCGAACCAGAAGCGCGTATTGCGTACATCCACGCCGCTGAGGCTGCCGGCCGACCCCGGCACCGGATATTCGGCGTTCTGGCCGTTGCCGTAGGTGAAACTCCGGTTCTGGCTGAAAGCCGTGGCATCGATGAAACCATGGAATGCCACCGACAGGCCCGGCGCACTGGTGAATGCAGGAGCCGACTTGGCCGGCGCCGCAGCCACGGTTTGTGCCTGCGCTTGCTGCACCTGCTGCGTCTGCTGGATTTGCGCCTGCTGCCGGGTCTGCTGGGTTTCCAGCTGCGTGAGCGCGGCGTGCAACTGTTGCAGATCCTGCTGTTGCTGATCGAGCCGCTGCTGTTGTTTTTCGACGAGTGCCTTGAGCGCCTTGATCTGCGCATCCCTGCTGTCCGATTGCGCAAAAGCCGGAGCGGTAAAAGCGAGGCCCAGTGTGGCGAGGGCCAGGAACAGACTATGTCGTTTCATGGAAAGCTCCTTGAGCGTGGCGTTCTCGAACATCGTGATGGAAGGCGTCAGCGTGAAGCGCCGGGTGCGCCGATCGGCAGGACTGCCCGTTTGTGCCCCTCGTTGATGATCTCGGCGGCCGACAGATAGAAGGCCAGCAAGGCGGTGAGCAGGCCGAAGTAGCCGCCGGCCACGTGCAGTCCGCTCATGCCGGTCCATTCGCCGGCCGCCAGCAGGAAAAAAGTGATCCACAGCGCCAGGAAAATAAACTGCAATGCGCGAGCGGCATGCAGCGTGCCGATCCACATGTAGAACGTGAACACGCCCCACATAAACAGATACCAGCCTACGAAGGCCGCCGGCACCTTGTCGTGCAGGAACAGCACGAACAGCGCGAACGACCACCAGAACGCGCCATAGCTGACGAAAGCGGTAGCGCCGAATGTATTGCCGCGCGGCAGTTCCATGACGCCGGCGATCATCTGTGCGGTGCCGCCGTAAGCCATGGCCACGGCAAGCACCATGTTCATGGCGTCGCCGGCGAACCAGCCGGCGTTGATCATGCTCAGCAACCATGTCGTCAAGGCAAAGCCGGCCAGCCCTAGCGGCGCCGGATTCGAAAATCGCGCAACTGCATGCTCGTGGCTCATTGCAGGGACCTCCCACAGGTAGGCGTGCGTATAACGCATCGTTTGCGGCGCGGGCTCTTGAGCGGGACGCCACTAACTAACTTTCCCTTATCGGCGCTGCTTCAGCGCTTTAACCGAGGTGCGTTCGGCGCCGATCCATGCGTGGATCGCTTGTCCCGATGCCAATATGCTATGCGTTGATCCAGTTGCGTCGACGCGCACGCGCCGACACGAGGTATCGCGCCGGCATGCATGCTGTCGTCGTAAGGGTGCGCGCCAGTTTCGACATGGGCTCCTCCCCTCCAATGCCTGGAACAAAAAAACAGGCCGTGTACCGGCGATATGATGCTGCCGATGTGGTGCTGCACAGCAGCAGGCAGCAGAACGCCGGTCGATGGGTGTGACTTGTACAGAATCGCGAAGGAAAAAAATAGACGCTTTCGAGGCATTTTTCGCGTGCGGCACGGAAAAGTCGCCGCCGGCCCGGGTGCGGGCAGGTCGCCTTTTCGCGAGAGAAGCCTAGGGATGCTCTGATCGATGCTACGTAGGCGTCACCAGCTCTGTCTGTTCGCAGACCATAGGTTCGTCGGCGCACGCGGAGAGGGTACATGGATGTACCCGGCTTTGAGGAGCGAGGAAGGCAGACTGGCCGTCTGTCGAGACGACGGGCCGCACGCGCGGGGAGAGTGCATGGATGCACTCGGCTTTGAGGAGCGAGGAAGGGATGCGGACAGACAGAGCTGGCCCCAACATATTGAATTTAAAGCGATGGGGTGATGACCAGAAGGCACGCAGAGTGCGCCGCGCGGCTTGGCAAGACGGCCAGTCTTCCCGGCGCCGCACAACACACTCTGCGAGCCTTCTGGACATCATGCCGCCTGCGTAGCATTGATCAGAGCATCCCTAGAGCAGGCTATCGATCGGCAGCAATCCCAGCAGTTTCGCTTCGATACGCCTGCCGATCGTGGTGTCAGGATCGTGATGCTCGATGAGCATGCCGTCGCCGGAAGCCACCTGCCACGCCACGCTGCCCGGTTGCCCGTCATGGTGGTCAAGCAGCACCACGCGGAAGGCGCTGTCGGGCGAGACGGCCCGGTCGAAGAATTGCGTGGTCACGGCATCGGCCAATGGCAGGGAATCCACCACGATGCCCATTTCGGTATTGAGCAGCCTGGAACGCGGGTCCATGTTCATGGAACCGATAAAGGTATAACGCCGGTCCACCACAATGGCCTTGGCATGCAGGCTGGTGCCGGAAGAACGCCCCTTTGCGCTGGGTGGATTGGCGGCGCCCTGTGGACGCAATTCGTAAAGCGCCACGCCTTCGGCCAGCAGCGGACGGCGATAGGGCGCATAGGCCGCGTCGACTTCTGGTTCGTCGGTGGCGGCCAGCGCATTGGTGAGTACCTGCACCGATACGCCGCGTTGCTGCAATTGACCCAGGTAACGCACGCCCTCGTCGCCGGGAATGAAATAGGGTGCCACCAGCAGCAGGCTGTGTTGGGCCTGGTCGGTGATGGCCTTGATTTTCGGGCCGATGCGCAACGAACGATCGTCGCGCTGTTCGGTGACTTTCTCCGGCTGGTCCGCCAGCAATCGCGCCGGTCCCCAATACCAGCTGCCCGGTTTATCGGCGGAGGGTCCATCCGGCAATTTGTCGATGACGGCCTGCGCATAATCCGATTGCGCGAACTTGCGAGCGTCATGCGCGAGCATCACACGCAGCTTCGCCAAGTCGTAAGGCTTTCCATGATGGCCGCGGAACGCGGTAACCGGATAGGCCGCGTCGCAATTCCAGTAGGCATCGAAGGCCTTTGACGCTTCCGGTACCACCGGCCCGATGGCGATCAGGTCCAGGTCGCGGAAATGCATGTCCTTGCCCACGTGGAAATAATCGTCGCCGATGTTGCGCCCGCCGATGATGGCAACCTCGTTGTCCACGATGAACGACTTATTGTGCATGCGGCGATTGAGACGACTGGCGTCAGCAAGGAACTGCATTGCCTTGGACAGCAGCGAAGGATTGCGCGTGTAAAAAGGATTGAACAGGCGCACCTCGATGTTGGGATGCGAATCGAGCGCATCCAGGGCGTTGGTCTCGTGGCTTATGTCGATATCGTCTATCAGCAGGCGCACGCGCACGCCGCGGTCGGCAGCGGCCAGCATGTGCTGCATTACCAGGCGGCCGGTCGCGTCGTTGGCGAAGATGTAGTACTGCATGTCGAGCGATTGCCTGGCGCGGTCGATCAATGCGATCCGGCTCATCAGCGCATTGGTGCTTTTGATCAGCAGGCGAAAACCCGAATCCTGCGGATGCTGCCCGACTTCGGCCTGGATGTAGCGGCCGTATGCCGTCTGCGTGGCGGGCGGCAGCGCGGTCGAAGGTTTTTTCACATAGTCCTCGCGCACTGCCGAACAAGCGCCGAGGCCCAGCGCGCAAAGCGCGAGCATGAAGCTAAGTGCGGTCCGGCCTTGCCAAGTCATCACGTCGCCTTGTTCCGAAGCAGGGAGGCGGGGCTGTGCCTGTTCGCAACAAGGTACGTGCCCCCTGACACGCCGGCAAGCTATGCGCGTGCGTGATGGCAGCTCAGGTTAAGCGAACGGGCACGGCAGCGGCGGCGCAATGTGAAGAAGATGTCATTCCACATGGTGTCGTCGAGCCTTTCAGCCGCGCCAATGCGTGCGCAGCATGACGTGCAGCAAATCTTCTTGCGTATCGATATCGGCCATTCCCTCCGACGCGAACGCTTCCACCCGCGTCGACTTTTGTTCCAGCACGGAACGCGCGCCATGCGTTCCTGACAGGTCAGCCAATGCCGCGAAGCAATCGCGAGGAAACAAGGCCGGCGGGCCCTGTACACCACGATAGACCGTAGCCAGCAAGCGATCGGGGGCTTGCGCGTGCCGTTGCAGCAGGTCGTGCACGAACGCGGCATCGAGCAGCGGCTGGTCGGCCAGGCAGATCAGTGCGGCCGAGGCCGCGGGAAAAACACGCATCAACTCGCGTACACCGGCGGCGAGCGAGTGACCCATGCCAAGCTGCCACTCCTCGCAGCGGACCACGCTGAGCGGCAGGTCGTCGAGCGCCGCCTCGACGTCCTCCGCATAGGCGCCGGTCACCGCCAGTACCGGAACATCGACCTCGAGCAGTGTGCGCGCTACGCGCCGCACCATCGCTTCCCCGGTGATGAGCGCCAGCTGCTTGGCGCCGCCGAAGCGGCTGCCCTCGCCGGCGGCAAGCAACAAGATGACGGGCGAGGTGTGGTCCGTCATCAATGGATCGCGCCACGGTTGTCGCGCAGGGATTTTGCATTGCGCCGGTTGATGACCGCCATGATCTCGGCGGCGATGGCCAAGGCGATTTCTTCCGGCGTTTCCGAGCCTATATCCAGGCCCGCGGGCGCATGCAGCGGCAAGCCGTCCAGTGCGGCGTGATCGTGCATGCGTGCCACCCGGTCACGCGACCCCAAGGCGCCAATGTAGGCAACGGGAGATCCCTGTAACGCATGCAGATAAGCAATGTCCTGTTCCAGGTTGTGCGTCATCACTACGACTGAGCTGTGCGCATCCAGCGGCAGGGCGCCGCGCAAGTGCTTCGGTTCGGCACAAACCGTGTGCAATCCGGCGGGCAGGTCGGCGGCCTGCAGGCGCGCGGGATCATGATCGACCAGCGTGGCGTGCCAGCCCAGCGCGCCGGCCAATGGCAGCAAGGCGCGCGCGGCGGCGCTGCTGCCAATGACGACCAGGGCATGCGGCGGGACAATGGTTTCCACCAGCACGTCGGCCATGCCGTTCGCACACGGCAGTTGCAGCGTGCGGGCGCGCCGTTCGCTGGCAGAGCGCGGGCTGGCCATGATGGATGCGACGAGCGCCGCTTCGCCGATCGAATCGTGCAGGATCCCATGCTCGTGCCACACCAGCCGGCGCGGCATCACGGCCGTGTCGTCCACGGCAAACAGGGTGGCCATATGCGTGGTCAGTCGCGCATCGAGGCAATACGACAGCGTGTCGATGAAATCGGTGGCCTGGATCGCCAGCAACGGCTCGACCAGCACTTCCAGTTCGCCGCCGCAGCCCATTTCGAGCAGTACGTCCAGGCCGGATTCCGCGTTGTAGCGAAGCAGCCGCGGTTCGCCGCTGCCGATCGCTTCCTGCGCGCGCGCCACGATGTCGCGTTGCGGGCAGCCGCCGGAGAGTTCGCACACCACCCGGCCGTCGCCCATTACCAGCATGCGGGTGCCAGGACGGCGAAAGGTGGAGCCGCGCGTGCGCGTCAAGGTGGCTACCGCAGCCTTGCCGGCGGCATCGCGATGCAATGTGCGCAAAGCCTCGATCAGGGTGCTTAGCTCATGGGCCGAATTCATCTTTGCCTGTCGCCATGCGAAAAGAGCAGAGTCGGTGCTGCGTGATGGCGTCAGGTATATATCGCTCAATGCCGTCATAAAGTGACGGCAGCGTGCATCGAACAGCCGCCGCGGAGCCGCCGCGATGCGGTCGCCGGCGAGGACGTGCCTGCTTTATTGGCGCCGGATGACCCACGAAATGGCCGCTGGTCGAAAGCGGCCAGCGGCATGCGGGCGCCGCCAAAGAATGATGGCCGGCAGGAGATCTGACATATTGCCAGCCGATCATGCTTGGACAACCATGCGGACGGCATTTCGGCTTTCGATCGACTTCCCGGAGGATTCGCAACCATGCACAAGCGTTTTGCAGGATGGACGTCAGGCGGCGCCCTGGCGATGCTGCTTATGGCCACGCCGGCGCTCGCGGCGCTCAAGCCCGGTGCCGCGGCGCCGGATTTCCACGCCAAGGCCAGCCTGGCCGGCAAGGAATTCAATTTCTCGCTGGCCCAGGCGCTCAAGAAAGGCCCGGTAGTGGTGTATTTCTATCCGTCGGCCTATACCGGCGGCTGTGATCTGGAGGCGCATACCTTTGCCGCGAACAAGGCCAGGTTCGAGGCCGCTGGCGCCACCATCATCGGCGTTTCGGCCGACAGCATCGGGCGGCTTGACGCCTTTTCAGCCGATCCGAGCTATTGCGCCGGGAAATTCCCGGTCGCCTCCGATGCCGACGGCAAGATCGCGGCGTCCTACGACCTGAAGGAAACAGCGGCGCAGCCGGGAGTGAACGATGTGCGCGGCGTCGCCATCGACCATGGCTTCATTGCGCGCACGACCTTCGTGATTGGCCGCGACGGCAAGATCATCGCCACGCTGTCCTCGGAAGACGATCATCTGAGGCCGGACCAGCATGTAACGAAATCGCTGGCGATCGTGCAGGGCCTGCACAAGGCTAGCTAAGGCCCTGGCAGCGCAGCGCCACGCTCAAGGCGCTGCGCTGCCTGTTGCACATGCGATCAACGCTTGACCGGCGGCGGTGTCCGCTTGGGCATTTCCGCGGCCATTTCCGTTGCGGCCGGCACTTTCTTGCCCGTTCCGGGCCGGGTCCATACCGCGACATAATCCACGACCATCGAATGCCCGGGCTCGGTCTGCGGGGTAGGCGTGGGTTTCCAGCCGGCCATCACGAACGAGAAGCCGCCGCCCATGGCGACGTCCAGCAGCATGAAATAGCCGCGCTGCTGGGTAAGGGAGCGCCACGTGTCGGCGGACAGCTGGTTCTCGGCTACCTGGTTCACCAGCTGCCCATCCACGAACCAGCGCAGCTGTTCCGGCGTCACGCTGCGGTTCCATTCGAACGTAAACGTGTGTGGCCCCGCAGTGCAGGCCTCGTGCGGACAGGGCAAGCGGCTGCCGATGCCGATCGGCTCGCCGCAGGGGCCGCCCGGATTCATGCCGCAATGGAGGATGCCCCATACCGAATCGAGCCCGTTGACGCTCTCCATGATGTCGAATTCGCCTGCGCGTGGCCACGCCATGGTGGTGCGGTAGCTGCTCCCCAGCGCCCAGAATGCCGGCCAGTAACCCAGCGCGCGCGGACCGGTCACATCCGGCATCTGGATGCGCGCCTCCATCCGCAGCATGCCGCCATCGGGCGCAGTGAAATCGTCGCGGAGAGTCTCGATGCGCCCGGACGTCCATTGCCCGCTGGCATCGCGCCGCGGGATGATCATCAGGTGGCCATGCCCATCCAGGTGGATATTGGCCGGGTCGCTGGTGTAGTTCTCGATTTCCGAGGTGCCCCAGTCGATCGGGCCATTGGGATAGCCATGCCCCGTATCGATGCGCCAATTGGTGTTCGACGGCAGCGTGCCCGCCGGGCCGGCGAAATTGTCGCCCCATTGCAGCGTCCAGCCGGCCGGCGCGGGGAGGTCGACGGCGTGCGCGAGGTTGGTAAAACCGGCGAGGCTTGCGATGAAGGAAAAGGCGAGGGCGGGAGCGCGGGGGGCGAATTTTTTAATAAGCATAGACGTTCAAGGTATAGAGGGCGGCAGCCCGGACGTGATGACGGGCCAGACTCAATCAAACAGGAAAGCGCCCCCAGGTCTTTGTAATGTGTTCGGCCTGCGCACGCAAATCTGTAGCGCAGTTCTCATTACTGGATTATTTCCGTGAGTGGTGGCGCGGTTGCCGCCGGCAGGGAAACACCCAGGATTCTTGCAATGGTCGGCGCCACGCGCAGGTTGCTGATGGCGCCGAGCTTCACGCCACGGTGGATATGTGCACCCGAAGCGATAAACAATGCCTGCATATCCGCGTCGGTATCGAGATAGCCGTGTGCGCCCCGGGCCGGCGCGATGTCCTGGATCAGCGGTTCCTCGCTACCCTCTAAAAAGGCGTAGCCGGGCTTGGCGACAAGGTAGAGATCCGGTGCCTGGTCGCTTGCGCGAAGCGAGGGCAGGCCGAGCTTGCGCGCCTCCACGTTGGTGTAGGCGGCGGCTATGCCAGGCAGCTTTTCGAAATAGCTTTTCAGCTGGGGGGTGAGTTTCGCGCGACGCGCCTGGTTGCGAATGTATAACGATGCCTCGCCGCCCTCCGGCTGCACCCACACCTCGCCTCGATAGATGCCCTTGTTCTCGCGCAGCAGCCCTTGCCGCACCAGCGCGACGTTGGCGCGGATGGCATGCGTGTAGTCGGCAAAGCCGTGGTCGGAAGCGATGACGAACGTGATGCGATCCAGCAGGCCGGCCTTGCGCGCGGCATCCACCAGTCGTGCCAGGCATGCGTCGGCATCGGCGAACGCGCCATAGGCGGCAGGCGACAGCGCGCCGTAGCCGTGTTGCAAGGTGTCGGTCTGCAAAAGATGGAACAGCAGCAGGTTCGGCGTATGCCGGGTCAGGATATCGATGGCGGCATCGGTCCACACCTGGTCATGCCAGGCCGGGCTGCCGCGCTCGCCGAAGGTGGCGATGTCCTCTTGCGTCACCAGGCCTTGCGCAACCAGGTCGCGCGCAATCGGTCCGTTGGCATCCGGGCGTTCGGCGAATGACCATTGCACATGGCGCGCGGCGTAGATCGCGACCCAGTCGACCTGGCCGGTGGTCATGCCTTTTTCCGCCAGCGCGTCGTAAAGCGTGCGTGCATGCACCAGTTGGTCGCGGGGTGTCCACGGTTTCACTTGCGGCATGCCGCCATCGGCTGGAAAGGTGATCAGGCCATTGGCCATCACATGATGCTCGCTGGCGTCCACGCCCGTGATCAGCGTGGTGTGGTTGGGCCAGGTCACCGTCGGATTGATCGGTTGCATGGCCTGGGCGTAGGCGCCGCTGGCCTGCATGGCGCGCAAGGCAGGCATCGGCAGGCGCGGATCGTTCAACGCACGCGCCGGAAAACCGTCGATGGTCACGAGCACCACGATCGGTCCGTGCCGGGCCGCGCTGCCGTCATCGGTGTCTGGCAGCGGCTGGCTGCGGGCCGGCATGGCTCGCGTGGCAGCCATCAAGGCAACGGCGAGGAGGATAAGGTTTCGCACAGCAGCCATCACCGGTTGATGCCACCTTCCAGGGCGGCCTGCGAGGCTGGCGCGGACCGATAGCAGCGCGCGCAAAGCGCGACCACCAGTGCTGCCGCCAGCATGAGCAAAGCGAAGCCGATGAAGCCACGCTCGTCGCGCTGCGGCGAACGGTCGATGACCTGATACAGGTTCAAGCTGAAATTGCCGGCGGTGTGGAACAGCAATGCGGCGAGGATGCTTTTGCGATTGCTCTCGTAGACCCACACGATCAACACGCGCAAGGCGATGGTGAAGATCAGGAAAGCCCAGAATGGCATGAACGATTGCGTCAGGCCGATCACGAAAAACAGCGGCAGGTGCCAGCAGCCCCAGATGATTCCCAGCAACACGGCCGCTCGCAGCAGGCTTCGACGCTGCTGCAGGCGGTCAATCGCATAGGCCCAGCCGAACTCCTCGTTCACCGAGCCGCCGATAAAGAACAACTCCACGAACACCAGCGGAATTTGCGACAACGGAACCAGCAAGGCGAACGCTGGCCCGCCGTGCCTGGCCAGCCACCACATCGTCACGCTGGCGGCCAAGGGGGCAAGCAACACGGCGCACAACACGTGGACTGGGCTGATCCGGTAACGCAGGCTACGTCCGGCGAATTCGCGCACGGCGGCCCAGCCGCCATCGCGGTAGACACAGAAGAACGCGCCAATGAAAGGACCGAACGAGCCGCCGAGCAGGCACACCAGCTGCAAGCCGGGCGAGAGCTTCAACAGGTCGCGGCTGGCCAGTACCGGCAACAGCCACACCATCCAGCTGATGGCGAAGGCCACGGTAAAGTAAAGCCAGACGGGAGTACGAAAGACAACGGGTGCGTTGGCGTTCAAAGGGCTCTCCTTGGATTGGCATGGACCCGCGCGGACGATGCCGGCACGGTACACGGCACACGGCGTGCGCCGACCGATGCGCGATAGTGATCCCATCGGTAGGCAAGCTCAACCGGTGCCGGATGGCGGAAGCCGCATCGTCCTGTCACATCGCCTGCACCGACTTTCCACGTCGCGGCGCAGGCCGTGGATGCCATGATCCCGCGCATGTGCGCAATGGCTGCTTTCGATGGCGACTGATCCGGCCTTGCTGGTCTTGATGTACTTCGTCATGCCGCTATGGCTTGCCGCCGGTTTTGCCGATTGGCTATGCCATCGCGCCACGCGGATCGAATCGACCACCGGCGCAAAGGAGTCGCTGATCCATCTGCTGATGTTCGTGGAAGTGGGCGCGCCATTGCTGGCCGTGCTGTTTTTGCAGGTGAACGCCGGCATCCTGTCGCTGATGATCGTTGCGTTCTTCATCCATGAATTGACCGCGCTGTGGGACGTGAGTTATGCGGTATCCGCGCGCGAGGTCGGCCCGGTCGAGCAGCACCTACACAGCTTTCTCGAAATGGTGCCGCTGATGGCCATGCTGCTGGTGATCTCCCGTCACTGGGGACAATTCCTGGCGCTGTTCGGGTTCGGCCGGGAAACAGCGGCTTATGCGCTGGCGTGGAAGCGGCAGGCGCTGCCGGCCGGCTATCTTGCATGCATTCTGTTACTGATCCTGGTGTTCGAGCTGGCGCCGTACACGGAAGAGCTCTGGCGTTGCCTGCGCCGCCGCGGCGATCAGCAAACGGGTCTTTAGCCAGGCAGAGTTTTATGTATTCCGGTGGCCGGCAGGCATGGCCGATAATCGATGCTTTCCGCTCGACCGCCCAGGAGCAATGCCATGAAATCACGCGCCGCCGTCGCCTTTGCGCCCGGCCAGCCACTGCAGATCGTCGAGATCGACGTCGCTCCGCCCAAGGCTGGCGAGGTGCTGGTGAAAATCACCCATACCGGCGTATGCCATACCGATGCGTTCACGCTCTCGGGCGACGATCCGGAAGGTATTTTCCCGGCTGTGCTGGGACACGAGGGCGGCGGCATCGTGGTGGAAGTAGGCGAGGGCGTGAGCACGCTCAAGCCGGGCGACCATGTCATTCCGCTGTACACGGCCGAATGCGGCCAGTGCAAATTCTGCCGTTCCGGCAAGACCAACCTCTGCCAGGCGGTGCGCGCCACGCAGGGCAAGGGACTGATGCCGGATGGCACCACGCGCTTCTCGTACCAGGGCCAGCCCATCTATCACTACATGGGCACCAGCACCTTCAGCGAATACACCGTGGTGCCGGAAATCTCGCTGGCCAGGATCGACGCGCAGGCCCCGCTGGAGAAAGTGTGCCTGCTCGGATGCGGCGTCACGACCGGGATCGGCGCCGTGCACAACACCGCCAAAGTGGAGGCGGGCGCCACAGTGGCGGTGTTCGGCCTGGGCGGCATTGGCCTGGCGGTGATCCAGGGCGCGGTGCAGGCAAACGCCGGGCGCATCCTGGCGATCGATACCAATCCGGCCAAATTCGAGCTGGCGCGCGACATGGGCGCCACCGATTGCATCAATCCGAAGGATCACGACCAGCCGATCCAGGACGTGATCGTGGCGATGACCGACGGCGGCGTGGATTACAGCTTCGAGTGCATCGGCAACGTGGACGTGATGCGCGCCGCGCTGGAGTGCTGCCACAAGGGCTGGGGCGAAAGCATCATCATCGGCGTGGCCGGCGCCGGCAAGGAAATCCGCACGCGGCCGTTCCAGCTGGTGACCGGCCGCGTATGGCGCGGCAGTGCCTTCGGTGGAGTGAAGGGGCGCAGCCAGCTGCCGGGCATGGTGCAACAGGCGATGCGCGGCGAGATCCGGCTCGATCCGTTCATTACGCACACGCTGCCGTTGGAGCGCATCAACGAAGCCTTCGAGCTGATGCACGAAGGCAAGTCGATCCGCACTGTCATTCACTTCTGATACCCGAGGCCTACGAAAATGGAACGCATCGAACATCGCGCCTGTTTCGGCGGCTGGCAGGACGTCTATCGCCACCGCTCGCATGCGCTGGACTGCGAGATGCGGCTGGCCGTCTATCTGCCGCCACAGGCGAGCGAACGGCCGGTGCCGGCGCTTTACTGGCTATCCGGATTGACCTGCACCGAACAGAACTTCATCAACAAGGCCGGTGCGCAGCGCTATGCCGCCGAGCATGGTCTCGCCTTGGTGGTGTGCGACACCAGTCCGCGCGGCGAAGGCGTAGCCGATGCTGCGGCGTATGACCTGGGCATGGGCGCGGGTTTCTATGTCAACGCCACGGTGTCGCCGTGGTCCAGGCATTACCGCATGTACGACTACGTGGTGCACGAACTGCCCGAACTGGTCGAAAAGCATTGCCCGTTGACGGATGCGCGCGCCATCAGCGGCCATTCGATGGGCGGCCATGGTGCGCTCACCATCGCGCTGAAGAATCCGGGCCGCTACGGCAGCGTCTCCGCGTTCTCGCCGATTGTCGCGCCATCGCGCGTGCCGTGGGGCGAGCAGGCATTCTCGGCCTATCTGGGCGGCGATCGGGAAACATGGCGCAGCTACGATGCCACCGAGCTGGTAAAGACCGCGAACGAAAAACTCCCACTGCTGATCGATCAGGGCGATGCCGATGAATTCCTGCACAGCCAATTGCATCCGGAATGGTTGCAGCAAGCGGCCGACGCGGCAGGACACCCGCTGGAACTGCGCATGCGGCCAGGCTACGACCACAGCTACTACTTCGTCGCCAGTTTCATTGGCGAGCACGTGGCCTATCACGCGGCCGCGTTGCGCAGATAAGCCGAATCGGGCCATTGTTTCTGGCATCATCATTGCCATCACCGGCACCAGCCCCAGCTTCCCGCTTCGAGATGGAAATGCGTGTGGTGCGCCGCGTTGTATTCCGGCCCCAGCACGATACCGAAAAACGGACAGCCGCGTGCTTCCAGCTTATGCAGGAAGGTGCCGTCGAGGCCTTTGTCCCAATCCTTGGCGATCACGACAGCGCGGCCATTGCCCAGGCGAAACCCCGTGACGTCGATGGCTTCCGCCCGCGCGTGGCGGCTCAACGCCGCGTCGGGCTGCGAATAGATGGTGCGGCAAGCGTAACTGCCCACGTGCGAGATCGACACGACCGGCTGCCCGAACCATTGTCGCGCGAGTGGTTGCAGCGCATGGCGATCGAACAGCACCAGCGAAGCGGCGAGCGGGCAGGTGACGATGGTCGGTCGCTCCAGCCGCGCTACGCCGGTGTCTTGCAGCCGGACTGCATGGTTCCAGCCGCAACCGCCGGCGCCGACATAATCACGCACGATCGAAAATGTCGCGCCGGATTGCTGGAGCGCGGCCAGGCAGCGCGGTGCATCCGCGTCGAGCCGTTGCAATTTGTAACCGAGAAACAGATCCGGTGGCGCGCGCAAATCCAGTGGCGCCCACGGGTTATAGCGATCCGGCAGGCGTCGGCGCTGCGACCAGCCCAGGGCGATCAGGGCAATGACTGCGATCAGTAACAGCCAGCGGCGCATGTCGCGAGGCTAACGTGCCGGCTGTATAGGGCGCATATAACGGGTTTTGCAGGTCGCAAGCCGGCCGTGGACAAGGCACGCGAACGGCGCGCGAGTCCGCGCTGCGCTTATTCCAGGAAGACCTTGGCAAGGCATGGCTTCCAGCACGGCTTGATCGCCTTTATAGCGCTGACGTTTCAGTTACGACCCTGCCACTGTCCACTGGCGTGCCTACTGCAACGCCACCACCAATTCGCCAATCGTTACTGTGGTGTAGGCCCGCCCATCACCGGCAACACCGCACCGGAGATATAGCTGGAGCAGATCGGCGAGGCAAGGAACACATATGCGGGCGCGAGTTCTTCGGGCTGCGCGGGTCGACCCATCAGATTGGCCTCGCCGAACTTGCTCACTTTTCCGGCGCTGCTGTCGGCGGGGTTGAACGGTGTCCACACCGGTCCCGGCGCAACGGCATTCACGCGGATGCCACGTTTGATCACGTTGGCCGCGAGCGCCTTGGTGAACGCATGGATCGCGCCCTTGGTCATCGAATAATCGAGCAGCATCTTGTGGCCGAACAGCCCGGTCTCCGAACCGGTATTGATGATGCAGTCGCCGTTCTGGAGATGCGGCAGGGCCGCCTTGGCCATGTGGAAATAGCCGTACACATTGGTGTGGATGGTTTCGTCGAAATGTTCCTCGGTGATGTCTTCCAGCCGCGCGGCGTGTTCCTGGAATGCCGCATTGTTGACCAGAATGGAGAGTTTGCCGAACTCGCCGACGACTTTTTCCACCGCCGCCTTGCAAAAAGCCTGGTCGCGCACATCGCCTTCGATCAGCAGGCATCGCTGGCCTTCGTCTTCCACATGGCGTTTGGTCTCGGCAGCATCCTCGCGTTCGCTGAGATAAATGATCGCCACGTCCGCGCCTTCGCGCGCAAACAGCACGGCCACCGCCCGTCCGATACCGGAATCGCCGCCGGTGATCAGCGCGATTTTGCCCGATAGCTTGCTGCTGCCGACATACTCGGGCGCCAGGAATTGCGGGCGCGGATCGAGTTCGGCCTCCGAGCCCGGCTTGGCCTGATGCTGGGCGGGCAGCGGGTTTTCAGGATAAGCGTGCGCACCGGCCTGGGTAGCGCGCTTGGAATCGGCGCCTGGCACCTTTTCCGACTGCTCCGGACGCGCCTCGGTATCGCGCTGGATCTGCTGCTGTCGTGCGGTCGTGGCGCGGGCTTTCTTGTTCATGGCATATGCTCCGATTTATTCATCGCTCCACGGGCGTCGCGGTTGCGAAGCGGCAAGATGCAAACGATTGTCGATGTTCTCGACGCCTTCCACGCTGTCGACGCATTGCTCGACACGGTGGCGCAGCATGGCGTCGGCGACTTCGCCTTCGATCACGACGGTGCCGTTCTTTACGTGCACCGAGATATCCGGAGCATCGATATCCGTGCCGTTGTCGAGGGCTGCGTGCACGGCTTCGCGCAGGCGATCATCGCTGGGCTGTGGCTTGCGTGGCGCATGGTGGCCAAAACCGGGAGTTTTCTCGACCTCGTAGGCATCGGGCGATGTTTCGAGATCGAGCCGATCCGCTCCCTGGCCGTCCTCGTCTTCCGCGGAAAGACGAAAGCCAAGGTCCGGATCGTCGGGCTCGTCGATCGGGCTGACCTCCGCAGAAAGCTCGGCTAGCAAATCATTCTGCGTCGAATCCGCGTATTGAGGACTTTCCCATTGGCCTTCCCGCAGTGGACCGTAGTGCTGGCGAGGCGTGCCTTCCTGGTCGCGGTAATCGGAATATTCATCGGCATATTCGTTAAAGCCGCCTTCGGGCAGCGTCAGCCGTTCGACGCTGTAATTGGTTTCGTCAAAACGCAATGGCCCCTGCGAGGCTTCCTCCGGATCGCGATAGCTCAAGCGTTCGGTACGCCGATCCGGATCGAGGCTGCGTGGCCCGAAGCCGACAGTGGCGTCATCCGGATCGTGCAGGCTTGGCAGGGCGCTGGTGGAAGCGGTGCTTTGCTCCTGCGCCGTCATGCCTTGCTCCGCGTCGTGCGCGGCCGCCTTGGTTTTTGCTTCGCTGGATTTGCTGGTCATGAAGCCGCTCCCATTCGTCGTAATGCATGGATGGCTAAAACCTATGGCGCGGCGAGTGGCGGCGGGGTGAATCGAAAGATAGCCCGATGTAATCGCGCCGCGCCCGTTCATATGCGCGCGGCGAGCACACTCACAGGCGCCTGCGTGTATTCGAGACATTTCTGCGGTGGCGGAAAAATTTTCTGATGCATGTGCTGCTTTTTCCAGGCGCACTGAAGCACGTGAGCATCACGCTGGCGATGGCATGTTGTTCGCGGATTTTTTGCGGCAGCCATGCCGCCGGATTTTCAGCTGGTCAAAGAGGTGAAGTCATGACAAGAGGGATGGGCGGCCAATCCCCGGCGAACGTTCAGCAATACCTTCGCGATGTCCACTATCCAGCGAGCAAGCATGAAGTGCTCGCACAGGCCAGGCGCAGCGATGCTCCTGCGCACGTGCTCAATGCCATCGAACGCATGGTTGAAGACGAATTTGCGAGTCCGCAGGCTGTGGTGAAAGGCTGGCGCGCATCCGAAAGCACAGAGGTAATGGCATGACCACGAAACAACACGATCCAGGCAGTGGCGGGATGACTGTGCGCGAGGCCGGGCGAAAAGGCGGCCAGGCGCGCAAGCAGCAGCTGGGCCCGGAAGGTTATTCGGCGCTGGGAAAAAAAGGCGGCGCTGCGCGCAAGGAAGAACTCGGTTCGGAAGGCTATTCGGCGTTGGGCAAGCAAGGCGGTCAGGCGCGCAGGCAAGAGCTGGGAAGGGAAGGCTACGTTGCCCTGGGCAAGAAGGGCGGCCAGCGCGGGCGTACTCCGAACGACCGGAAAGGCGCGGACAGATAGCGCCGTAACGCGGCCGTGACGCAAGCGCGGGACGCGAGCGCGTGAAATATGCATGGATGGAGTGGCTGGCCTGTCCTGCACGTTTTTTCGATAGACGGAAGCGGAAGCTTCGATCCAGGAAACGTGAGGTCAGCCAAGATGCGGCAATCAAGATCGGCATGGGATTCCCCGCTGGCGCGGCCGCCGAGCGCACCGCCGCCGCCCGGCTCGGTCAAGGAATTGCGGAGCTTGGCATCGCATTGCCACGACTGTCCGCTGTGGCGGCACGCCACGCAGACCGTGTTCGGCAAAGGCCCCCTGCACGCATCCATCATGCTGGTCGGCGAACAACCCGGCTTGCAGGAAGATGCCAGCGGCGAGCCGTTCGTCGGCCCGGCCGGCGCGCTGCTCGATCGCGCGTTGGAGGAGAGCGGCCTCGATCGGCGTGAGGTGTACATCACCAATGCGGTCAAGCATTTCAAGTTTGAACAGCGCGGCAAGCGGCGGTTGCACAAACGCGCCAACGCCGCCGAACAGGCGATCTGTCGCGAGTGGCTGGCGGCGGAACTGCGCGAGGTGCGTCCGCAACGGATCCTCGCGCTGGGCGCGATGGCGGCGCAGGCGTTCTTCGGCACGAACTTCCACCTCACGATCAGCCGTGGTCGATGGATACGCTTGCCGGGTGACATCGACGGCATGGCGACATGGCATCCGGCATCGGTGCTGCGTTCGATCAATCGCGACACGCACGATCACCGGTACCAGCAGTTGGTGGAGGACCTGCGGACGTTTGCGGCAGGGACGAAGCGCTAGCGCGTGCCTTGCTGCGCGGAAAACCGGTCCAGGCCTTGGGATCGCGTCAGCTTGCCGGTTGCAACAACAGCCGCGTCTTGGCCAGCAGGTCGCCCATGTCGAATGGCTTGATCAAGGCCTCGGTGGCGTGGTCGAGTCCTTCCAGTTCGAGCAACTCGGAGTCCGCGTAGCCGGTCATCAGGATCACGCGCAGCGAGGGAAATAGCTTGCGTGCCTGGCTGCATAGTTCGTAGCCGTCCATGACGGGCAGGTCGATGTCCGACAGCAGTAAATCCCAGGACTCATTGCTGGAAAGTATGGATAGTGCTTCATTGCCGCAGGCGGCCTCGTAGACCTGGCAGCCGAGTTGGCGCAGCCGCACCGCCACCGACTCGCGGATGGTTTCGTTGTCTTCGACGATAAGAATGCGAAAGCCGGTCAGGTTTGGCTCCGGTTTCTGTTCTTTCAAGGGCGGCGCTTCCACGTCCCTGTCGTCGCAGGGCAGGTACAACAGTACCGACGTGCCCGCGCCGGGCATGCTGCGAATGTCGATGGCGCCGCCGTACTGGGTCACGAATCCGTAGACCATCGACAAGCCAAGGCCGGTGCCGTGACCTTCGGGCTTGGTGGTAAAAAAGGGTTCCAGCGCGCGCCGGCGCGTTTCCTCATTCATGCCCGGACCATCGTCCATGACCGCGATCTCCACGTAGGTTTCGCGCAAGGGATCCAATGCCACCTGCACACTGCTGTCGGCCGGGCTGCAAAGGCGGCTGGTCATGCGCAGGCGGCCCTGGCCGTCCATGGCGTCGCGCGCGTTGACGGCAAGATTCACTAGCGCGCTTTCCAGCTGGCCGCTGTCGCAGGTGAGGGGCGGCACGTCTTCGGGAAACGAGACATCCAGTACGATGCCGTCGCCCAGCGTTCGTCCCAGCAGCTCGCGGATGGAACGCAGCACGCTGACAACCGTGGTGCGATGGTTGGCCGGGGCCTGCCTGCGCGCAAGCGACAGCAGGCGCTGGGTCAGTCGGCCGGCGCGCAACGCGGCATCCAGCGACACCATCACATAGCGCTTGGCCTGGTCGGCGCTTTCGCGGTCCAGGCAAAGCGAGGCCAGTTCCAGCGAACTGATGATGCCTTGCAACGCATTGTTGAAGTCGTGCGCGATGCCGCCGGTAAGCTGGCCGATCGCTTCGATTTTCTGCGCATGCACCATCTGTTCGCGCGCTTCGAACAGGCGCCGCTCGGTCAGTTGCTGCTGGGTGCGATCGCGCACGATCATGGCGAAGCCGATCAGCGAGCCATCGCTTTCATGGATCGCCTCGATGACGACCTCGGCCGGGAAGCTCTCGCGGTTGGCGCGCAGCAATTCGCAATTGGCATGGGAGCGGCCAGCCTCGCAAGCCTGTCGCAGGAGTTGCGAAGGAAGATCCTGGGAGACCTGTTCCTCGTTGAAAAAAACGCAAAAGTGCCTGCCGACGATGTCCTTGGCTGGAAAGCAGGTTATGCGCTGCGCCCCCAGGTTCCAATCCAGCACGATGCCCTGTGGATCGAGCATGCAAATGGCGTAGTCGGTTACGCCGTGCACGAACAGGCGGAAGCGGCGCTCGCTTTCGCGCAAGCGGTCCTGGGTATGGCGGCGCAAGTTGATGTCGCGGACGATCATGACGAAGCCATGGCATTTGCCGCTGGCACCCTTCAATACGTCGACGGAAATGTCGGCACGGAAGCGGCGACCGCCGCGGCGCAACAGCCATGCCTCGGTTTTCGCGCGCTTACCGCTGCCGTGGGCCTTCAGCGCAACGCGCAGTAATTCCGAATCCTGCGAACCGGGCGCATAGAGCGTGGAATAGTGCTTGCCCAGCAATTCCCGTGGACGATAGGCGCTGAACAGTTCACTTTCCACATGGCAGGCCACGACATATCCGCGGCGATCCAGGGTGAAGACGGCGTAATCCGTTGAGTTGTTGGCATAGCGACTGGTGCGATGCAGGACAGCTGGCATGTCATGGCTCTGGAACGGGTAAAGCCGGGCGGTACCGTGCAGCGTCTTCAGCCTGGTTCTCATCAAGCTCGAAAAAGCTGCGTTTTTACTCATGCTTCAGCGGACGAACACCGTGCAACCATAGCGTTGTACGCAAGCGATATCGCTTGCGGTTCCCCATGACGCGGCAACCCTGAGCGTTGCCTCCCTTGCTCCCTGATCAAGGGCCACTGCAATGTTCGCATATCGCTTCAGGCGACCTTGGTCCGTTGCTGATGGTTCAAGATGATCGTTTTTCCGTAACGGTGGTGTGAAAAATAACGGCAATAACTGTTCACTGGTTGCTGTCGCAACATTTTTGCAGGATCGGCTTACACGGCCATTACTGCCGGGGAGGGTACTTGCCGCCACATTGGTTGTGGATGAGTCCGTTGATGCGATGTGCGCAAGTCCTTATCCGCCAGCCATGCCAACATGCCCCATCACCGGGATGCGGCACAGGCGGCACAGCAGGCCCCGCCGCCTTTCCCGCGCGTCTGGGCCACGCTGGAGTGAAAGCCTCATGCAAGCAAGCGACATCATGACAACCAATCCGCGCTACTGTTCGGCGCGCGATTCCCTGCAGGGCGTAGCCCGGCTGATGCTTGAAGCAGACGTCGGGGAGATACCGGTGGTGGACGAGCGCCACCAGCTGGTTGGCGTGATTACCGACCGCGATATCGTGGTGCGCTGCGTGGCCGCGGGCGATGCGCCCGATACCTGCGTGGTCGATGCCTATATGACCGCGCCCGCCGTCTCGCTTGGCAAGGATGCCAGCCTCGAGGACGTAGCCAACCTGATGGCCAAGGAAGCTGTACGGCGTATTCCTATTACCGATGAAGCAGGGCGGCTTTGCGGCATCGTCGCGCAGGCGGACCTGGAGCGTTCGAAGGCTCGCTCGCAGAAGGCGAAGGTATCGCACCGTGTTTCCTCGCCGCATTGAGCTGCCGTACCCGAGCCTGTGACCGACCGATGATCGATGCCGTCGAAGTGATGCCAGTGTTCCGTATATCGTGTAATCCCCAGCCCGCACCGCCGCCGGACCCCGTCAAACCGCCGAGCCCGATGCCGCCGATGCCCGGCCCGGAAACGCCAGTTCCGCAACCCGGCCGTCCGCCGCTGGTCGATCCCAATCCCGAGCCGCCGCCGATCGACGACCCGGCGCCGCCGCCCAGCTGGCGACCGATGGCGTGGATGATCAATTGACCTGCTCCCGATAACGCATCAGCTTGCCGTAGGGTCGGTTCGCTTTATCCGCATTAGCCCGCGGTGACATGACGAAGAGTGCGGTCGCCATCGACCAGCAGGATAGACAGTGCCTGGGCGCGGATGAAAAAAACTCGACGCGGTGCGCCGGAATGCAAGCATGCGCGGCATGGGCAAGGACCGCCGACGCGCGGAATCGGCGGCTTACATCGGTGGCAAGGCCGCATGCGTCATGCCGGTCTCCAGGTTCTCTGCCAGTTTCAGATGCAGGTCCAGCGTCGGCAGGGTCGCTTCCGCAAGTCGGCGAATATCCGGGTTGTCGCTACGCGATGCGGCGGTAAACAGTTCAATGGCCTTGAGTTCGTCTTCCACGATGACATCGTCATAGGCGCAATCGAAGGCGTAGCCGCGCAGGGTGTTCAGTTGCCGCGCCCTGGCTTGCGTTTCGGCGCTTGGCTGCGCCGAAACGTTTACCTTGTAGCGCCAGGCCAGGCTCGCCAGTTTGCGATTCACCTGCGAGTGATCATCGACGATGCGTTTGGCCAGGTGTTGTACGGGTACGGCGGTCGAGGTTTGCAGCGCCAGTTCGCTGAGGGTCACCTCGCTCGCGCCGACCGCAACCGCCTGACGCAGGAAGTGACGGTCTTCCTTGCTGATCCCGCTCCCGCGCGCACGGCTTTCGCGCCATTGCGACATGGCCACCCAGGCCACGAAAGCAAGAATGCCGACCAGCAGGGTTGACTGCGTCACGATCATGGTTGTGCGGAAGGCTCGGGAATGTCTTCCTCCTGCTGGCCGCTGCGACGACCGAGTTCGGCCATGTGCTTGCGATTGCGGCTTATCTGGCTGCCACCCTTCTGGCCGGCCTTGCGCGCCTCTTCGGGCGTGAACTGGTGGGCGCGGCCTCGTGCATGGGCTATGCGGCCGCCAAGGCTGGCGACTTCACGGCGCCGATGTTCATCCATGGCGGCGAAACCTCGCGGGGACGTATCGGCTTTAAGCTGATCGGACATAAACGCTCTCGTTGCAAGCTGCAGGGAGGGCGCCCAGTTTTTTACCGTGTGCCTGCGCGCGGCGTGAATGTGTGGGAAAAAGAAGGTGAAGATTTAGCCAGCGTGCATCAGCTTGAACAAGACGCTTCGAGAGAGGCGCGAAAAGATATCCGCATGACGAGGATGCCCGGTCTCCTTAGCTCCTTGCGGCATGCATGTTTTGCAAGCCGTCATCGCCGATCGCAGGCGCGGGCCTGAAAAACGATCGGGCGACGCAAAGAAAAAAATAGGGCGAGCGCGATCCCTCATCCTTCCGTTCATGCGCGCTTAGGGAAAAATTCCCTCTGAACCAGGCATGCAGGCGGATGGCCGTGCTGTTGCACGGTATAAATTTTCTCTGCGCATGACAGGCCTGTCACCGATGCAAAACGGCATTCACGCATGGCTCAAATCTATTTGACCCGCGCGTGCCTAGAGTGGCCCCCGTTCGTCGACAGACGGACATTCTGTTCCTCACTGGAGTTATGTAATGACTAACGAGAAAAGCAACCGCGGATTCGCCTCGATGGACGAGTCCAAGCAGCGCAAGATCGCCAGTAAAGGCGGGAAGGCCGGCGGCGGTGATCATGCCACCCATGAGCAGCATGTAGCTGCCGGCAGGCAGAGCAGCGGCGGTACCCACGAGCAACACGTGAAGGCCGGCCAGCAAAGCCACAAAAATACCTAAGATCGGGTCGGCACGACCTAAGGGTGGTAAAGCCCTCGTTTTCCAAGGCCTGTTGACGTTGTTTCGGCAACACAGCAGCCATCGGAAAGAAAGAGCCCGGTACAGGGATGCGCCGGGCTCTTGGCATATGGGTGTGTCGCGATGGCGCTTCTTCGTTATGCCACGCATCCTTTAGCGTATTCGGAGCGGTCTTCGTATTGCCGCGTCGGTTGTATGGACCGTTGCAGCAATGTAGCCATCGCAGCAGGTCTGGGTGTCGCATCCATCGGATACAGGGTGCCATGTCGCGCGCACCACACCTGTTTCACCCGCCAGTGCCAGTTCGGCGACGTCGTTGCTTCTAGAGTGGATGGCTCGCCACCATCCGACAAGAGGGCCGACCCATGGCCGTGAAATCCATCGAAGAACTGTTCGTGCATGAACTTTCGGACATCTATAGCGCCGAAAAGCAATTGACCAAAGCGCTGCCAAAATTGGCTCGCGCTTCATCCTCGCCCGAGCTTGCGCAGGCTTTTGAAAGTCACCTGGAAGAAACCAACGGCCAGGTCGAACGTATCGACAAGATCGTCGAATTGCTCGATCTGCGGCTCAAGCGCATTAAATGCGCGGCCATGGAAGGGCTGGTGGAAGAAGGCAAGGAAGTGATCGAGGAAGTGGAGAAGGGCCCGCTGCGTGATGCCGCGTTGATCGGCGGCGCGCAAAAAGTGGAGCACTATGAAATTGCGTCCTATGGCACGTTGGCCGCGTTAGCCAAACAGCTTGGCTACGAGGATGCGATCCCGCTGATCATGGATACGCTCAAAGAAGAGAAGGGCGCCGACGAAAAGCTTACCAGGCTGGCCGAGCAGGGTGGCAACCAGCGCGCGGCGCAACAGCGAAAGAGCGCCTGATCTCCACCACGCCTGCGGGCCAGGCCATCGCGATGGCCCGGTCCGCAGGCATGGCAGTCATTTCGACTTGCCGCCTTTGGGCACGTGCGGATAAGGCGACTTCGCCAGCACGTGCGCCAGGTGCGCCGCATTGCAGGCAAGCGTATCGATCGCCTCCACCAGTTTGTCGGGCGTCTTGTCCAGATCGACATAATTCTTGCTGCCCATGGCTTCGCCCACCCAATACGCATTGCTGCCGCCGGGAATGGTGAAGCCGAAGTCGGCCAGCGACTGATACAACTCGGCCGCGACATGGTGCGCGCCATCCTCATTGCCGACCACCGCGACGATTCCCACTTTGCCGAACGTCGGGTAATAGCCGTCTTCGTCGATCTCGTCCAGGAAGGCATCCATGCGCTCGATGGCCCGCTTGATCAAGCTGCTGGGCTGGCCGACCCAGATCGGCGTGGCCAGCACCAGGATCTGCGCGTCCATCATCTGGCGGCGGATGTCCGGCCATTGATCGCCTTCGCCTTCGTCGGCTTTCACGCCGGGCGGAATATGGCGGTCCGCCAGCCGGACCGAGTTCGTTTCCACGCCGAAATCGCCCAGCCGCTGTAACAGCTGGTCGAGCAGTTTCTGGGTGGATGAGGTTTCAGAGGAGCTTTTCAGCGTGCCGTTGAGGCCCAGCGCTTTGATCTGCATGTCTGCTTTTCCGTTCGGGATAACAGCCAAAGACTCAGGCCAACAGGGTCAAGGCAGCGTCACGCGAGCGTGGTGGCGCCAAGACACGCGCGTATACAGGCGGTCATTGCTACAGACGCCTGCTTCACCTCGCCCAAGAGATAGTCGCAGTAAATGGAGGCAGCGATGAAAAACGTATCCGAGCAACGCCTGAAGCAGCTCGAACGCCTATGTGGACAACTGCTGGCGCAGAACCATCGGCTGATCGAGCGTAACGCGCGCCTGTTACTGGAAATCCAGTCCTTGCAGCAGGATGACCGCCTGCCGCTGGCGCCTGCCAATGTTGTCACCATGACCTTGCAGCCGCGCGCCCATGCCGGCCGCTGACGACCAACCAATCCTATGCCCATGAGAACGCCTATGCTGCAGCTCGATCCCCCGTTGCCCCTGAACACGCCCAAGGGCGAAGGCATGGCCCACGTGCTGATCGACTACGGACCGGAATCGGATCTGTATTGGACCGTATTCATTACCAAGACGGGCGAGATCTGGACGTTTGCCAATCGCGAAGTACGCGCATCCAAAAATATCACGCTCGGCCGTACCGACCCGAGCGCGCCATCGCGCCCGAACGAGAGCACGCGACAGGCAGCCGTGAGCCTTGCCGGTAACAAGTGAGTCGGCGGCACGCATCCCACTTCTTTCACGCAAGGCTCGCTTCTCGTCTACACGGCGGGGGCAATGATCGAAGCGCGGGCGACAGTGCGCTCGCGCAGACGCGGAGCAAGCAGCATGGCGACCAACGATGACGATATCGGTGTATTGAACGGACTGATCGAAGTGACGATTGACAGCGCCGAGGGCTACAAGGAGGCGGCCGGCGACGTCAAGAATCCGGAACTCAAAGCTATCTTCCAGCGTCGCGCCGTGGAACGGCGCACGGCAACCGCAGCGTTGCAGTCGCAGGTGAGGGCGCTGGGCGGCCAGCCCGAGGATGACGGCACGGTGCTGGCATCGATGCATCGCAAATTTCTCAATCTGCGCAATTCGGTGCAGTCCGGTGACCGGGTGGTCATCGATGAAGTAGAGCGCGGTGAAGACCACATCAAGGCCAAGTACGAAGATGCGTTCAAGGACGGCAAGCTTTCCGCCTCCTCGCTCACCGTCGCGCAACAGGCCTACGGTTCCGTGCGATCCGGCCACGATGAAATGAGTCGGCTGAAGCACTCGTTGCAGCATTGATCGATTGCGTTATCCGCCCTCTCCCCAAGGGGAGAGGGCGAGGGCTGAGGGCGCACACTTGCCTCCAATGCGACGAAATCCAGCGGTGGTGACTCTACGTACCCACTCATTGGATCGAAGTGTAAAAGCTACTTCGCCATCAGCGCGCTGAGGCAATCGAACAACTCGCGCAGGTGCACGGGTTTCTGCAAGCGCTGCAGGTGCTCATACCCGCAGGGAATGGCATCGCTGTCGTAGCCGGTGGTTAATACGATCGGCACGTTGTCGGCCATCAGCCGGTCGGCCAGCGGGTAGACTCGTTCGCCATTCAGATTGACGTCCAATACCGCCACGTCCGCCTTTGCACCCTGGTCCAAGGCCTGGACCGCGCCGGCCACGGTAGGGAAAGGCCCTACCACGTGGACATCCTGCATCTCGAACGCGGAACAGAGCGCGTCAGCGATCAGGTACTCGTCTTCGACCATCAATACGGTCTTTCCGCGCAGTTCGCTGGAAACCATGAGACGCTCCACCCTCGATGCATTTATTTGTTGGCATGCAGGACCAATGAAGCTAGCGTGCGCCACATCTACAAGACGTTACGACCGCACGCGCGAGCTATCGGCTCAGGCCAGCACCGGTACGGATATCGAGCAGCGCACGCCTTCCGGCGTCATCACATAGTTGGTCTTGGCCTTCAGTTGATAGGGCAAGGCCCGCTCTATCAATTCCCGGCCATAGCCGCCGTGCACGGCCTCATGGCGCGCACGCTGCATATCCACGCCCGATTCCTGCCAGTGCACGTGCAGCAGGGGCGAGCGACCATCGGCATACTCCAGGCGCCAACGCACCGTAAGGTGCGCCGAGGGGCAGGATAGCGCGCCGTATTTCACGGCGTTGACCGCCAATTCGTGGATCGCCAGCGCGAATGTCTGCAAGGTGGTCGAGCGCAGGCGCACGCCATCCGGGCCGTCCAGCGTGATCTGCCGCAATGAGGCGGCATGGGCTGCCAGTTCGGTGCGCAGCAAGCCGTCGAAGGTAACCTTTTCTCCTCCTACCAGACGCGAGAGATAGGTCTGTACGCGGCTGAGCGCATCGAGCCGCGCCGAGAACACCTCGGCAAAATTCTCCAGGGTGCGATGCTTGGACAGGGTCCTGTCGAATACCGCCTGGATCACGCTGAGCAAGTTGCGCGTGCGGTGCTGCAGTTCGGTATTCAACACCTGCAACTGGCCGGTCAGCGCTTCGCGCAGGGCGTCGCCCGCGTGTACGCGCTCGGCTTCGGCGGTATCCAGCAGCAAGCGCGCCAGGTCCTTGCGTTGCGCCATCAACAAGATCATGTCGTTTTCGAACGGCAGGTCCGGATGGGTTTCGGTCCAGTAATGCGCGGTACGGATGAAGGCGAGGAACGCGGCCAGGAATTCGAATTTCGCGTTGCCTACGGCACGGCGCACGGCGTTGCGCGCCTGCATGGAACCGGTCGGCACCACGAACATCACGGTCAGCGCATCAAACAGGTCGCTTTCGGCCAGCGTGCGCGGCGCGGGGATGCCATCGGGCGCCGGATAGGCTTCCAGCCGGGCCAGCGCCGCTTCCAGTTCGGAGACGTTGGGAACCGGACGGCAAAGCAGTTCTATCGCCTGCTCGATCGTTTCCGGCGTCGCGGACGGATCGCCTGACGGATGCCCGCGGCCGACCAGGAATCCGACGTGGCGCACGATGCAGTAACGCATCTCGCAAAAACGCGACAAATGTACGAACAACCGTTCCTTGAACACCGAAGGCAAAGGAATATCCAGATAGGCCGCCTTCGCCTGCTCCCACAGTTGCTGGTCCAGTCCGGGCGCTTCGGCCGCGCTGCTGTAAAAAAGCGAGGGCGTGCCCAACCGCTCTTCCACCTGTTGGGCGAGTGGGGTCGTCAGCGCCGTGTCCCGATGCGGCACGGGGCCGGGCACGGCCCGGGCCGTGCGTCGCTGGGCGAAGGCGGTGGAAACACGCAAGCGCAACGCGGAAAGGAATACCGGCTTTCGCGCTTGGCTGGGTCGTGGGGGGGCGGGGGTCTTGGGCATGGCCGACATAAGAATGAAAGCGCGAACCTTTTGCACGAAGGTGACTATCGAACGGCGGTCCGATGACATGAGTCAACGGGCGAGAGCATGGGCTTCGGCGCCTGAAGTGATATCGTCGGCGTTGTGTTGCTCGAAAATAGCCTTCGCCGCATTGCGCTGGTTGGCGTCTTGCGCATGCACCGAAATCAGCATGCCGCCCTGCCGGAGCTTGCCGTCGAAGCGCTTGGCCTCGAATTCAGGCACGCCCATGCCGACCAGGGCGCCAATGATGCCGCCGGCGGTGGTGCCCAGCGCCGCGCCGCTCAACGCCGCCAGGATCGGCCCGGCCGCGATCAGTGGACCTAAGCCCGGAATCGCCAGCGCGCCGGCACCGGCCAGCCAGCCGACCGCCGCGCCGACGCCAAGGCCGGCGACGCCACCCGCCGTAGCGCCCTCGGGCGCCTTGGTGTTGTGTTCGTGAGCGAAGTCGCGGGTGCCGCGCTGGTCTGGCAACAAGGCGGAAATTTCATCGCTGCCGAAGCCGGCGCGCTTGAGGTCATCGACAATGGCTTCGGTCTGCTCAAGCGTGCGGGTGGTGCAATAAACGGATGTTTTCATTTTTTTTCTTTATCGTTTTCATTGGATTGCCGCGCAATATCCCGCACGTGCTTTCGCGTTGATCAGATGATGCCCAATAGCAGCAAGACGATGATGATGACCACTACCACACCCACGCCGCCGAACGGGTAGTAACCCCATGAACGGCTGTAAGGCCAGGTTGGCAGCGCGCCAAACAGGATGATCAGGAGAACGATGATCAGTATCAGCGACATGGCATGTCCGGCTCGTTGGCGGAACGCGGTAGCGGTTCCAGGCGCCGGGGACTATGGCATCGCACATCTCAACGCTGCGCAGAGTGCGCGTCAGGGCAGATTTCACGTCGATGGAACGCCAGGTTCGGGCACCGGATGCCTGGCGGCGGGCAGGGCATCCTTGGCGTTTCCCTGGCGCTACCCGTCACCATGGCGAAAGTGGCTATTCAGTTTTTGACCGCACGAATGTTTCCGGCATGGGTAATTCGCACGATCCGACCGGCCTGGATTCGAGCCTTCCGGAAATAAGCAAACTTGCTGCCCTCCGACGGTCGAAGGGGCGACGCACGGGCATCAGGCCAATTCATCCTCATCCTGCGCGGCTTCCAGCGCATCCGGATCGCTCGCCAGCGCGTGCGCGACGATCGACTTTCCTTGTTCATTGGCGACCAAGTGCCCGCGCACCCATAGCTCGCCCTTCGGCAGCAACAATGCATCATGCGCCTGGCCAACATGGGGCGGAAAACGCACGACGGTTTCATCGGTAAGCAGAACCCCATGCACGTCGCCCTTGGGGCCATGCAAAAGGCGCGCGATCATGCCGCAATGAATGACCGGCTTTTCCTGGCGTTTCTTGTGGTGCTTCTTATGGTGTGCCTTGTGATGCGCTTCATCCGGACCCTGGTCCACGATGGATTCGCCATCGGCCGGGCTGATGGCAATGGCTACGATTACATCGCCGTCACGCGGCTTGACGCCGCGCACCGAAAGTTTCGATCCGGGCGATAACGCTTCTACCAGCTGCCGCGACAGATGCGGCGGCGTGTGGATTTCGGTGCCGTCGGTCAGCAACATGCCGTCGACGTCGCCTTCTGGATTCAAGACGAAGCGTTCCAGGGTGCCTTGGGTTTCGGGCAGGTAGTTGGGGTCCAGCCAATGCATGGGGTTCAATCTCGACGAGGGGCGACGTGCGTCCAATGCCAACTGTTTCCCACATTGCGGGTGAAAGCCTCGTAGCACGCAGCGTGATAACGTTCTTACGCCGTGCCGCGGGCTGTGCACGCGGCGGCGCCCTGCCTGCCGCAAGCGCCGCCTCGGCGACCGCGCACACCATTCGTATGCCATGCCGTATGCGGTAATCTGCGCACGACTGGAGGACAAAAATATCCGGACAGGCATCGGTATCGATAGCAGAGGCTGCCCTTTGAAACCATTCCAGATTCAGGCCGAAGCGAGCGATTCGTCTTTTGATCCTTCAACGGCGTTTCCCCCGGCGGACAGCGAAATGGGACAACGGATCCGCGCCTTCGACTGGTCCGATACCGGGCTCGGGCCCCTGGGAGAATGGCCGCAGAGCCTGAAGTCGGTCACCGCGCTGCTGCTGTTGTCGCCGGTGCCGATCGTGCTGCTGTGGGGCGAGAAGGGCATCATGATCTACAACGATGCCTACTCGGGGTTTGCCGGCGGACGTCATCCCGGGCTGCTCGGTTCGGAAGTGCGCAAGGGCTGGCCGGAAGTGGCGGACTTCAACGACAACGTGATGAAGGTCGGCCTCGCCGGCGGCACGCTGGCCTACAAGGACCAGGAACTCACGCTGCATCGCCACGGCCGGCCCGAGCAGGTGTGGATGAACCTCGATTACTCGCCGGTGCTGGATGAAAGCGGCCGTCCCGCTGGCGTGATCGCCATCGTGGTGGAAACCACCGAACACGTACTGGCGGTGCGGCACATGCAGGCCGAGCGCAGCCGCCTTGCGCGCCTGTTCGAGCAGGCACCCGGCATGATGGCGATGGTGCGCGGCACCGGGCATGTGTTCGAATTGGCCAACCACGCTTTCATGCAATTGATCGGTGACCGCCACGTGCTTGGCAGGCCGCTGCGCGAAGCGCTGCCGGATGTTGCCCGGCAAGGTTTCGTCCAATTGCTCGACCGTGTCTATGCCAGCGGCACGGCCTTCGTCGGCACGGCGACCAAAGTCAGCCTGCAGCGCGAGCTGGGCGCGCAGGAAGAGTGGCGCGTGCTCGACTTCGTCTGCCAGCCCATGCTGGATGCCGGTGGCCAGGTCAGCGGCATTTTCATCGAAGGGCATGACATCACCGAAAGGTCGGCGGCCGAAGCGCTGGTGCAAAGCAGCGAAGAACGCTTCCGCGTGCTGGTCAACGCCACCTCCGACGTGGTCTACCGGATGGACCCGGATTGGACCAGGCTGCAATACCTGGAAGGCAAGGGTTTCATCTCCGACACGATATCGCCCAGGAACGACTGGCTCGACGCCTACGTCGATGCGGAAGACCAACCGGCCGTTTCCGCGGCCATCCGGCGGGCGATCGCCGACAAAAGCATTTTCCAGCTGGAGCATCGGGTGCGCCGGGTCGACGGTTCGCCGGGCTGGATGCTGTCGCGCGCGATTCCGCTGCTCGACGAGCACGGCCGGATCGTCGAATGGTTCGGTACCGCCAGCGACATCACTGCGCGCCGGCAGGCGGAGGAATCGCTGCGCCAGAACGAAGCGCGCCTGCGTTTCCTCGATGCGTTCGCCAACGAAACCGCACGCGCGAGCAAGGCTGACGAGATCCTCGGTATCACCACCCGCATGCTCGGCCGGCATCTGCGCGCCGCCATCTGCGCCTACGCCGATGTGGCGCCCGACGGGGATCTGGTTACCGTGCGCGGCGACTGGACCGCTACGGGATCATCCAGCATCGTGGGTCGCTACAGCCTGGCGAGTTTCGGCGAGGTGACGGTACAACAGCTTCGCGCCGGCCGGCCGCTCGTCCTCGACGATATCTCCGGCGAGCTGGCGCCCGAAGTGGCCGCGCGCTATCGCCAGCTGGGCATCGCCGCCACCGTCAGCATGCCGCTGATCAAGCAGGGCCAGCTCACCGCGTTGATGGCCGTGCACGACAAGGTGCCACGCGAATGGCAGCCCCACGAACTGGCGCTGGTGATCGAGGTAACCGAGCGTTCCTGGGCGCATATCGAGCGCGTGCGCTCGGAAGAAGCGGTGCGCCAGGGCGCGCAGCGTTTCCGGCAGGAACTGGAAGCGAAGGTGGCCGAGCGCACCGCGGCGCTCGAACGCAGCGAAGCGAACATTCGCACCATCTTCGAATCTTCGCATCTCTACCAGGGACTGATGTCAGTCGACGGCGTGCTCCGCTACGCCAATGCCACCGCGCTTGCCGGTATCGAAGCGGAGCTGGCCGATGTCGTAGGCCGTCCCTTCTGGGAAACGCCATGGTTCACCGGCACCCCTGGCATGCCCGAGCGGGTGCGCGCGGCGGTGGCGCGGGTCGCGGCTGGCGATACCGAAAACCTCAGCCTGGCGTTGCAACTGCCTACCGGCCTGAGGTTGTTCGATTTCTCCCTGCGTCCGGTCAAGGACGAAAACGGCGAAGTCGTCGCGATGGTGCCTGAGGCGGTGGAGAAAACGGCGCGCGTGAAGGCCGAACAGGCGCTGCAGCAGGTGCAGAAGATGGAAGCGCTGGGCAACCTCACCGGCGGCATCGCCCACGATTTCAACAATCTGCTGATGGCGGTGCTCGGCAGCCTGGAAATGCTGCGCCGGCGCATGCCGGAAGATCCGCCGCTGCTGCGCCTGCTCGACATCGCCAAGGCCGGAGCCGACCGCGGCGCTTCGCTGACGCGCCGCATGCTTGCCTTCGCGCGCCGCCAGGATTTGAAACCCGAGCGCATCGATCCGCGCCGGCTGATCGAAGGCATGACCGAATTGCTGCAACGTTCGCTCGGCGCCACGATCCGGGTGGAAACCCGTTTCCCCAAGGAGCTGCCCGCCGTCGAAGCGGACGCGAACCAGCTCGAGTCCGCCTTGCTCAATCTTGCGGTGAACGCGCGCGATGCCATGCATGGAGAAGGATCGATCGTCATCGAGATGCGCGAGGAGTCCGTGGCCAGCAGCGACGGCGGGTTGAAACCGGGACGCTATGTTTGCCTGTCCGTCACCGACTTCGGCGAAGGCATGGACGAGGCTACCCTCAAGCGCGCCACCGAACCGTTCTTCACCACCAAGGGCGTGGGCAAGGGCACCGGGCTGGGCCTGTCGATGGTGCACGGGCTGGCCGAGCAATCCGGCGGCGTATTGCGCATGCGCAGCGAACCGGGGAGCGGCACCACCGCCGAGATCTGGCTGCCAGCACTGCCGGACGCGACGCCCGTTGCGATCAATCCGGTGGAGTACGTGCCGGAGGCTCGTCGCAGCGCCATGCCATCGGCCGCCGTGCTGGTCGTGGATGACGACGATCTCGTGCTGATGAATACCGTGGAGATGCTGGAAGACCTTGGCTACCAGGTGATACCCGCCCGCTCCGGCAGGCAGGCCCTGGGCATGCTGCAGCACACGCCGTTCGACTTGCTGATCACCGATCACGCCATGCCGCACATGACCGGCGCGCAACTGGTGGCCGAAGTGCGCAAGCTGCGGCCCGCACTGCCGATCATCCTCGCCACCGGCTACGCCGAATTGCCGCCGGGGCTGCATGCGGCACTTCCGCGCCTGTCCAAGCCGTTCTCGCAGGCCATGCTGGCGGATGCGGTGGCCAAGGTCATCGACCAGCGATAAACCACAGCTTCGCCTGGCGGGCGCCTATTTTTTTTCGGCGCCGGGAACCACGGCATTGCCCGGCGCGGCGCGTCCTCGCGCAACCGCCAGCCCGTGCGTCAGCTCGGCGCCCAGCAGGACCACGAACGATGCGTAATACACCCAGGTCAGCATTACCACCAGGCCGCCGGCGGGCCCATACGCCCCGCCGATGCTGGCATGCTGGATATACAGCTCGATAGCGTATTTGCCCAGGGTGAACAGCACCGTGGTAAGCAGCGCTCCCCAGCCGGCATCCACCCAGGCGATCTCGGTATCCGGCAGCACGCGGTACATCGCGCCGAATGCGGTCACGAATATCACCAGCGAAACCACGTATTCGAAGACCGACCAGGCGACCGAGTCATAGGGGATCATCAGGTGGATGAGCGCGCTGACCGCGAACGAGATGATCAGCAGGAAAGCGATGCCGATTACCAGGCCGAATGCGCGCGCGCGCGCCTTGAACCAGGCGCTGATGGCGCCGTGTCGGGGTTCCTCCACGTGCCAGATGCGGTTGAGCGTGCCCTGCAACTGCGCGAACACCGCCGACGCGCTGAAAAAAGTAACCACCACGCCGAGGATGCCCGCCACGTTGCCCAGCGCCGGACGCGATTTCGCGTTGTTGACGATAAGGATCACGGTCGAGGCCGCCTCGCGGCCCATGATCGACGTCAAGGCGCCGGCGAGCTGCGGCTGCCATTGTGCGCGCAACAGCGAAAGCAGCCATAGCATCAAGACGATGATCGGAGCCATCGACAGCGCGGAGTAGTAGGCGATCGCCGCGGCGCGCGTAAACAGCTCGTCTTCGTTGAAGCCGGTTATGGCTTGCTTGAACGTGGCGCGCAGAGGCGTAAGCATTTCATGGTTCCGTCAACACCGGCTTGCCCATGGCGCCCGCCTCAGCGCGACTTGATGGGTCGCGCGCGATAGAGCGCCAGCGAGCGCGCGCAAAGCGTGATGCTGCCCGATTCGATGGCCTGCACGTTCGCATCCGGCGCCGTGCTGACCAGCAGGCGCCATTCCATCTTGCCCGGGATGGCCGGCAGCACGAAGGGCACATCCTCGAAGTGTCCATTGATCAGCAGCAGCAGCGTGTTGTCCACGCCCGGCCGTTTCAGGCCAGTGGGTTTGGCGCGGCCATCCAGCAGCATCATCAGGCAGCGCTGATGCGGATCGTGCCATTGCTCCTCGCTGAGTTCACGGCCATCCTGGGTAAGCCAGGTGACCTCGCGGATTCCCGATTCCTCATCCACGATGCCGCGCAGGAAGCGGCTGCGCCGCAGCAGCGGGTAATCGCGGCGCAGGCGCGTGAGCCGGCGCACGAAGTCGGTCAGGTCGCGCTGCTGGGTGGCGCCGAGCCAGTCCAGCCAGGTGACATTGTTGTCCTGGCAGTAGGCGTTATTGTTGCCGCCTTGCGTGCGGGCGAATTCGTCGCCGGCCAGCAGCATCGGCGTGCCTTGCGCGAGCAGCACGGAGGCGAGCAGGTTGCGCATCTGCCGCTGGCGCAGCGCAAGAATGTCCGGGTCGTCCGTATAGCCTTCCTCGCCGTGGTTCCAGTTGAGGTTGTTGTCGGTGCCGTCGCGGTTGTTTTCGCGATTGGCCTCGTTGTGCTTGTGGTCGTAGCTGACCAGGTCGTGCAGGGTGAAGCCGTCGTGCGCGGTCACGAAATTGATCGACGCATAGGGCCGGCGGCCGCGCTGGTCGAACAGGTCCGCCGAGCCGGTCAGGCGCGTGGCGAATTCCGGCAGGCGGCCTTCGTCGCCGCGCCAGAACGCGCGCGTGGCATCGCGGAAACGGTCGTTCCACTCCGCCCAGCCCGGCGAGAATTTGCCCGCCTGGTAACCGCCCGGGCCGATGTCCCAGGGTTCGGCAATCAGCTTGACGCGGCCGAGCACCGGATCCTGCCGGCATGCGTCGAGGAAGCCGCCGCCCTGGTCGAAGCCGTGCGATTCGCGTCCAAGGATGGTAGCCAGGTCGAAGCGGAAGCCGTCCACGCGCATTTCCGTCGCCCAGTAGCGCAGCGAATCCATCACCATTTGCAGGACGCGCGAATGGCTCAAGTCCAGCGTGTTGCCGGTGCCGGTATCGTTGATGTACGTGCGGCGGTCATCGGCGAGCCGGTAGTAGGTGGCGTTGTCGATGCCGCGCAGCGATAGCGTCGGCCCCAGGTGATTGCCCTCGGCAGTGTGGTTGTAGACCACGTCGAGGATCACTTCCAGCCCGGCCTCATGGAAATGCGCCACCATTTCCTTGAACTCCGCCACCGTGGGCGCGGCCATGTAGCGGGGGTGCGGCGCGAAGAAGCCGATGGTGTTGTAGCCCCAGTAGTTGCGCAGCCCCGCGTCGAGCAAATGCTTGTCGTCGATGAAGGCATGGATCGGCATCAGTTCCACCGAGGTCACCCCCAGCGACTTGATGTAATCCACCACCGGCTGGTGCGCCAGCCCGGCGAACGTGCCGCGCAGTTTTTCGGGCACTTGCGGATGCAGCATGGTGTAGCCGCGCACGTGCGTCTCGTAGATCACGCTGCGATCCCACGGTATGCCTGGCCAGTAGTGATTGCCCCAGGTGAATGCCGGGTCGATGACGCGCGACTTGGGCATGTACGGCGCGCTGTCACGGTCGTCGAAGCTGAGGTCGCCGTCCGGGTGGCCGATGGTGTAGCCGAACAAAGCGTCGTGCCAGATCAGTTCGCCGATGATCTGCTTGGCATACGGATCGAGCAGCAGCTTGTTGGGATTGAAGCGGTGGCCCGCTTCGGGTTCGTAAGGGCCATGCACGCGATAGCCGTACAACTGGCCCGGCCGCACGTCGGGCAGGTACCCATGCCAGATCTCGTCGGTGTATTCGGGTAGCGCGATGCGCTCGGTTTCCCGGCCCAGTTCATCGAACAGGCACAATTCGACCATGCTGGCGTTGGCGGAAAACAGCGCGAAGTTCACGCCCAGGCCATCCCAGGTTGCGCCAAGCGGGAAGGGCAGGCCTTCGCGCAGGCTGGCAGCATGGAATGTTTTCTCCGCGGCCTGCTGCGCGCGTGCGGGCTTAGTCATGGCATCCATCCTCAAGACCTAGCTCCGGATACCGGTAAATCGAATGATTCATGTACTTTGCTCGTAGGCTGAAGCCAATGGCAGCGCCTGCTACAACCGCCGCACCGGCAGCGGCCAGCTTGGTGGTTCGTTCGGCGTGTATGGTTCCGTTTCATCGGCTTCCCGCGGATTGCTCGCTTTGCCCGGAAGAAGACTGTGCGGCGTGGCGTTCTTCCGCCTGCACCAGTTTTTCCGCCATCTGCCAGTGGCGTAGCGCCTGGTCGGAAGGGCGTCCTTCCGATTCCCAGATGCTGTGGGCGATCTCGCTGATGCGAGCTTGCCGCTCGGCGGGAGTAGGTGTTGCATTCATGGGTTGGACTCGGAAATCAATACGGCCACGGGCCATTCGGAAAAAAGCGCTCGGGCGGGCAATCCCGCCGCGTCGCGTGCATGCGTCCGATGAGTAAATAAATCAGTGAAGGTGCACGCGCCGTCATCGCGGGGACAGGCCACGGTGGTATCGGCCCAGAAAGCCGCGTCCGCCAGTGGCCGTCCACTGGCGTCGAAAGCTTCGGCACACAGGCGCGGCACGACGACCAGCAATTGATGTCCATGGTGCTGGCGCGTGAAGGCGACGACATGCTGCGCGCGCAGGCCGGAGATATCGAGCGGCTCGTAGCTGCCGCGTGCGAACAAATCCGGCCAGCGCTTTCGCGCACGCAACAGGCGGTGGATCACCTGCTGCTTGATCACGCCATCGCGGTAATGCGCGAGCAGGCGGCCGGGAAGGATATTGCCGTCGAACGTCGCCTTGCGCGTCGCGTAGTCCACCGGCCGGCGATTATCCGGATCGACCAGCGACTGGTCCCAGTATTCGGTACCTTGATAAAGATCGGGAACGCCCGGCACGGTGAGGCGCAGCGTCACCGCGGCCAGGCCATTGACTGCACCGGCTGCGTCGAGGCTGCGAGCCGCGTCGTGCAGGCTGTCGCGCAACGAGCCATGCTCCGGTGCGAGCAGCAGGTCGTGCACAGCGTTGCGGCAGGCTTCTTCGTAACCATGGTTCGGCGTAGTCCAGCGCGTGTGCAGCTTCGCTTCGCGCTCGGCCTTCAACAGCCAGCGCTCGAGGCGTTCGGCGAAGGCACGCAACGCTTCGTCATCGTCCTGGCGCATCGCCAGTGGCCACGCGGCCAGGATGCTCTGCAGCAACATCCAGAGCGTGCCGTTCGACGGCCGGCGCGGACCGTTCAGCGCGCTGATCCAGGCACGGGCCTGCTGCACGAACCAGGGCGCGCGTTCGCTCAATACGGCGAGCCGTGCACGGGTATCTTCGCCGCGCTTGTGATCGTGGGTGGCGGTGGCGAGCAGTGCGCGCGGCGCCTGCGCGGCGCGCTGCTGCATCAGGCTATGGAAGCGTGCTGGATCGAGCGCGAAGACGCGCGGATCGCCGCCGACTTCGTTGCGCGACAACAGGACGCCGTAGCGATAGAAGGCGGTGTCCTCCACCGCCTTGGCGTTGAGCGAGGTGGACAGTTGCTCGAACAGGCGGCGCGCGACTTGCAGGTGGCGCCGCTGCGAAACGGTAGCCAGCCAGCGCGCCCTGGTTTCCAGCAGGTATTGGCGCAAATAGGCGCGCTGTGCGACAAGGTCCGGATCGCCATCTTTCATCGCGCGCTCGAACACATGTTCGAGTGTGCGGCGATCTTCATCGGTCACCACGCCCGTGCCCAGGTAGGTGCGATAAACCGGCATGTATTGCAGCACATCGGCCAGCACGTCGCGCAGCGCCGGCAAGGTGAAATCGCCATGCTCGGGCATGTCTTCGATATAGCGATGGAAGGCGCGCGTGCAGCGATAGAGATCGGTGGCAAGGCTGGTGGCGAGGATTTCGCGCCGCGCGGCGCGTTCCTCGTCGCTGAAACGGGCGGAGCGTCCGGTCAGTGCGGTCCATGCGTCGGCCAGTACGTCATGTCCTTGCGCATCGTGTTGCAACGCGCCGACCTGGTTCATGAAGTCGTAGCCGGTACTGCCATCCACCGGCCAGTCGCCACGCAGCGTTTCGTCGTGCGCCAGGATTTTTTCTACGTGCAGGGTGATGCGCCGGGCTGCCTGGCGCGGGTCGCTGCGCGCGGCACGGTCGGTGCGCAGGCGCAATTTGCGCAGGTATTCGCGCGGTTGGCTGAGGCCGTCGACATGGTCCAGGCGCAGCCCATCGATCACCCCTTCGCGGATCAGGCGCAAGGGCAGCGCGTGCACGGCGTCGAACACATCGTCGCGTTCCATCGCCAGCGCAACCAGTCCGTCGATATCGAAGAAGCGGCGATAGTTGATCACCTGGCTGCCGCTGCGCCACCAGGCCAGCCGGTAATGCTGCAGGTCCAGGAACCGTCGCATCAGCGAACGGTCGGCGTGCAACTGCGCGATGGCCCGGTCGATGTGCGCGCGGCTTTGCTCGTCCTGCATGGCCAGCCGCACCGCATCGAGCGCATCCGCGGATGCCTTGAAGCGCGGCAGTGCGTGGCCGGCCAGGTCGAACAGCAGGCGCAGGCTTTGCTCGGAAAGCGGCAGCTTGGCGCCGGCCGCGCTCAACGCGATGGTGGTGCCGCCGACATGCCGCTCCACCTTCAGTTCATCGCGGGCCAACGCCTGCTCCAGCGGGATGGACAACACCGGCAGCCACAGTTTGCCTCCCGTCTCGGGTGCCTGCCAGTCGATATCGAAGAAATGCGCATAGCGGCTGGCGCGGCCGAGCGCCAAGACATCGTTCCACCATGGATTGGCGACATCGGCGGCCATGTGGTTGGGTACGATGTCGAGGATCGCGCCCATGCCATGCGTATGCAGCGTATGCGCGAGCCGGGCGAGCGCGGGTTCGCCGCCAAGCTCGGGATTGACGATCATCGGATCGATTACGTCGTAGCCGTGCGTCGAGCCGGGCCGGGCCATCGCGATCGGCGAAAGATAGACATGGCTGAGCCCGAGCGCGGCGAAATAAGGCACCTGTTCGGCAGCCGCCAGCAAACCGAATTCACGGTTGAGCTGCAAGCGGATGGTGGCGCGCAGTTCGCTCATGCGCTGCCTTTCAACGTGCCGCCCAGCGATTGCAATACCGGTGGCAGTGTCGTGAGCGTGGCCTCTGGCAGACGGTGCCGCCAGTTCGGATAGCTGCTTACGGTGCCGGGAAGATTGGGTTGTTCCTTTCTGCAAAGTGCGTCTTCCAGAGGGATCAGCCGGAGCGGCGAGGGCGCGCGCGCGATGTATTGGAAGCTGCGCCGGCAAATCTCTGCCTTATCGGCGTGCGGCGGCAATGCTTGCGAAGGACCGGCGTTCGCCGCCAATGCTTGCGAAGGACCGGCGTTCGCCGCCAATGCTTGCGAAGGACCGGCGTTCGCCGCCAATGCGCGATCCAGCTGCGCCACGTCCGCCTGCCGTTCGTGCTGGCGCCGGTCGCGTGCTTCATCGGGCCATTCGTGTGCCGCGGCAAGGTGTGCGATATCCAGTCCTTCGCGCCATCCCAGCAGGGGCGGCAGGTCGTGGGTGGTAGTGGTAGCGATGGCGCTCGGGCGCCAGCGTTCCGGCGGCAGGAATCGGCCGTGCCCGTCACGGGTGAAAAGCAGCACGTCGATGCCGAGCAGCCCCTTGGCTGCGAGCAAGTCGCGAAAGCCTTCCGGCACCGTGCCGAGATCTTCGCCGATGACAATGCAGCGATTGCGCCACGATTCCAGCGCCACCAGTCGCAGCATGTCTTCCAGCGGCAAGCGGATGTAGCCGCCCGCGGCAGCCGATCCGCCTTCCGGCAGTATCCATAGGCGGCGAAAGCCGATCACATGGTCGATGCGCACGCCGCCGCCGCGCGCCATGTTCGCGCGCAGCAGCTGGATAAAAGGCGCGAAGCCCGAGGATGCCAGCCCCCACGGCGAATAAGAGGTGATGCCCCATTGCTGGCCGGACGGATTGAATGCATCCGGCGGCGCACCCAGTTCCAGGCCCTGCAACAGATGTTGTCGATGGCTCCATGCTTCGCCGCCGCCGGGCTCGAAGCCCACGGCGAGGTCCCAGATCAGGCCGATGCGTTGTCCTTCGTCGCGTGCCTGCTGTTGCGTGCGTTCCCAGCAGCGCGCGGCCAGCCACTGCAAGAATGTTTCGAATGCCAGCTCCACATCGTGCATGCCGGCGAACGCATCCGCGGCCGGGGCGTCTTCCTGCCATTCGTGTTCCCAGTGGCGCCAGGAGGTGGATTCGCCGCGCAGCGCGGCGAAAGCCTGGCGCGCTGCAATCAAGGCATGGTCGCGCAAGCGCTGGCCGCCCTGGCGCACGAACGCATCGAAGTCTTCGCGCAAACCGCGAGGCGCATGCGCGAATTGTTCGTACAACATGCGCCAGACACTGCGGCGCATGGCATAGGTCTTGGGCCAGTCGACCAGCCGGTTCTTGTGCGCGCTATCCCATGCCGGCGCAATGCCCGCTTCCTGGATCGCGGCGTGCAGCGCGGCCTCGCCAAGCAGTTGCGCGGGATCGGCATGGAGCCAATTGAGGAAACCGCGGTCGGAGGGCGAATACGGACTGTAGTGTTGTCCGATCGGGCTGATCGCATGCAGCGGGCTCAATGCCAGCGCATCGCCGCCGGCACGGCCGGTGGCGGCAGCCAGTGCGGCCACCGCGCGGCTGTCGCCGACGCCGCCATCGTTAGCGTGGCGCAACGCATACACCTGTGCGCCGACGCCCCATGCGTGCGCGTCGGGTTGCGCGAGGCTGTCACTGACGCCGAAGCAACGCACGGGCGCCACCGCCAGGGTGATTTCGCGCGTGCCGATGGCCAACCGGTAGTAACCGTAGTCGGCAGGCGCCTGGAAACCACCTTGCGCATCGATTTCGATCGCATGCGTCGCGCCCGATTCGTGGTACAGCACGGCGGATCCGGCCAGCGCTGGCGATGGCAGCATGCACCGGTCGCCGGCGTCTACGGTCACCAGCGCCGGCAGTAGCTTATGCCGTTCGTGCAGCAGGTTCAGGCTGGAGCGGCGACTGGCCAGATCGTGCGCGGGCAGTTGCAGGGCGGCCAGCAATCCGTGCAATGCCTCGTCCGACAAGTGTTGCGCCTGGCCGAACGCATCCGTCCATTGTACCGCGATGCCGGCGGCGTGCGCGAGCGCTTCAAGCGATGAGTCGCTCATCTTGCATCTCCCTCGCCAGCACTACGGCGGCATGCGCCTTGAGGACACCGCTGTCGAGCGCGTCCATCGCGTCCTGTGGTTCGATCCAGATCACCCTGGTGGCCGGATCGCGCGGCAGCGGCACGTCATTGCCGGATACGTTCAAGGCCATTTCCCAATAATGCCCGTCGCCGAGTCGCCAGCGCGCGAAGACGGCCTTGTCGGCCAATACTTCGCACCCCAGGGCATAGCAGTCTTGCAGGCGCGGCACGAGATGTTGCCGGCGCAACTGCAACAGCCCCGCGAACCAGCGTTCCCAGTCGGCGGCGCGAGCTTCGTCCGTTACGCGCGGGATCGATGCGGCGAAGGTTTCCAGTGCGTTCGGATCGGGTATGCGCTCGCGCCGGGCCGGGTCGGCGAAACCGGAGAAATGCGCGAACTCTTCGCGCCGGCCTTCGCGTACCTGGGTGGCCAGTTCGCCGTCATAGTCGGTGAAATAGTAGAACGGCGTGCGGCAGCCCCATGGCTCGCCCATGAAGTACAGCGGGATCATCGGACTGAGCGCCACCAGCACCATCGCCGCGCGCAGGTCGGCTTCATCGGCCAGGCAGGTCAACCGCTCGCCCATGGGACGGTTGCCGATCTGATCGTGGTTCTGCAAGAACAACACGAACGAAGTGGGATGAAGGTCCTGGCTGGGTTCGCCGCGCGAGATGCCGCGCCGGTCATGCTGGCCCTGGAACACGAAACCCTCGGCCAGGGCCTTGGCGACCTCGCCGGTGGGGTCGCCGGCGAAATCGGCGTAGTAGCCCTCGTGCTCGCCGGTCAACAACACATGCAGCGCGTTGTGCGCGTCGTCGTTCCACTGCGCGTCGTAGTCGCCGCGCAACAGTCCGGCCGCATTGTGCTCGTTTTCCAGGATCAGCCAGACCTGGCGTCCGTGCGGCAGGCAGGTGCGGCGCACGGCGGCGGCGAATTCCTCCAGGAAGGCCGGCGGCTGGATCGCATGCACCGCGTCCAGGCGCAGCCCATCGAAGCGATATTCGTTGATCCACATCAGCGCGTTGTCGATGAAATAGCGCGCTACTTGCGGACGGCAAAAATCGATCGCCGCGCCCCACGGCGTATGGATGTCCGCGCGGAAAAACTCCGGGACGTAGTTGGGCAGTTCGTTGCCGACCGGGCCGAAGTGGTTGTAGACCACGTCCAGGATCACCGCCAGGCCAAGCCGGTGCGCTTCGTCGATCATCGCCTTGAGCGAAGCCGGCGTGCCGTAGGAGGCATCCGGTGCGTACGGCAGCACGCCATCGTAGCCCCAGTTGCGATCGCCCTGGAACGAGGCGATCGGCATCAGCTCGATCGCGGTGAAGCCGCACGCCGCCAGGCGCGGCAAGCATGCGCACACTTGGTCGAAGCCGCCCAGCGCACCGACATGCAGCTCGCAGATCACGGCGGTGTGCCATGGCGCACCGTGCCAGGTGTCGCAGCGCCATGCATAGTCGGCCGGGTCGACCACCATGCTTGCGCCGGACACACCGCCGGGTTGCGCGCGCGAGGCGGGATCGGGCACTTGCCGGCCATCCACGCGATAAACATAGCGCGTGCCGGCCGGTGCCTGGGTGATCAATAGGTGGTTGCCTTCCTCGTCGCGCGCCATCGCCTGCGCGCGGCCGTCGATCAGCAATTGGACGTGCGCGGCCCCGGGTGCCCACAGGCAAAAGCGCGTACTGCCGTCATCCAGCACCTGCGCGCCATACGTGCATCGGTGGATGGACGTGGCGGGCGCCTGGGCGCTTGCATTCACGCCTCGCTCCTGTCCGGCCGCAGGATCAGCGTGGCCAGTGGCGGCAGCAGCAACTCCAGCGAATACGGCTGTCCGTGCTGTCCGTTCGCATCGGCATGCAATTGCCCGCCGTTGCCCAGGTTGGAGCCGCCGTAGTGACCGCTGTCGGTATTGCACAGCTCGCGCCATATGCCGCCTTCGGGTACGCCGACGCGATAGCGGTGGCGAACTTCCGGCGTGAAATTGCAGACCACCAGGATCGGCGGGACGTGTTCGCCACCGTAGCGCAGGAAGGCATAGACCGAATTATGCGTGTCGTCGCCCACCACCCATTGGAAACCTTCCGGATCGTGGCTGGCGCGGTGCAATGCCGGCTCATGGATCAGCAGGCGATTGAGATCGCCCACCAGCTGCTGCATGCCGCGATGCAGTGGATCGTCCAACAGGTGCCAATCCAGCGGACGGTCGTGATGCCATTCGCGTTGCTGGGCGAATTCGCCGCCCATGAACAACAGCTTTTTGCCCGGATGTCCCCACATGAAGCCATAGAAGGCGCGCAGGTTGGCGAACTGTTGCCAGCGATCGCCCGGCATCCGCGCGATCAGCGAACCCTTGCCGTGTACCACTTCGTCGTGTGAGAGCGGCAGCACGAATTTTTCCGAATACGCATACACCATGCCGAAGGTGAGATCGTCGTGGTGATAGCGGCGATAGAGCGGGTCGCGCTGCATGTAACGCAGGCAGTCGTGCATCCAGCCCATGTTCCATTTGTAGTTGAAGCCAAGGCCGCCCTGGTCGATGCGCCGGGTAACGCCGGGCCAGGCGGTGGATTCTTCGGCCATCACCAGGATGCCGGCGTGCTCGCGCGCGATAGTGGCGTTGAGTTCCTGCAGAAAGGCGATCGCTTCCAGGTTTTCGCGGCCGCCGTGCTTGTTCGGGATCCATTCGCCTTCGGCCCGGCTGTAGTCGCGATAGAGCATGCTTGCCACCGCATCCACGCGCAGTCCGTCGATATGAAAATGGCGTATCCATTCGACCGCGCTGCCAAGCAGGAACTGGCGCACTTCGTGGCGACCGTAGTTATAGATCAGCGTGTCCCAATCCTGGTGCACGCCCTCGCGCGGATCGCTGTGCTCGTACAGCGCGGTGCCGTCGAAATCGCGCAGGCCATGTTCGTCGGAAGGGAAGTGCGCGCTGACCCAGTCGACGATCACGCCGATCCCGGCGACGTGGCAGGAATCGACGAAGCGGGCGAAGGCGTCCGGCGTACCCAGGCGCGCGGTCGGCGCATACATCGCGATCGGCTGGTAGCCCCAGGAGCCGCCGAACGGATATTCGCTCACCGGCAGCAGCTCGATATGCGTGAAGCCCTGCGCCTGCACATAGGGAATCAGCCGCTTTGCGAGCGCGTCCCAGGTGAGCGGCCGGCCGTGCTCGTCCCACTGCCAGGAACCGACATGCACTTCGTAGATGGAAAGCGGCGCGTAATCGAACTCCATGGATGCGCGGTGCTCGATCCAGGACGCATCATGCCAGGTGATCGTCAGCGGCGCGGCTACCACCGACGCCGTGGCCGGCGGCATCTCGGTTTGCCGCGCCATCGGATCGGCCTTGAGCGGCAGCAGAGTGCCATGGCGATCGAGCAACTCGAACTTATACAGGGCGCCGGCGCGCACGTGCGGAATGAAGATTTCCCATAGGCCTTCCTGCTCGTGGCGTCGCATGACGTGGCGGCGGCCATCCCATTGGTTGAAATCGCCCACTACCGACACACGCTGCGCATTCGGCGCCCACACCGAGAAATGCACGCCGGTGGTGTCGCCGATATGCAGCACATGGGCGCCGAGCAGGTCGCCCGGACGGCTCAGCTCGCCCGCATGGAACGCGCGCAGCGTGCCCTCGGTCAGCAACGGGGCGAACGCATAGGGATCGCAGATGGTGTCTTTGCCCGTGGGCCACTGGATGCGCAAGCGGTAACTGTCGGCGGTGTAGCCGCCTGGCCGGCCCGGCAGCACGGCGATGAACACGCCTTCCGCGCAACGTTGCGCGGGCCGCGTGCGGCCGTCCGACAAGACGATCTCGACCGCGGCAGCGCCATGCGCGACGGTGCCTATGTACCATTCTTCGCCATGGCGATGCGGTCCGAGCCAATCGAACGGACGGTTGCACCGGCCCAGGTCCAGGGCATGCAATACCTCGGCAGGAATGCATGTGCTGGGGTTGGTCGCCTCCTTCACCGTGCCGGCCACGGCGCTCACGCCGCAGCCTTTCGCAGCAGCATGCGGTGGTAGAGGCTTGCGTATTGCCGACCCGGGCCATCCCAGCCGTGCTTCTCGAGCATGGCCGCGCCGCGCATGGCGTTGAGCAGCAGCGGCTCGGCGAAGATGCGGAAGGCGCGCTGCAAGCAGCTGCGCAATTCACACACGCTGGCCTCGCGGAACAATAGTCCGGTGACGCCGTCCTCGATGGTATCGATCAAGCCGCCCGTGGCATGCGCGAGCGGCAGGCAGCCATAGGCTTGCGCATACATCTGGCTCAATCCGCAGGGTTCGTAACGCGAAGGCATCAACAGGAAATCGGCGCCGGCGAACATGCGCCGCGCCAATCCTTCCTCGAAACCGACGTGCGCCGCCACGCGGCCAGGAAAGCGTCGCTCCAGCCGGGCGATGGCGCGTTCGATCGACGGATCGCCGCGCCCGATCAAGGCCAGCTGGCCGCCGGCGGCGATCATTTGCGGCGCCGCTTCGCAAATCAGATCGACGCCTTTTTGCTGCACCATGCGCGAGATCACCGCGAATAGCGGGCCGTCCTGCTGGCGCAAACCCATCTCGGTACGCAGCTCGCGCGTGTTGATGGCGCGCTGGCCCCAGCCGCCAATTGAAAAAGGCGCAACCAATGCGGGATCGCGCTGTGCGTTCCAGCTCGTGTCGATGCCGTTGACGATGCCGACCAGGCGGCCTTCCGCCGCGCGTTTCCTGAGCAGGGCATCCAGCCCGCAGCCATAGGCCGGTTCGGTGATCTGCCGGGCATAGCTTTCGCTGACGGTAGTAAGGCAGGTGGCCGTGGCCAGGCCTTCCTGCAGGAACGAGATGCGGCCATGGCGATCGTGCTCGGCATGCCGGCGCGATATGCCCACGCAGCCGACGGTAGACGCCGGGAACACACCTTGATAGGCCAGGTTATGGATGGTCAGCACCGTCGGCACTTTGTCGCCGGCATCGCCGTCCAGGTAATGCGCGGCCAGCGCGCACGGCCAATCGTTGAGATGCAGCAGGTCCGGGCGCCAGCTCATTTGGGCGCGCCCGCGCGCGATGTCCGCGGCCGCATGCGACAACGTGGCGAAACGAATGTCGTTATCCGGCCACTCGTGTCCGCTTGCGTCGGTATAGGGCGAACCGTCGCGGTCAAACAGCTTTTCGTTGCACAACACCAGCACGGTCAGGCCGTCGTCGGTCTGCATCTCGCCGATATCGCAGGAAGGCAGCTTATGGAAGCTGCGCGTCTTGCCGATGATGCGGATCGGGCGATCCGAATGGACGATGCTGCGATAGCCCGGAAGCAGTACGCGCACATCGTCGCTTTTGGTCAGCGCGCGGGGCAGCGAGGCGGACACGTCGCCCAGGCCGCCGGCCTTGATGAAATCCCGCATTTCCGTGGTAACGAACAATATTTTCTCGCCCCGGTCGATCCGGGCGCCAGATGGCGGCTGTTCGGGCCGGCGGCGATGCACTCCCGCTATAGCCACACGTTGCTGTTGGCGGCGCGCGGGATAGGTCTTGTAAAGCGGTTTTGCGATAGTCATCCACGGGTTCTCATAAGTTTCCGCAAGGCGCCAATTCGCCTGCAAGCTGCGGAGCGCTGTGCTTGAGGTTAGGGGGCCGAGCATCAAACTTGCGTACAGCCGGCGATGCGACAAAGTGAAGATCGCGAGACGAAGCGTTGCGATCGATGTCCTGATGTGGCTGTTCGTGGTCGTCGGGCGACGGTCCATCAAGACCCGGACAACTTCTATTGCACGCAACCTTTACGACCCACGGTGCACGGTTGGCCTTTGTTTCCACATGGAGGTATTGCCACCGATGCCTTGATGGTGTGCGTCGACGGCCCAGCGCGCTTACCCGGACAGTGGCGATACAAGCTCATCGCAGTGAACGACACGCGCTTTCTCGTTCGAAAGAAATGCACAGAAGCTCCACGCACCCTTTTCGCCATGCTGCTCGCGTGGTGGATCCTGGCAGCAGCGCCGGTGTTCGCCAGCCAGTTGTCCGCTCCGGCGACGGCATCGAGCACCGCGCCGGCGAATGACGCCGCGTGTGCGCAAGCAAACGCACGCGCGCCTGTTTCGTCGCCCACGCCCACGGGCACAACGGCCAAAGCCGCCGCTCCCGCCGCCGCCAGTGCGAAGCCAGCGGCCAAGCCGGCCGCCGCGCCGATCGTGCCGTTGCAGGCGAACGGACTGATCGAACGCAGCCTGCGCCAGCTTGGCCAATGGTTCGACGGTCTCGGCAGCCAGCTCGATCAAGCCAGGCAGGCGCTGTGGGGCTTGTTGCAGCTGCTCGCGCGTTCCGGCGGCCATATCGCCAACGATGCGGACCGGCGCCTGTTGATCCAGGCCGGCACCGCGCTCGCTGGCGTGTTCGCAGCCGGCTTGGTGTCCGAATGGCTGCTTCATTGGCTGCTCAAGCGCCCGCTGCGCGCGCTGGTGGCGCGGGCCAACGCAGTGGAAGCGCGCGATCGCATGCACGAGACGCAGGATCGCGCCGCGGTGCATGTCGACGCCCAGGCGCCAGCCGCGGAGCGAGGCGCGGATACGCAGGCGAAAGCGACGGCCGGGGTGCAGCCAGCCGCCGATGACGTGGCATTGGTGCAGACGCATGAAGATGGCATCGACCGGGTCGAGCCGGTGCGCGTCGGCGCACAGAACACCGCGGGCGGCCCGCAGGACAAGCCGCGCGATACGTTGGTGGCGGCGGCATCCGTTGCAACGCTGAAGGACAAAATGCACAAAGCGGCGCATTACGCCAGGCCGGCGCGTTACGTCAATACGCTGCACCACTTGCTGTTCGCCACGGGCGCGCTGTTGCTCAACCTGTTGCCGCTGATCGTGTTCTTTGTGGTAGCCGGATTGGTGCTGCGCGAACTGGGCGGCAATGTCGAGCGCGTGCACGCGGTGGTGAGCGCGTTCATCGATGCGTACATCACCACCCGCGTCACGATTGCCGTGTTGCGCCTGCTGGTTTCGCCGGAAGGGCCCGGCTTGTGTGTGCTGCGGGTCAGCCGGCGCACCACCGGCATCCTGCTCGCCTGGATCCGCTGCATCGTCGTGCTGGCGGCCTTCGGCATCGCCATCGGCGACACGATCCTGGCCCTGGGCGGCGGCGCGGCAAGCCGCATGGCCTTCATCAAGCTGGTCTCGTTGGGCGTGCACATCGCCGCGGTGATCCTGATCCTGCGGGTGCGCCGGCCGGTGGCGCAGGCGATCGCCGCGCCGCCGGCGAGCACCGGACCGGTGGCCGCGGCGCGCAATTGGCTGGCGCGAGTATGGGCGCTGTTCGCGATCGTGTTCGTGATGGGCGTATGGGTGGTGTGGGCGCTAGGCGTGGAAGACGGTTTCCCGAAGCTGATCCATTTCATTGGCGTATCGGCCGGCATCCTGATTGCCGCGCGCCTGCTCGCGATCCTCGCGCAAGGAGCGCTGGGCCGGCTGTTCCGGCGCAGCGAAGGCGACGCGGCCGCCGCCGTGCCGGCCGGCAGCGCACGCAACCGGCTCACCCGGCGCTATTACCCGGTCGCCAGCCGGCTGGTTTCGTTTTTCATCATCGTCTTCACTGTCGTCGCGTTGTTGCAAGCCTGGGGACTGGATGCCGTCGGCTGGTTCGTGCACGGCGCGATCGGGCGCAACCTGACCTCGGCCGCATTGACCATCCTGGTGGCGACGGTGATCGCCATCGCGGTCTGGGAAGCGGCCAGCATCAGCATCGAGCGGCGCATCGACGAATGGACCGGCCATGGCGACCTGATGCGCGCCGCGCGGCTGCGCACGTTGTTGCCGATGTTGCGCACCAGCTTGCTGGTCGCCGTGGTGCTGGTGGTGGGCCTTACCGCGTTGAACGAGATCGGCATCAACACCACGCCGCTACTGGCCAGCGCCAGCATCGTCGGCGTGGCGCTCGGCTTCGGCTCGCAGAAGCTGGTGCAGGATTTCATCACCGGCATTTTCCTGTTGATGGAAAACGCCATGCAGGTTGGCGACTGGGTCACCGTGGCGGGCGTGTCCGGTACGGTGGAGTATCTGTCGGTGCGCACGGTGCGGCTGCGCGGCGGCGACGGCTCGCTGTACACGGTGCCTTTCAGCTCCGTGACCACGGTGAACAACACCAATCGCGGACTGGGCAATGCCGCGATGAGCGTGAACATCGCCCATGTCGAGGATGTCGATCGCGCCATGGAGGAACTGAAGAAGATCGGCAGCGAAATGCGCAGCGATCCCGCCTTCCAGGGCTCGATCCTCAAAGACATCCAGGTATGGGGGGTGGATGCCATGGACGGCTCCAAAGTGACGATCGACGGACAGATTCCCTGTACCGACAGCGGCCGCTGGGGCGTGCAGCGCGAACTCAATCGCCGCATCCTGCTGCGTTTTCGCGAACTCGGCATCGAAATCGCCAATCCGCGCACGCAAACGCTGCTTACCCCGAACGATTCCACGCCAACCGCGAAAAATCCGGCGGAGAACTGAACGCATGCGCGGTCCCTACGCATCGTCTTCATCGCCGTGACGCTAGGTTCGAGATAGAAAGAGGAGAGTGCCATGAGCATGCTACAGGTAGAAACGGATAGCCTGGGCCGGCCGATCGAGCTCTACTACGAGGACATCGGCTATGGGCCACCGGTAGTGCTGCTGCATGGCTGGCCGTTCGATCACGCCATGTGGGAAGAGCAGGCGTTTGCCTTGGCCAGTGGCGGCTGCCGGGTGATTACCTATGATCGCCGCGGCTTTGGCAAATCGTCCAAGCCTGTCGATGGGTACAACTACAATCGCTTTGCCGACGACCTGAAAAGCCTGCTGGACGAACTCGACCTGCACGACGTCGTTCTGGTCGGTTTCTCGATGGGCGCAGGCGAAGTGGTGCGCTACATGAGCCGCCATCTCGGCCAGCGCGTCACCCGCTTCGCCCTGGTCAGCACGATCACGCCGTCGATCGCGCGCAGTCGCGACAATCCGGAAGGTGCTGACGAGGCACGGTTCGATGATGTCTGCACGCGCATCCGGGCCGATCGCCTGGCCTACATCGACCAGTTCGTCGGACAGCTGCTGGATGGCTCCGGCATCAACCCGGCGACGGTGGACTGGATCCGCTCCCTCGCCGTGCCGGCATCGCGCATTGCCATGCTGGCCTGCGTGCGTGCCTTCGCGGAAACCGATTTCACCGGCGACATGGCCGCCGCCATCAACGTGCCTTCGCTGGTGATCCACGGCACCGAAGACCGCATCGCCCCCTTTGCCGCCAATGGCCGCCGGACCGCCGATCTGCTGCCGGGCAGTGTTTTCCGGCCTTACGAAGGCGCCTCGCATGGCTTGTTCGCCACGCATGCCTCGATGCTCAGCGAAGACCTGCTGGGACTGGTGCGCTCGCCGCCCTCGCACACCCTGCCGCCCTCGGCGTTCTAGGGATGCCGGTGTGACGATTACCGCCGAGTACGTGCAAGGCATCTTCAAGCAACTGGAGCAGGGCGACGGTTCCGCCTTCTTCGACCATGTTGCCGAGGATGTCGACTGGACCGTGATGGGCACCCATCCGCTGGCCGGGCACTATCCCTCCAAGAAAGCCTTTATCGACGGCACCTTTGCCAAGCTGGACAAGGTGCTGCCGGACGGTGCCCGGCTTCGCCTCGAGCATTGCATCGTGGCCGGCGACCAGGCCGTGGTGGAACTGCACGCCATGTCCACGGCGTTGAACGGCCTGCGCTTTGACAACCGCTATTGCTGGATCGTCTATTTCCAGGACGGGCGCATCGTGCGCGTTCGTGCCTATCTGGATTCGGCACTGGTGGAACGGCTGCTGCGGGAAAACCCCATCGCGCAAGCGTGACGTTCAGCACTTTACCCGACCGTGGATGCCGGGATTTCGTGGGGAGCTATGGCTGCGTGACTCCGCCATGCCGGAAAGCCGCGCGATGCCGGAATGCGGACGGTTGCCTTGTTGCAGATGCCGGCGCCTGGAAGCGTGCCGGTTGTGACAACATCCGAGCCCGGGACAACGGCCCTCCACAAATCGGTGGGCGAGTGCGAATATGACCAGCTGACCGTCCCGAATCGTCGTTCCTCTGCTTACCTGTGACAGTTCACGCCGATCCAATGCATCCAACCAATTCCCGTGGGGCTCCCTTGCGCAATTTTTTCGCCGATAAGCGAACCTCGTTCGCCCTGCTCGGTGTCGTCGCCTTTTTCATCGTAAGCGGCGTCATCGCCTACTTGAACATCCAAAAGATCAGGACCGATACCCTGCTGGTGGTGCATTCGCAGGAAACCATCACGGCGATCGACGGATTATTGTCAAGCGCACAAGATGCGGAAACCGGGCAGCGTGGATTCCTGCTCACCGGGCACGAACGTTATCTGGAACCTTACCGGGCTGCGTTGGCCGCGATCCCCTCGGCGATCGATACCATCACCCGGCTCACCCAGGCCGATCCCAGCCAGCAGGCGCGGATCAAGGTGCTCAATGGATTTGTGACCGACAAACTGGCGGAACTCAAGGAAACCATCGATGCGCGCAAGGACAAAGGCATGGATGCGGCCCTGGAAATCGTGAATACGGATCGCGGGAAGGCCGACATGGATGCCATTCGCGCGCAGCTTTCCAACATGCAGGAAGAGGAATTGAGCCTGCGCGAAAGGCGGTTGCAGGAAATGTCGGTGGCTTACAACTCGGCACTGACCACGGGTGCGCTTTCGGGTTTGGTGGGAATCGTGCTGACCATCCTGGTCGGCATATTGATAGGTAATGCAGCGCGCGCGCGCCAGCGGGAGACTTGGCTCCAGGCCGGGCAGCTGGAGCTGGGAACGGTGATGTTGGGCGACCCGGAAACCGAGCGTCTGGGCGAGAACATCCTGGATTTCCTCGCGCGCTTTCTCGGCGCGCAGGCCGGCGCGCTGTTTGTCGGGATGGGCGAGCATTACCAGCGCATCGGCACGTATGGCGTCGCCCAGGCCGAAAGAATCGTGCAACGCTTTGTGCCGCGGGAGGGTTTGCTCGGCCAGGTCGCGGTGGAGGCCAAGACCGTCATCCTGCCCGACGTGCCGGACGACTACTTGTATGTCGAATCCGCGCTGGGACAGTCCAAGCCCAAGCATCTGGTTATTTCGCCGGTGGTGGCCGATGGCGATGTCAACGCGGTCATTGAATTGGGCTTCCTGCGTCCGGTGAACGACGATGTGGTGGCGCTGCTCGAACAAGCTTCCTCGACTATCGGCGCCGCCCTTCGCTCGGCGAAATATCGCGCCGAACTGCGGACGCTGCTGGAAGAAACCCAGCGGCAGTCTGAAGTGCTGCAGGTGCAAGGCGAGGAACTGCGCGTCTCGAACGAGGAACTGGAAGAACAAAGCCGCGCCCTCAAGGAATCCCAGCTGCGCCTGGAACAACAGCAGGTCGAGCTGGAGCAGACCAATTCGCAGCTGGAAGAGCAGGCGCAGCAATTGGAGCGACAGCGGGACGACCTCACACGCGCCAATCTCGATATCGAGCACAAGGCACGCGAAGTGCAGCAGGCGAGCCGCTACAAGTCGGACTTCCTCGCCAACATGTCGCACGAATTGCGCACGCCCCTGAATTCGTCGCTGATCCTGGCCAAGCTGCTGGCCGACAATCCCGACAACAACCTGACCGAGGAACAGGTCAAATACGCCAAGACGATCCAGTCTTCCGGCAACGATCTGTTGACGCTCATCAACGACATTCTCGATCTATCCAAGATCGAGGCTGGCCACGTCGATATCCGGCCGGAGCCGGTTTCGGTCGAGCGGCTCGTCAACGACATGGCGTCGTTGTTCAAGCCGGTAGCTGACCAAAAAGGCCTGGCCTTCGATGCGTCCATCGCGCCCGGTTGCCCGGCGATCATACGTACCGATCGCCAGCGGCTGGAACAGATCGTCAAGAACCTGCTCTCCAACGCCTTCAAATTTACCGAAACCGGCGCCGTCGAGCTGCACTTGCAGGCGAAGGAGGGCGACCAGATCGCCATTTCGGTGATCGACTCCGGCATCGGCATCTCGGAAGAACAGCAGCAGCGCATTTTCGAGGCGTTCCGGCAGGCCGACGGGACCATCAGCCGGAAGTACGGCGGTACCGGTCTGGGCCTGTCCATTTCCCTGGAATTGTCGCGCCTTCTTGGCGGCAGCCTGAGCGTGCAGAGCGATCCGGGCAAAGGCAGCACGTTTACCGTGGTGGTATCGCAACAGCTGTCCCGTGCCGCGACCGACCGCCGGGAGGACACACCGCTGTCCAGCCCTGTCCCGAGCGTACCGGTCAACCGCGAGCCTGCTGCCGGCAAGGCGGCTCCGATATCGGAACTGCAGGACGACCGCGAAAACCTGTCCGACCGCAAGCGCGTCCTGCTCGTCGTCGAAGACGATGAAAGCTTCGCCAAGATCTTGCGCGACCTGGCGCATGAAATGGATTTCCGCTGTCTCATCGCCACGAGCGCCGAAACGGCCCTGTATCTGGCGCATCGGTATCTGCCCAATGCCATCGTGCTGGACGTGGGCCTGCCCGACCAGTCCGGGCTCTCGGTGCTTGACCTGCTCAAGCGCGATGTCCGCACCCGCCATATTCCCGTGCATGTGGTTTCGGCAAGCGATCACTCGCACGCGGCGCTTTCGCTGGGCGCGATCGGCTATTTGCTCAAGCCGGTCAAGCGCGAGCAACTGGCCGATGTGTTGAACAAGCTCGAAGCGCGGCTTTCCCAGGACATACGGCGCGTGCTGGTGGTCGAAGACGACGAAGTCCAGCGCGAGGCTATCTGCGCACTGCTGCGCTCGGACGATGTGGAGATCATCGGCGCCGGAACGGCGGGGGAATGCCTCAAGCGCCTGGAAGAGCACACGTTCGATTGCATGGTGCTCGACCTGTCGCTGCCCGACGCATCGGGTTTCTCGCTGCTGGAAAAGCTCAGCGAGGAGGGTACGTATGCCTTCCCGCCGGTCATCGTCTATACCGGTCACGACCTGTCCGCCGATGAAGAGCAGCGCCTTCGCCGCTACTCGACCTCCATCATCATCAAGGGCGCCAAATCGCCCGAGCGCCTGCTCGATGAAGTGACGCTGTTCCTGCACCAGGTCGTTTCAGACCTTCCGCTCGAACAGCAGCGCATGATCCAGAAGGCGCGAAATCGCGACGCGGTGCTGGAAAAACGCCGGATCCTCGTGGTCGAGGACGACGTTCGAAACGTCTATGCCCTGGTCAACATCCTGGAGCCGCACGGCTCTTCGGTGGTGATCGCGAGAAATGGCCAGGAAGCCATCGCCGCGCTCAATAAGTCCGAGGACGACACCGGCAAGAAAATCGACCTGGTGCTCATGGATGTGATGATGCCGGTGATGGACGGCTTGACGGCGACGCGCGAAATCCGCAAAGACCCGCGCTGGAAGAAACTTCCCATCATCGCGCTGACCGCCAAGGCGATGCCCGACGACCAGGAGACCTGCCTGCAGGCCGGGGCCAACGATTACATGGCCAAGCCGCTGGACGTCGACAAATTGCTCTCGCTGGTCCGCGTCTGGCTGTCACGCTGAGGAATTGACGTGAACGATCCGGTCGAGGACCTGGAAATCCAGCTGCTGCTCGAGGCGCTCTATCAGCGCTATCACTACGATTTTCGCGATTACGCGCCGGCTTCGATCAAGAGAAGGCTGCGGCAGCTGAAAGAAAAACTCGGCTTCACCAATTTCTCGGCCATGCAAGAAAGTCTGCTGCACGACACGCGCATCCTGCCGCACGTGCTGGCCTATCTCACGGTGCAGGTCAGCGAAATGTTCCGCGACCCCGGCTATTTCCGGGCGATACGCGAGAAAGTCGTGCCGGTGCTGCGGACCTACCCGTCGCTCAAGGTCTGGATAGCCGGCTGCAGCGCCGGCGAAGAAGTTCATTCGCTGGCCATCCTGTTCCGCGAAGAAGGCCTGGAACAGCGCACGATGTTTTATGCGACCGACATCAACCAGGCGGCGTTGAAGGCGGCATCGGATGGCATCTACGGGTTGGACCGGATCAAGCTGTTCACCGAAAACCACCAGAAGTCCGGCGGCAAATCGTCGCTTTCCAATTACTACAGTGCCGCCTACGGCAAGGCATCGTTCGACCGCACCTTGCGCGACCGGGTGGTATTTTCCGACCACAGCCTGGTTACCGATGCGGTATTCGGTGAAATGCACCTGATTTCCTGCCGGAATGTGTTGATTTATTTCGACCGGACACTGCAAGATCGAACGTTGAAGTTGTTCCGCGAATCGCTGGTGAGGAAAGGGTTCCTTGGGCTGGGAGCGAAAGAAAGCCTCCGCTTTTCCAGCGAAGCCGATTTTTTCCTCGATTTCGATAAAAATGAACGCATCTACCAAAAACGTGACGCATGAATCGCCCGCTCGTTAAAGCCGTGGTGATGGGCGGTTCGGCGGGATCTCTCGAAGCATTGTCAACGATCCTCGGAAGCATACCCGCGGGTTTCCAGGCATCCATCTTCATAACGGTGCACGTGCCCTCCGATCGGAAGAACGCCCTGGTGGAAGTCTTGCAATCGAAATGCCAGCTCGAAGTTCGCGAAGCCGAGGATAAGGAACCCATCTGTCCGGCAACCGTATACGTGGCTCCTCCGGACTATCACTTGCTGATCGAGAAAGATGGAACGATGGCGCTCTCCTCGGATGAGCCGGTGTTTTATTCGAGGCCGGCCATCGACGTATTGTTCGAGAGTGCTGCCGACATTTACGGCCCTTCATTGGTCGGCATCGTGTTGTCCGGAGCGAACGAGGATGGTGCCAACGGATTGAGGGCCATCCAGGAAGCGGGCGGAATGGTACTCGTGCAGGACGCATCCCAGGCTTACGCTTCGGCCATGCCGGAAGCGGCATTGGCCGCGTGCAGCGAGGCCCGGATGCTCTCCGTGGGCGAACTATCCGAGTTTCTGAAATCCTTGTGAGGCGCAAGTCGTCTATGGCACCGATTTATTTTCTCCTGGTTGACGATCTTGCGGAAAACCTCCTTTCATTGGAGGCGCTGTTGCGCCGCGACGGACTGGTGCTGTTGAAAGCGCGCTCGGGCGAAGAGGCGCTCGAGCTGCTGCTCGTCCACGATGTCGCGCTGGCTCTGCTGGACGTCCAGATGCCGGGCATGGATGGATTTGAATTGGCCGAACTCATGCGCGGCAACGATCGCACGCGCCGGGTTCCCATCATTTTCGTCACGGCCGGAAGCGCCGACAGCCAGCGCAAGTTTCGCGGCTATGAGACCGGTGCCGTCGACTTCATCCAGAAGCCCATCGAGACCGATATCCTGCGCAGCAAGACCAACGTCTTTTTCGAGCTGCATCGCCAGCAGCAGCAGATCGCCGCCCAGCGTGACGAACTGGAGGCGTCGGCGGAGGCGCTCCGGCATGCGGATCGAAACAAAGACCAGTTCCTGGCGGTGCTTGCCCACGAATTGCGCAACCCGCTCACGCCGCTGCGCATGGGCATCGATGTCCTGAGCGGCTGTCCCGATCCGGAACGAGCCGCCCAGGTGCGTGACATGATGGACCGGCAGCTCAACCATCTGGTCCGGCTGGTCGACGATCTGCTCGATGTTTCCCGCGTCAGCCAGGGCAAGATCACGCTGCAGAAAGCCGAGGTGGCGGCGAGCGAGGTGGTGCAGTCGGCGGTCGAACTGTGCCGGCCGCTGATCGATGCCGGCAGCCATACACTTAACGTCACGTTGCCTTCGTATCCGATTTCGATCAAGGCGGACAAGACCCGCATCGCCCAGGTGATTGGCAACCTGCTCAACAATGCCGCCAAATACACGCCGCAGAATGGCGTGATCGCATTGGATGTCTATCGCGAGCACGACGAGCTTGTCATCGTCGTTTCCGACAATGGCATCGGCATTCCCGCCGAGATGCAATCGCAGATTTTCCAGATGTTCACGCAGGTCGAAGGCCATGTGCATCGCGCCAAGGGCGGTCTCGGCATCGGTCTTGCCCTGGTCAAGCAACTGGTGCTGATGCACGAAGGCAGCATTTCGGTCCAAAGTGATGGCATCGACCGCGGCGCCACCTTCACGGTGCGGCTCCCGGCAATGCCGGAGGAAGTCCGGCATGCCCCCAGCAGCGACCCGCATGGTGAAAACGAGCCGGGCAGGCGATTGCGCATACTCGTCGTCGACGACAATGCCGACGTGGCCGAAACCGTTGGCTGGCTGCTGGAAGATATGGGCCACGATTTCCTGCTGGTCCATGACAGCCGCTCGGCATTGGAGGCGGGGCGCGAATTCCGGCCCGACGCGGTGCTGCTGGATATCGGCATGCCTTATATGGACGGACACGCGGTTTGCAGGCTGTTTCGTCAAGACGACGTGCTCAAAGACACGGTCATTGTCGCGCAAACCGGCTGGGGCCAGGAAACCGATAGGGCGGCCACCACGGACGCCGGCTTCGACTGCCACCTGGTCAAGCCAGTCGGGCTCCCGGAATTGAAGCGCGTGCTCGACCTGGTCATCAACGAAAAGGCGTGATGCGTGCGCAGCCTCGACGTGCTTCGCATTGCCCAGGCAATAGCCCTTGAAAACAAGTGGGAACGCGACCGGGCCAAACGCTCTCGTCCGTCATAGCTCGCCGCGCGAAGCGAGCACTGCGATCCTGTCCGCAGTGCGGCAGGCGATGGCCTGGATGGTGAGCGAAGGATTCACGCCGCCGACGGTGGGAAAGACCGAACCGTCGCAGATCCAGAGATTGGGAATGTCCCAGCTGCGGCAGTCCGCGTTGACCACGCTGCTGCGCGGATCACTGCCCATGCGCGCCGTGCCATTGAGATGGCAGGTATCGTCGGTCTCGCGCCAGATGTTCTTTGCGCCGGCCGCGTGCAATGCCTTGCCCATGAAGTCGAGCGAATGCTCGATCAGGCGGCGGTCATTGTCGCAATACGAGAAAGTAACGCGCGCGACCGGCAGGCCGTGCTCGTCTTTTTCATCAGCCAGCGTGACGCGGTTGCGTTCCTGCGGCAGGGTTTCGCCGACGATCTTCAGGCCTGCCTGATGGTTGTAGTGCTGCATCTCCTGCAGCAGCGCATCGCCCCACAGGCCGCGCTTTGCCTCGGCCAGCGACCACACGATGGGCAGCGGGCCCTGGCTCATGTAGCAGTAGCCGCCAAAGAAATCCTTGCCTTCGTCGGTGTAGTTCCAGTGTTCGGTGATCGCCAGCGAGGGTGGTCCCTTGTAGGCACGGATTTCTTCGTCCATCAAACCCCATACCGCCTGGTTGGCTTGCACCATGAAATTCTTGCCGACCAGGCCGGAGCTGTTGGCGAGCCCGTCCGGAAAGCGCCCGGTAGCCGAGAGCAGCAGCAGGCGCGGGGTCTCGATCGCGTAACCGGCCACCACGACGTTTTTCGCGCGCTGGAATTGCCAGCGACCTTCGCGGAAATATTCCACGCCGGTGCAGCGCCCGGCATCGTTGACCGCGATCTTGCCGACCATCGACAGGTCGCGGATTTCCGCGCCGGCCTGCAACGCACGCGGGATCCATGTATTCAAGGTGCTCTGCTTGGCATTGGTGGCGCAGCCGGAAACGCAGAAGCCGCGATAGGCACATGGATGCGCCAGGCCGCGCGGCGCGGAGATCGTGGCCAGCGGCGTCGGCGTCCAGGCGATACCCATCGCTTCGGCGCCGCGCGCAAGTACCAGCGCCGCCGCGTTCAATTCGTGCTCGCGATAGGGATAGCGTCCGCGGTCCGGACCCCAGGGATACCGCACGGGCCCGGAGATTTTCAGCGCGTCCTCGACCTGCGCGTAGTAGTGCCACATCTCGCGCCAGTCGAGCGGCCAGTCCGCGCCGTAGCCCAGCAGCGTGCGTGCCTTGAACCATTCGGGACGAAAGCGCAGCGAGACCATGGCGAAATGCACCATGCTGCCGCCTACCGCCTTGCCGCTGTTGTTGTTGCCGAGCTTGACCGGATCCTCGCCGTCGCACAGGCGCTCGTCGGTCCAGAACAGTTTCTTCTGGTGCGATTCGTCGGAAGCGAATTCTTCCAGCGGGCGCCACCAGGCGCCGGCGTCGAAGGCGATCACCTTGAAGCCTAATTCGGACAGCCGGCAGGCCAGGGTGGCGCCGCCGGCGCCGGTGCCGACGATGGCGAAATCCACCTCTTCGTTCTGCGGATATTCGCGCATCGGCACCCAGCCGCCGACCCGGAATACATCCGGCGCACGGCCGTTTTTCCCGCGTGGCTGGTGTTGCGCGTCAGCGGACACGGCGGTTTTCCCGGCGTGCACGCTGCTCCTGGCCCGGCTTGGCCTCGACCGCTTCCCACGGATCGCGGCGGTCGTAATACATGCGCACATAGCCGCGCGGATTGGCGGGACCGCCGAAGCCGATCTCGCTCCACGCATACGGGTGCGAGTAATAGGCGCCGCAGATATCCGGCAACACCCGCTGGGTGAAGAACAACTGCGCATCCATGCCGTGCCATGCGCTGCCGGCGACTTCACCGTGCTGGAGCTGTTTGAGCAATGCTACCTGCCGGTCGTGGTCGAGGCTGGCGAACGGCAGTTCATGCCGCGCCTTGCTTTCCGCATCGAGCGCGGCCAGGCCGATGCGCCACGCATCGCGCAACGGCGGCAGGCGCGCATGGCGGAAACCGTCGCCGCTGTTTTTATGCAGGCGCTGGTCGAGCATGCCGGCCAGCGGTACCGGTGGCCGGTCCTGGCGATCTTGCGGCACGATGCACGCGCACAACGCCTCCAGCGCACGCCATTGCACGGCATCGAGAAAGCACGGATCCGAAGGCGTTTTGAGGCGCTCGTCGATGACCGAACGAGTCACCTCGTCCCACGATGGCGATTGACGCTTGCGCAGGACGTCGTAGTCCGGATAACGAGTCGGCGTGCTCATCGTCTCTCCCCCTCGCGCAACCGCAGCGCGGCAAGCCCCGCCAGCGCCAGCGCGGAAAAGCTCGGCGGTGCCGGCACCGGCGGCCCGTTGAACAGATTCTGGCTCCAGTTGCGCCAGCCGCCGTGATGGCGTGCGACACCGCGCACATGGAACGCGGTACCGATCCAGCCCAGCAGCCAGGTGAGTTGCAGTACGGTGCGCGCCAGCCAGCGTGGGCGCGGCGGGGTCAGCGAGGCATGCAGCAACAGGATGGATGCCGCCGGCGGTACGCTGACCGGGGCATACATCGCCTTGTGCTGGAACGAACCGCGGAAATGCAGCAGCGCCGCTTCGGCCGCCGTACCGGCCAGGCCGATGCCGCACAGCAAGCCGAGCGCCTTGCCGGCTGGCATGCCCAGCAAGCGCGGCGCACGCGCCGGCTGGTTGCGCAGGCGTTCGGCCACGGCGCCGAGCGCACCGGACAGCAACAGCGCGGTGGGCGCACCGAGCGGTGCGGCGTAGAACAGGTTCTGCCAGCTCCAGCCGCCCGGGCGCTTCATGACGTTGTAGAGGTGAAAGCCGGTGCCGGCCACACCGGTCAGCGCGGCGCCCCAGTAGATCGCATGGCGCACTTCGTGTGTCCGCGCATGCCGGTCGGCGCCGCCGTGCAGTCCGGCCAGGAGCGAAAGCGTGGCGACGGCAGGCGGCAGATACATCGCCGGATTGGAGAAGGCGCCGCGATAGTGTTCCATGGCGCTGTCGGTGAGCACCGAACAAGCCAGCAGGGCGGAGCCGCGATTGAAGCTGCGCGAGGTTTCGACATGCGCCTGCCGCGCCCGCTTGCGTCGGCGCGGCAGCAAGCCGGACGCATGCGGCGCGAGCGCCGCCGTCGCCGCAACCGTCGCCACCGCGCAACCAAGCGCGATCCATGACGTGCGTTTGCCCGTCATCGGCATGCCGGATGAGGGTCGGGCACGGAGCCAGGCTCGGCCCTCATTACTCCTTGTCCTTGTGTCCGGGCAATACCGCGCCTAATACCTGCCTGGCGGTATCGCGCACGATGTGGCCTTCGTCGGGATCGCCTTCCATCAGCGTCGTTGCGAAGGCCTTGGCCTGCGCCAGCGTAATGTGCGGCGGCAGCGGCGGTATGTTCGGGTCGGCCTTCACTTCGATCACCACCGGGCGATCCGATTTCAGCGCGTCTTCCCAGGCGGCGCCCATTTGTTCGGGATCGTCTACATAGATGCCTTTCAGGCCGATCAATTCGGCGAAGCGGTGATACGGCACCGAGGGAATATCTTGCGATGCTTCGAACTTGGGATCGCCTTCCATCACACGCTGTTCCCAGGTTACCTGGTTGAGGTCGGCGTTATTCAGCACCATGCAGATCCAGCATGGGTTATCCCATTGCTTCCAGTACTTGGCCACGGTGATCAATTCGGCCATGTTGTTCATCTGCATCGCGCCATCGCCGACCAATGCGATCACCGGCCGCTGCGGCCAGGCGAATTTCGCGGCGATCGCATAGGGTACGGCCGCACCCATGGAAGCCAAGCCGCCGGAAAGCGAGCACAGCATGCCGCGCTGCACTTTCAAGTCGCGTGCATACCAGTTGGCGACGGAGCCGGAATCGCTGGTGACGATCGCGTTGGCGGGAATGCGCGGCGACAGTTCCCATACCGTGCGCTGCGGGTTGACGCCGGTTTCCGCCGAAGCCAGCGCGCGCCCTTCGAGTTTTCTCCACCACTGGGACATCCAATGCTGGATGTCCTCGCGCCAGTCTTCGTCTTCCTTTTTCTGCAATAGAGGCAGCAGGGCGCGCAGCGTTTCCGCGCTGTCGCCGACCAGGTTGACTTCCATCGGATAGCGCAGGCTGAGCATGTCGGCCTTGGTATCGATCTGCACACCGCGCGCCTTGCCTTCCTTGGGCAAGAATTCGGAATAGGGGAAGCCCGAGCCGATCATCAGCAAGGTGTCGCATTCGGTCATCAACTTGTAGCTAGGTTCGGTGCCAAGCAGGCCGATGGAGCCGGTGACCCACGGCAGGTCATCCGGCAGCACGCCCTTGCCGAGCAACGCCTTGGCCACGCCGGCGCCGAGCTTGTCGGCTACTGCGATCACTTCGTCAGTGGCATGCAGTGCGCCGGCGCCGACCAGGATCGCGACTTTCTTGCCTGCGTTGAGCACATCGGCCGCATGGCGCAGGTCCTGTTCGTAAGGCACCACCTTGGGCTTGCGGTAACCCACGCCCGAGTGCAAGGTACCGTGCTTGCGTCCCGGCGCCTCATACGGCAAATCCTGCAGGTCATTGGGCAGGATCAGCGCCGTGACCACGCGCTCGGACAGGGCCGTGCGCACGGCGCGGTCCACCAGATGGCGTATCTGCGCCGGTACGCTCGCCTGCTGCACGAAGGAGCCGGCGACGTCCTTGAACAGGGCAGGCAGGTCCACTTCCTGCTGATAGTGTCCGCCCAGCGCGGCGCGCGCCTGCTGGCCGGCGATGGCGAGTACCGGCATGTGATCGAGCCGCGCGTCGTAGAGCCCGGTTATCAGGTGCGCCGCGCCAGGCCCGGAGGTGGCGATGCATACGCCCAGCTCGCCGGTGAACTTCGCATGCGCCGACGCCATGAAGGCGGCCATTTCCTCGTGCCGCGCCTGGATGAATTCAATCTTGCCCTTGGCGCGATTCAAGGCGCCGAACACGCCGTTGATGCCATCGCCCGGATAGCCGTAGATACGCCGCACCCCCCAGGCGTGCAATCGCTCGACCAGGAAATCTCCGACGGTTGGCTTGCTCATGGCGCTCCACTCCAAATGATGGCGGCAGCGTGCGTAAACGTAAATCAGGGAACTCACGCAGGCATGCAGAGGAAAAACGAAGGCGCTCGCGCGCATCGGCGCGATAGCTCAAACGCAAGCTAGGCAGAACGCCGTGCATGTGCTGTGCAGCTTTTGTCGCGGCCCCGTCACGGATGCGCACAGGCGCGCAGATGGTGCACGCAACGCACTTGTGTCGCGGCAAGGGGCGAGCTCATCCGTGCGCGTTTCTTGCACGCGACGGGTGGCAGAATCAAAGAAAATCACCGGAGCGTGAAGATGTGGCGCTTGCTGCTGGAAGCAACTGTGTTCGGCGCGGTCTGCCTGTTGTTCGCGGGCAGCGTGTCGGTAGCCGAGGTGGTTGTCGCAGCCATTGCCGGTTTGTTCGCTGCGCTGTGGCATGGACGGTTGCTGCGCTGGTCGGCCTTCCGTTTCGTCGGCAGGCCGCAACCGCTGCATATGCTGAAACTTGCCGCGAATGGCGCATTGCGTGATGTGCCCAAAGGCGGCTGGCGCGTGCTGGCTTCCATATGGCGCAGGCGCTACGGCCAGCAACTGATGGAACCGATGCCGGTGCTGATCGAGGGCACCGACATGCGTACCGTGCCCAAGCAGCGCGCGCTGGCCATCCTGACGACGTCGTTCGGCCCCTTGGCGTACACCATCGAGGCGCACCACCAAGCCTTGCGCGTGCATCGCGCCGACGCTACCCGCCGTTCGGAGTGATGCCATGTATTGGATCGCCATCCTCGCCCTGTTGCCGCCGCTGGTCGCCGGGCTGCTGCTGGCGCGAGGCGGGCCGACGCGGACGCGGCCGTTGGTGTTGCAGTTCATCAGTTGCATCGTCGCCATGGTGCTGGTGTTGATCGCACTGGCGATGCAGCAGCCTTCGTATATCGATCTGGCGCTGACGCTCACCTTGCTCGGGCTGCCAGGCACGCTGGCCTATACGCTGTACATGGAGCGCTGGCTATGAACCTGTTGATCCAGGTCATGCTGGTGCTGCTGGTGGCATGTTGCTGGATTTCCGCTGCGGCGCTATGGCGCCTGTCGCATGGCATGGATCGTTTGCATGCGGTCAGCTTCGTGCCGCTGGCGACTTCGCCGCTGCTGCTGGTGGTGGTATTGGCGCAGACAGGCTGGTCGCTCGCTGCGGCGAAGGTGGCGTTCCTGTGGCTGTTCAATGCGTTGGTCAGCGTGGGCGTTGCGCACGCGCTGGGCCGGTTGATGCGCCCGCGTGAAGGGGGTGAAGCATGACGCCCGCCATTGCCGGCTGCCTGCTCGTAGTGATGCTCAGCGGCACGCTGGTGGCGTTGACGCGCCGGCCAAAACGGCAGGTGCTGATGATCAGCGCGCATGGCTTGATGCTTTCGATGCTGTTCCTGGCGCTGGAAGCGCCGGACGTGGCGTACTCGGAGATCGCCGTCGGTACCGCGCTGGTGCCGGTCATGTTCCTGACCGTGCTGGCCAGCGTGCGCGGCGGCGGACGCCGGAACAAACCCTCATGAGCACGTCCGCGCCGAAACATGCGCTCCTGCTGCGCCGCTTGCTGTGCGTGCTCGCCTTGCTGGTACTGGCGCCGGCAAGCGTGCTGGTCGCCATGCATATGCCCGCGTTCGGGCAGGCCTTGCCGGCGTATGGCGCCATCATCAATGCGCATGTGCCTTCGATGCGCCAGGCCACCAATATCGTCACGGCGGTGATTTTCGATGTGCGCGGCGTCGATACGCTGGGCGAGGAATTCATCTTCGTGGCGGCGACCACCGGACTGGCCGTGTTGCTGCGTGGCGGGCGCGGCGAAGATGCATCCGACCAGGCTATCCATACGGATGGGCGGCTGTTGCCGCCACGCAGCGAGGCTGTCGCCTTGCTGGTGCGTTGGATGCTGCCGGGCACGGCAGCTTTTTCGCTGTACGTCATCGCGCACGGCCAATTGACACCGGGCGGCGGTTTCCAGGGCGGCGCGATCTTTGCCTCGGGCTTGTTGTTGCTGTTCCTGGGCGATGGCTATCGCAGCTGGCGAAAGGTGATGCCGCCGGAAGTGATGCAACGCAGCGAGGCCTTCGGCGCGGTCGGCTGCGTACTGGTGGGCCTGTTGCCGATGGCGCTGGGGGCGGGTTTCCTGGAGAACGTATTGCCGCAAGGCGCGCCGAAGTCGCTGCTCGGCGGCGGCCTGATCCCGCTGATGAACCTGGCGGTTGCCATCGCGATCGCCGGCGGCTTCGCCAGCGTGCTGGTGGAGTTCCTGGAAGAAACGCGCGAGCCCGCATCCGGAGCATCGCCATGATGATCACGTTGCTGCCCTGGCTGGCCGCGGCCTGGCTGATGGCGGTCGGTATCTATGGCATCGTCACCAGCCGCCATTTCGTGCACCTGATCGGTTGCCTTTCGGTGGTGCAGTCGGGCACTTACGTGTTGTTGCTGGCGATCGGTTTCGTATGGCATGCCGGTCCGCCGATCTTCTATGACCATCCGCCGGGAACGCCGGCGGTCGATCCGGTGATGCAGGCATTGGTGTTGACTGACGTGGTGGTGGGCGCGGCGTTGACCGCCTTGCTGCTGGCGCTGGCCCTGCAATTGCACAAGCGCCGCCATACGCTCGATCCGGAAGAGCTGGAGCCGATTCCTTGAACCTGTTGCACTGGATACCGTTGCCGGTGGTGCTGCCGCTGCTGGTGGCGGCGCTTGCCCTGCTGTTTGAAAAAGCGGTGCCGCGGCGGATCGTCGATGCGGTGGCGATTCTTGCCACCGCGGCAATCTGTATCCAGTGCGCAGCGCTCGCGCATGCGGCCACCCATATGCCGATGGTGTACTGGTATGGCGGATGGGCCCCCGCGCATGGGCCGGTCTTGGGCATCAGCTTCGTGGTGGATAGCGCGGGCGCCGGCGCGGGTGCTTTCATTGCCGGCCTGTTCGCGCTTACCTTCATGTTCTCCTGGCACTACTTCGAGGAAGTACGCGCCCACTTCCACGCGCTGATGCTGATGTTCTGCGCCGCGCTGATCGGATTCTGCTTCACCCACGATCTGTTCAATGCCTTCGTCTGGTTCGAGACGATGAGCGTGATCGCCTTTGCCTTGACCGGTTATCGGCTAGAAGACGCGGCCCTGGAAGGCGCACTCAATTTCACCGTGGTCAACACGCTCGGCAGTTTCCTGATGATGGCCGGCGTAGGGCTGGCTTATGCGGCCACCGGCGCGCTGGACATGGCGCTGGTCGGCAAGCTGTTCGCGGCCGGTCATGCCGACGTGCTCGCCGAGGCATCGTTTGTGTTGATGGGCACGGCCATGCTGATCAAGGCCGCGGCCGTGCCGTTTCATTTCTGGCTGGCCGACGCGCACGCGGTAGCGCCTACGCCGGTCTCGGTAGTGTTTTCCGGGGTGATGGTGCCGGTTGGCCTGTTCGGGCTCGGCCGATTGGCGATGACCACCTACGTGGACGTGCCGGCCGTTGCCGCCTTGCTGCATGCACTGCTGTTGCCGATCGGTGCGGTCACCGCGTTGGTGGGCGGTCTCATGGCGTTGCAGCAGACCCATTTGAAACGCCTGCTGGCGTATTCGACCGTGAGCCACGTCGGCGTGATGCTGGCCGCGCTGTGCCTGGTGTCCGGCAGCGGCGCGACTGGATGGCTGCTGTACATGCTCGGCCACGGCATGGTGAAAGCGGCCTTGTTCATGGCCGCCGGGATGCTCGCCGCCACGCTGGACAGCGTGGACGAACTGGAACTCTACGGGCGCGCGCGCGATCGCCATCTGCTCGGGTGCTTTTATGCCATCGCCGGATTGTGCCTGGCCGGCTTGCCGGTCGGCATCATGGCCGCGGGCGCGGAAGCCATCGAAGGCGCCGGCAAGGCGCAGGGCACGGGTTGGCTGGTCGCGATCATCGTGATTTCCTCCGCCACCACGGGTGCGGCAGTGCTGCGCGCCGGTGTGCGGATTTTTCTCGGCAAGGGCGAATTGCCAGCGGGCAAGGCACCTGCCGCGCACGAATCGGAAAGCGGTGACCGCCCCTGGTCGATGATGTTCGTACCACTGGCGATGCTGGTAGCAGCCAACCTGGTGGCGGGCGAACCATTGCGGCGGATGGCGCGCATGGCCGCGGCCACCTTTATGCACATGCCCGCGTGGTCGGTACTGAGTGGCGCGCAGGCCTATGTCGTGCCGGCCGCTTCCGCGCCATCGTCGAGCAGCGAATTTTTCGCATGGTTGGCGCTCGGCTTGGCCATGGTGATCGCCGCATTGCAACTGTTCGCCGCCAGGCTGCTCGAGCATCGCGCGCTGTGGCCGGCGCACGTTTCCATCGGCGCGTTGCGTTCGCTGCATGCGGGGCGGGTAGGGGACCAGGTAGCGTGGCTGGTGTTTGGCCTGGCTTTGCTTGCCGCGGGCATCGCGGCGGTTGCGCATTGAAGCCGGGATCGAGATGCCGGAAGGCCCTTCCATAGCGATACTGCGGGACGAGGCATCGATCTTCGTCGGCAAGCGCGTGCGTCGCGCGCATGGCAACGCGAAGATCGCGATGGCGCGCATCGAGGGCGCGTGCATCGTCGCCCTGCGCAGTTTCGGCAAGCAGACGCTGATCCAGTTCGACGGATTTTTCGTGCGCGTGCACTTGTTGATGTTCGGCAGCTACCGGATCAATGAGCAGCGCGATATCGTGCCGCGGCTCGGCCTGGTTTTCGCCAAGGGCGAGCTCAATTTCTACAATTGCTCGGTAAAGCTGCTGGAAGGCGACATCGCGTCGCAGTACGACTGGCGTATCGATATCATGTCCGATCAGTGGGACGCCCGCCTGGTGCGCAAGAAGCTCCGCGCCATGCCGGAGGCGTTGATCTGCGATGCGCTGCTGGACCAGGACGTGTTTGCCGGCGTAGGCAACATCATCAAGAACGAGGTGTTGTTCCTGTGCAAGGTGCATCCGCTTTCCCGCGTCGGCGACCTGCCGCCGCGCAAGTCGAGCGAGATCGTGGCCCAGGCACGCGAATACAGTTTTCGGTTCCTGGACTGGAAGAAGGCGCACGTACTGCGCAAGCATTGGCTGGTGCATAACCAGGGCAGTTGCCCGATCCACCATGTCCCCCTGACGCGCGGTTACCTGGGCAAGCGCAATCGCCGCAGCTTTTTCTGCGAGCTGTGCCAGCGCCGCTATGGCGCCTGAGAAAGTGCGTCAAGGCGGCGTGAAGGAACGGCGTCGTCCGGCATGGCACTGAATATGTGTACAGGACACGCCGCACCGATGACATTTGCCCTGCTACATTCGGCACTCCGGTAGGCCCACTACCATCACCAAGGGGAAGTCCGATGTCTCGTATCCAAGGAAGCCTGGCACGCAAGCTCGCGCTGGCCGGATTGATCGCCGCAGGCACGATATCGTCCGCATTCGCGCAAACCTCGGCGCTGTCCTCGGGCCTGGGCCAATCCTGGCCGAACGCGGCGGATGTCAGCGCCAGTCCCCAATGGCATGTCTATGTGTTCACCCTGCACGGCATCAAGTACGTGCAGATCAACGATCTCAACGGCACGGTACACGCGGCGATCGGTACGGCCGCGGGCACGGTGATCGTGTTGCCGGTGGGTGTTGATGCGGGGAATGTGACGACGTCGCAGGTATTGACCAATACGGCAGCAACGATCGTGTACAGCGATGGCACGGTCAGCATTTCGGCTATGCCGCAAAGCGATGGAAGCACGGCCTTCAATGCCGCCACGAATTCGCAATGCAATATTTCGAGTTGCGGGGGAGGCCGCGGAAATTAATCCCCGCAACCCAATCAAATTGGGTGCAGTGATAGCCTCAACGCACCCATAATTGCGTTGGATGAGTTTCGATGGCTGCTTCCGACCCCAAGTGTTGCGCATCGTGCAACAGCATGGTCACGCGGATTGAACGTGCTGTTTGCGTTACGTGCACTACGCCATCGAACAGCGCGACAAGGGCGCGGAGTGCTTCGAGGTCTACACTGCTGATGCCCAGCTTAGCCGATAAGTTTTGGCGTTCATGGTGGGGGATTGGATGCCCGGATTCCGCGCTATATTTTCCCTCGATGCGTAGCACAGCCCATCGCAGCCCCTTTGTTTCTCCACCACGCAACATCAAATGCACCTGTTGATAATTATGCTTATCCAGGCTGATATGGGCTACTGCTTCGCAAGCCAGCCGATAGATGATCTGGTGTACCGAAGGTGCAAGTTGCGATAGACGACGGCCCTCGATACGGCAGCTGTAAAACATGCCAGCTTCATCGAGGGCGCGGCCAATCGTTTCGCGCAGTGCCGCCGGCAGGCCGCGCTCCCGCCAAGCTGCCGGATGTAAAGATTCGGCTAGCCGGAAAAGTTGGTTTCGCGTGGTTGTCGCCTGGCGCGTCAGACTTTGCCCTTCATCCGGAGGCAGCAGGTGGCGTACACGCTGCACCATCCGGCTGTGTGTGATGGCCAACGAGCCGCCTACCAGCTCCAGTGCCTGCGAGGTTTGGCGTAGTCGCTTTTCGCTTATCTGCAAGCAATGCTGTGCTACCTGCAGGGCGTTTTTTACTACGTGCCGTTCGCGTCGCTCGTTATAAAGCTGTGTCGTGATGCGCGTGCCAAGCACAAGAAGGCAGGTAATCGCTATCGCGATGAGCGCCTGCGTCTGGATGGCGCCAGGTTCGGGCACCTCACGCCTGGTAAGCAGACAGATACAGAGCACGGCCAGCGGCCCACCCGTTGCGGCGCCGCGCCAGCCGTACTTGAAAGTGAGCCACGCTACCGGCAAAAACATCGACATCTGAAGGATTTGCGCCGTTTCGCCAGTGCTGCGATGGCTCATCCATGTCATCAGCGCCAACGACGGGATCAGCGCCAACAAGGTATCGAGACACAAGGTGGTACTCAATGCATTGCGTACACGCTCTTTCCAGGGCAGTCCGTTGTTATCGATGCGTACAAATAGCGGCCAGGTAATCACCGTCAAGGCCGCGCCATAGTTGCCGACGAAAAAGTCGACCAGCATCAATGGCGTTACTTGCACCGGGCTATCAGTGGGCACCTTGGCTGTGAGTGTAGCGCCATAGGTGATTAGTGCCCACGCCAGTGATGTGACCAATGTGCAGATAAGCAGTACTTTCAAATCGATCACACGTTGCGCCGGAAACAGCTTCATATGGCGGCGGCAGTACCACACGATGGGCATGCCGGTGGCGACAGGCGGTATCGAACATATGATCGCCCAAGTCAAGCCGAATGGATCCGCGCATTGGAACACGGTATAGGTAAGCGGTCCGATTTCGCCCATTACCAACGCAGGCCAATAGCGATAGGGAACCAGCAGCAAGCAAGCCATGCGCAGTCCGGAAGTCACCGGCCAATGCGCATCGGAATAAGGGCGGATGGCGAGATACGTCAATGCATAGACAACAGCGATGGCGACTTGCTTCAGCCATTCGTTCCCGCGCGATCCTTTCCCCATGCGCCTTGCCCCTCGTCTGGATGTTCCCTGGCATAGCCCGGCTTATCGCCTGGGTATGGCGGCTTATGGAACGATCCGATGCGTGAAAGATGCGTGAGCTTGCGCGCAAGCGCCAATATCGTCGAAAAATATTGCGCTTGCCTGCCAGCGACCGCGGTGAAGGTAAGAATCAACTCGGCCTAACGCCCGCGTTCGCGCAATCGCCGTTCCCGCCACGCCAGCAACGGCTGGCAGCTTACGCCATGCACCACGACGCTCAGCACGACCAGGGTAGTGACCATCGCGGTGATCCGCGGGGCCAGCGCAGCCGGCAGGCCGTGCGTCAACGCATAGCCGAGATAGTTGAGGCTGCCGATGCCGCGTATGCCCAGCCAGCCCATCAGCAGGCGCCGCACTGGCGGCGTACCCAGGCCCATGGTGGCGATCCAGACCGATACCGGCCGAATCACCACGAACAACAACAGGCCCATCCATGCCCCGGCCATACTCCACGCGCCGGCACAGGCAATGCCTACTACCAGGATGGTGCCGGCGGCGAGCAGCCGTTCCAGCGTGTCGCCGAAGGAAAGCGCATCGGACACCACCAGTCCGATGGATGCGGAAGGTTCTTCCAGCGCCACTTCGTCGCGCTGGTTGGGATTGACCAGCATTTCCGCCGGCGGATGAGCCTGGCCGGCCTGGTCTTGCCCGGCATGTGGATGCGGGTGTTGGGAGACTACGCGCCACTCGGTGTGGCGCAGGCCGATACCAGCCGCAAACACGGCGAGAAATCCTGAAGCATCGAGCAACTTCGCGCAGGCGTAGGCAAGCAGGATCAAGGCAAGCGCCAGGAAATCGCTGGGAGCGCGATCGCCGCTGGCCATCTTGGCGCGCGTGGCGGCGATGCCGACCAGGCGTGCAAGCCCGAATCCGATCGCCAGCCCCGCCGGCAAGGCCCAGCCGACGTCGAGCCAGAACCATTGCCACACGCCGTGCAAGTCGGTGGTGCCGGAAAGGCATAGCAGGCCGAGCATCAGCAAGGGCAGCGCGGCGCCATCGTTCAGTCCGGCCTCGCTGGACAGAGCGACACGCAGGGCGTCGCCATCGCGGGCGTCATCCACCGAGACCAGGCTCGCCAGCACCGGATCGGTCGGCGCGGCCATCGCGGCGAACACCAGTGCCGCAGCCCATGGCAGGGCAAGCCATGCATGCGTGGCCCAGGCCAGCGCCGCCACGCACAGCAGCATCGCCGGCGCCGCCAGCCGGCAACCGACGTGCCACGACGGATGCCGCCATGGAAGGCGCAACTTCAAGCCGGTGAGGAACAGCGATACGACAAGCACGCCTTCGCTGATCCCGCCAAGCCAGTGCGCGTGTTGCACGAAATCGACGTGCGCAACATCGAACAGGGTCGGCCCGAGCGCGAAACCGGCCAGCGCATACAAGGCGAAAGGCGTTACCGGCATGCGCCGCAGCCAGCCAGCGGACAGCGACGTGGCGAGCAGCATCGCGCCCAGGAAGAACATCCAGGCCAGCGGTCTCACCGCCGTGCCTGCTGGCCGGCGTCAGTGATGGCGCTTGCCAATGTCGTTGCGCTCGTGACCGGATTCGGATGGCATGCCTTGATTCAATTCGAGCGATGACGTGCGTGCGGAGACCTGCGCTTGCCGTGGCTGGTCCTCGGCGTGCGGCCACGACGGTGGCGCTTGACTTCGCTCGCGCTTGCTTTTGAGCAATTCCTGCGCGGTCTCGACAGGATTTGCATGAGCGTGCGGATCGGGTTTCTTGTGGGCAATCATGTCAATCTCGTGCAGCAAATAGAAAGCACAGCATTGCCGCCGTCAATGCACGGGTGCGAACGAGAACAACGCGGTAGGAAGCGAACGGCTGGCATCGGGCTTGAACCACACCGAATCCTGGATATGCGACGCGGTGATGTAGAGCGTGCCATCCGGCCCTTCGGAAAGCGTGTCGGGCCAACGCAGCCGCTGGTCGGATACGGCGGTTTCCAGCGCGCTGCCGTTCCAGAATTTCACCGCATTGTCGCTCGGCGAAGTGACGTAGAGCGTGTTCGTGCTGCTCATCCACAGGCCGTCGGCGACGTTGGTCGTGCCGACCTTGGTGACGGCCGCCTCGATCTCGGCGGCCGGCGTATCGCGGGTGAGCTTGTCGGTGGCGATGCTGTACAGCGTGCGGCCGGTCAGCGCCTGCCAATACAACGTGCGGCCATCATTGGCGATGGCGATGCCATCGGAAGCGAACACCGGCTGGCGTCCGTCCGGACGGCACAGCGGCTGGCCGTCTATGTTCACGACGACGTCTTTTTCCGGTTGCGTCGAGGCGTGTCCGTCCAAAGCGCGGAAACTGTCGCCGCTGGCGAGATCCACCACGATGATCGCGCCGCGCGTGCCCGAGTCGGTGATGTAGGCGGTGCGCCCATCCGGACTGAATCGAACATCGTTGAGGTAGCTGCCTTGCAACACGACCTCTTCCGGAAACAAGACGACCTGCGTGACCTTGTCCGTACACAGGTCGATGCGGACCAGTTTCGGACCGCCGGGAAGGATTCGTTCATTGCCGGGCGCGGCCGGGTCCAGTACCCACAGCGCCCCGCGGCCATCGGCCACCACCGATTGCACGCATACGAAATGCTCGGCCACCGGCATGTCGCTGGCCTTGGCGTTGCGCCATGCATTCCAATGTTTGTCCGGATACGGACGCAGGCTGCCGTCGGGCAGCAGTTCGGCGACGGAAACGGGTGCGTCTTCGGTCCAGCGCGGAAAGTTGACGAACAGGCGGCCATCCCGCGAGACGGTGACGCCGGTGACCTGGTGGTCGAAACGGGCAACGGAAGTGAGCGATGACATGGCGACTCCAGTAAAAAATCAGGCAGGCATGCGCAGGATGGGCTTGATCGTGATACCCGCGTCGCTGTCGTCGATGGCGCGGTTCACGTCGGCGAAGTCATAGAAACGCACCAGTTTTTCCAAGGGGAATCGTCCCTGGCCTTGCAGTGCCATCAGGCTTTCGAGGAAAGCGGGAGTCTGGCCGCCGCCGCCCATGACACCGATCAGGCGCTTGCCGTGCCCAAGCAGGTCGGCATGCTTGAGGGTCACCTTGGCAGATGGACTGGAGCCGCCCACCACGGCGCAGGTGCCGCGCATGCCCAGCGCGGCGACCGCATCGGCAACGAGGTTGGCGCCGTTGGTCGCCTCGATCGCGTAATCGAGCCGGTGCCGGGTCAGTTCCTTGATTTCCTCGACCGTGTCGCTCGATGCGTGGAAGGTATGGGTTGCGCCGAGTTCGCGCGCCAGGGCGAGGCGCTCGGGCACTTTGTCGATCACGATGATGTGTTCGACGCTGGTAAGCCGCGCCGCCATCACCGCGGCGAGTCCGACGTTGCCCGCGCCGAACACGGCGAGCGACGTACCGGGTTCTGGACGCAATTCGTTCAATACGGTGCCAGCGCCGGTAGAAATGCTGCAGCCGTAAGGACCGGCCATCTCCAGCTCGATGCTGTCCGGCACCCTGGCGAGTTGCTGTTCGAGTGCAACCGTATGGGTGGCCCATGACGATTGCTGGAAAAATCGTCCGGCCAGCTCCTCGCCGTTGCGCCGCCGCATGCCGCCGGAGCCATCCAGCCGATAACCGCTGAAGGTCAGGTCGCGATTCTTTTCGCAATAACGCTGCTCGCCGCGCAGGCAACGATAGCAGCGCCCGCAGAACGGAAATCCGATCATCACCCGATCGCCGTTATGCACGCGAGTCACGTTGCGCCCGACCGCTTCGACGACGCCAGCCGCTTCGTGGCCGAGTACGCCTGGTGTGGGATAGGGCTCAACCCCGTGCAAGCAACCGCGATCGGTGCCGCATACACCACAGCTGATCACGCGAACCAGCACTTCATCGTCGCGTGGATCGTCCAGCTCGATTTGTTCGAGCGTGATGCGGTGCGGGACGGTTTGTGTGTCGATCTGTTCCAGGACGGCGGCAGTAATACGCATGCGTTACTCAAGGATGGCGTCAGTGGCATTCAAGGCTGCCATCGAAGATTCCTCCGTCGCGTGTTGCGCGGGCGTCAAGTTTTTCTGGCCGTGACCGTGGCAAAATCTCGACGTCGTGACGACACGCGACGGGGCACGCTGTTTTCCATCGCGCGGCCCGTTGCGCGGCCCTTGGCATGGCGAAACGTGTTGCCGCAGGACCTACGGTTGTTGGGAATCGGGTGAGGATAAAAATCGAGCTGCCAGGTGGCAGCTCGATAGGCCATCGGTCATCCACGTTGAGGCCAACTCATTCGGCGTTGCTTTAGCGCTGCCGAGGCTGCGGAGCCGGGTGTTTCACGCCGCGCGTCGGGGCGTGGCCAGCTACCGGTGCGAAGAACCGCTGGTGCCGGTTTGGGGCAAGCAAACGGCGTCCGGATCGATCACGGCGGCGTCTTGGTCTGCCGCGCGATAAATCGGACAGAAGTTGGCTTTGAGCAGACGCGCGTTGGCTTGAGAGTTATAGACGGTCGCTACGACTTCCGGTGGCTCGATGCTGCTGTTTTCGTGCACGATGATGGATGGGCCGCCACTGTTGCCGACCTGCATGCCGCAGTTGGGTGTGTTCAGGAGGAAGCTGTCGTTGGATTTGCTGGTGCTCAGGCAGAACGAGAGCTTGCCAGTCCGATCGGCCAGCGGTTCGTCCTTGCCATTCCAGTTGTTACCCGGATAGCCATAGATATGCACCAGGGGAAAGGTATCTTCCACATCGTTGGGGCGTGGCACCAGGCCTCCGTGTACGGCGTCCTGCAGGTAAACCGGCTCGCCGTCCGGGCCTTGCTGGGGATATACCGAGAGCACGGCTATGTCATTGGAGGTCTGTAAAAAAAAGTCAGGCAGGTAAGCGCGCTTGACGACCCACTTGCCGTAGGGCGCGCGCGCCGCTTCGGGCAGCGACCCGTTGTAGGCAGGCACGAACAGCAAGTTGGTGCTCCATTCGTTCCCGCCCTTGATGCAATGGGCGGCAGTGAGCACGAGACTTCTGCCCTGCGATTGAATCACCGAAGCGGAACAATGGCGCGGTACGTCCGGCAGCGTCGGAAAAAATTGGTCGGCGACGAAAAACAAGATGCCGTTGACGCGCGTCAGCAGGTTGGCTTCGTAAGGTGTTGCAGCAGGCAGGTAACCGAAAAAGTCGCTGGGTGCGGTGTCGCCATCCGGACATTCGCCGATGCCGGGACAATAGCGATGATCCGGCTGGCCGGGAAGCGATGGCGGCACGTCCGATGGCTCCAGTTCTTCGGCTGCTTTCATCTTCGAGTAAGACCAGAAGGCGCTCACGGCCGCCGGATCGTCCTGCGTCGCGGATACTTCGCCCCAGCTTTCTTGAACGCCGGCCGTGGTTGGCTTTTCGTTGTTTCCGTCCGCGGCGATGACTTGATGTGGATACCCGCCGAACAATGCGCCGCTCATCAGCGTGATGAGGAACGTGCGTGACATGATGCGTGTCATGACTCACTCCTTGTGAGTGTTGCCGTGCATCCAGCACGCCACGGCATGGCGTGGCAAGCGCATGTGCTGGACGAAGAGATGCGCTTGAAAACACCTTAGCGATCATGCCCGCATGGCATCGTGCAACCTGACACACTTGCGCGTAGGCCTTTTCCGTTGCGAACGTCATCCTTGCTCAAGCATGGACAGTTGCGTTGCGCGATACATGGTCGACAGTCGTGCGAGAAAAGGACGACGCTGATCCGACTATCCATTGCCGTTCCGTCGGCTGTGCTGCACGAAAAGTCGCGCCTGGTTCAAGCGGATGGGGAGGTAATGATTTCGCCAGCAGAACACGGCGGCCGCTCCGCCGACGCATTTCCGCCGGAATTGTCGCAATGGAGGGGCGGATACAAAACGAGCCGCCTTGGCGGCGGCTCGGTCGGGCATCGGTCATCCATGTTGAGGAGGGGCCCCTCCTCGGCGCCTGACTTCCCGGCGCGGCTGTTATCGCACATTACGCCGTCCATGTCAGGTGATGGAAGGTTTATGTAGGCACGTGCTTACGGCCACTCCGGCCACCCTTTGATGCAGAAAGCCTTGCAAATACGCCGAGCCTACCCGGCACGCGCCCGGCAAATGCGCTCCCACAGCGCCTGGGATGCCGCGCGCGGATCCGGTGTTCCGCAAATGGCCGATACCACCGCCATGCCGTCGGCGCCGGCGGCGAACACCTCGCTGGCATGCGCCTGCTTCAGGCCGCCGATGGCAACGGTGGGCACCGGGCAGGCGGCGACGACGCGGGCAAGGCCGTCCCACCCGAGCGGGACCGCGTGGTCGGGCTTGGTCGGTGTAGCGAACACGGGACCGACCCCTACGTAGTCGACACGCATCGGATCGACCGCGCGCGCCGCGCCTTCCGAGTTCACCGACAGGCCGAGGATCATGTCCGGACCGATTCTTTCGCGCGCCAAGGCCGGCGACAGATCGTCCTGGCCGATGTGCAAGGCGTCGACCCCGGCTGCGAGGGCCGCTTCGATATCGTCGTTCATCACCAGCGTAACTGTCGTGCCGCGCAGTACATCTTTGATGGTGCGTGCCAGGGCAATCCGTTCGGCGGTGGAGGCCTGCTTATGCCGCACTTGCACCATCGTCGCCCCGCCGGCCACCGCTTCGCGGGCCGTTTCGAGCATGGAATGACGCTGGCAGAGTTCCGGATCGAGCACCAGGTAAAGCGATAAATCGAAGGGCTTTCTCATGCGGGTGTCACCTGCGCTGCCAGCTCGCTCGCATGCAGTGCGTCGAGCGCATCGATGAAGCGCCATGCGAACGAACCAGGACCAGTTGCCTGCTGCGCGGCACGGGAGCCGGCTGCGCCGAAGCAGGCAAGGGCGCTGGCCGTGGCGGCCAGGGGCGATTGCGGCGCCACGGCGACCAGGGCGCCAATCAGGCAGGTGAGCGCGCAGCCCATGGCCGTGACGCGCGGCATAAGCTCGGAACCACCCGCGATGCGCAACGCACGCTGGCCGTCGGTAACCCAATCCACCGCGCCAGTTACCGCGACCACCGCGCCCGAGCGCTGCGCCAGCGCGGTGGCGGATGCTTGCGCGCGCTCCACGCTATCGCCGGCATCCACGCCGCGGCCAGCGCTCGCCTCGCCAGCCAGTGCCATGATTTCCGAGGCATTGCCGCGGATCACGGTCGGACGATGCTGCAACAACGCATCGATCGCCTGGCGCCGGAACCCGGTGGCGAAGTGCGCGACCGGGTCCAGCACCCACGGCCGCCCAACCTCGTTCGCCGCCGCGGCGGCCCGCAGCATGCCGTCCAGCCAGCTCGACGAAAGCGTGCCGATATTGATGGTGAGCGCGCCAGCCAGCCTGGCGAATTCGCCGGCTTCTTCCGGCGCATGCACCATGGCCGGCGAAGCGCCGGCCGCCAGTAGCACGTTCGCCGCGAAATTCATCGCCACGAAGTTGGTGATGCACTGAACCAGCGGCGATTCGTGGCGCATCCGTTCCAGGAGTTCGCCGTAGGTGGCGGGAGAGGAAAGAGTCATCGGTCGTTCCAGGTGTCGATCGTTTGTTGCTATGTAGAACGCCTCGCGCATGCCCGCAACGGGGGGCTCATCCAAATCGCCCGCTAGTATGACCAGCATGCCGACATCCCGAAAGAAACCCCGCCCGCTGCCACGCTCGTTCTATCGCCGCGATCCGCTGATCGTGGCGCCCGCGTTGCTGAACAAGCTGCTGGTATGCCATGACGGCCGCGCGGGACGGATCGTCGAAGTGGAAGCCTATCGCGGCGCCGACGATCCGGCGGCGCATTCCTACCGGGGCAAGACGCCGCGCAATGCGGTGATGTTCGGTCCGCCGGGACATATGTATGTGTACTTCACCTATGGCATGCATTGGTGCAGCAATGTGGTGTGCGAAGGAACGGTTGAAGGCTCGGCGGTGTTGATCCGCGCGCTGCAGCCAGTGGCCGGGCTGGACCTGATGCATGCGGCCCGTCCCTTGGCGAAGAACGATCGCCAGCTGTGCAATGGCCCGGCCTGCCTCACCCAGGCGATGAGCATCAGCAAGCTGCAAGATGGCATCGATCTGGTCGGCGGCGACGCTTATGCATTGGTCGACGATGGCGTACCGCCGCCAGTGCAGCCGGTGCAGACCACGCGCATCGGCCTCACCAAAGCGACGGATTTTCCGTGGCGCTGGTATCTGGCCGATTGTGCGTATGTGTCGAGGAAATGATGAGTGGCCGGATTTGGGCAGTTTCCCAACCGACCCTATTTTCCCGCAAGGCACGGAAGATAAAGGCCAACTGCCGATCCGCATCCGGTTCCGCCGTATCAAGCCCGGAGTGTTTGGCAGAGGCTCGCCCACGGTCATTGACCGGCATGTCCTTTCCCCTCCGGAAGGCGTAATTTAGCGACGGCGGCACCAGCGGGCGCCGCCGATTTCACGGAACAGGGTGTACGCATGCCTCCAGAATCCGCGCCGTCGCCGCTGGCCGTGGCCAATCAGCGGGCACTGACCATTCTCGCGACGGCCGCGATCCTGGCGCTGCTTTACTTCGGCAGGGATGTACTGGTGCCGGTGACGCTTGCGCTCATCCTTGGGTTGCTGATGGCGCCGCTGGTGCGAGTGTGGCGGCGGCTTGGCCTGGGGCACGCGCCATCCGTGCTGATCGCGGTGCTGCTGCTGGTGTTGGTGCTGGGTGGGTTGATGATGGTGATCGGCACGCAGATCGTGCATCTGGCCAGGAGCCTGCCGCAATACGAAGCCACCATCCATGCCAAGTTGCAGATGCTGCATGACCTCACCATGGGACGGGTAGCGGCGATGCAAGGCGAGGCGGGCAGGGTGATCGGCCTGACTGGCCAATACACCGGTGCGCCTGGCGCGTTGGTCGTCCCCGCTTACGCCGCGCCGGAAAGCGCGCCGGCCGCGCCAGGCAGTTCGCTGAGCGCCGTGAGCCGGGTGCTTTCATCGATCTGGATGCCGCTGGAGACTGGTGGCATCGTGCTGGTCGTGCTGGTTTTCGTGTTGCTGGAATACGAGTCGTTGCGCGATCGCTTTATCCGCCTGATCGGCGGCAAGGACCTGCGCGCCACCACGGCGGCGATCAACGATGGCGGCGAACGGTTGTCGCGGTTCTTCGTTTCGCAATTTTCGGTCAACGTGAGCGTGGGTCTGTTGATCTGGCTGGGACTGGTGCTGATCGGCCTGCCCAACGCGCTGCTGTGGGGCGCCTGCACCGCGGTGCTGCGCTTTGTGCCGTATGTCGGCGTGTGGCTGGCCGCGATATTGGCCGGACTGCTCGCGGCGGCGGTCGATCCGGGCTGGTCGCTGCTGCTCATGACGCTGGGCTTGTTCGCGGTAATCGAAGTGATCGTGAGCCAATTGATCGAGCCCCACCTATATGGCCATACCACGGGCCTGTCGCCGCTGGCGGTGGTGGTGGCCGCGATCTTCTGGAGCTGGTTGTGGGGCGCGGCCGGGTTGATTCTTTCCACGCCGCTGACCTTGTGCCTGGTGGTCGCCGGTCGCCACGTCAAGGCGCTGGCGCTGCTGGAGATCCTGCTGGGCGATGCGCCGGCGCTGACCATGCCCGAGCGGTTCTACCAGCGCACGCTCTCGGGCGATTCGCAAGAGGTCATTGCGGCCGCGCGCGAATTCCTCAAGCGCAAATCCTTCGCCAAATATTGCGACAGCGTATTGTTGCCGGCATTGCAACTGGCTTATGTCGATTTTTCGCGGGGCGCGATCAGTCCCGAGCAACGGCTGAAAGCGCGAAGGGCGGTAGTGCGCGTGATCGAAACGCTGGGCGGGGAGGCGGGCGTGCGCTCCGGCTGGCGTACTCGCAACGCTTCCGTGCTCGGCGAGGGTTCGTTGGCGCTCAGCCTGCGCCAGCGCCGCGAGCGTGTCAGCGGCCGCTGGCAGGGCCCGCTGGCGGTGGCATCCAGATCAATCGCGCTGTGCATCGACATTGGTCTGGATAACGACGAACTGGCCACCGAACTGCTGGTGCGCGTGTTGCGCGACCTGAGCATCGATAGTCGCCATTTCTCCATGGACGATATCCGCGCCTTTACCTTGGAAGCGCATCCGGAGGCGACGCGCGATGCGGTGTCCATGGTCTATCTGGTCAGCGCGTCGCCTGCCCGGCAAGAACAACAGATCAACGAGGTGGCGCAGGATCTGCGCCAGCGCCTTCCCGATGCATGCATCGTCGCGGTGCTGCTGCCGCAATGGCTTGAGGTCGCGCAACCCATGGCGGCTGGCCCATGCGTCGATCATGTCGCCAAGTCTTTCGAAGAAGCGGCGCAGCTGGCGATCGCCACGGTGCCGGTGCCCTCGGCGACGACCGCGTCGGATGCATCCGTCAAGCGAAGCTGACACTATCGTGACGTATCGTTGATCTTGTTCGGGCAATGCAACGTTTGCCCGATGGAATATTGAACGCGCATTGAATGCTTGCCTGCATTATCCGAGGAGTGCCTCATTTCGGACGCAACGCTCGCGTCTGTTTGCTTTCCAGCCCTTGTGTCCGACTTGCGCCAGCGCTTAAATGCTTGCGGGAATCCGGGATGATGCAATGAGGCATCCCGATGGCCATTCGAGCGCGACCGAGCGAAAGCGACTTCCGGCGGTTTCTGCTTGAAGGCGGCACCATCCGTTTTGTGGTCGAGGCCGCGGATATCGATCCTGAAGGAACGATACTTCGCGATGTGCCCGCCGACGCCCTGCTATACGGCTTCCAGCTCGCGCGGATGCCACCGCGCCGGACGACCGAGCGCTGGCTTTCCAATGCCATCAAGAGCGAACACTGGTCGACCATCGAGGAAATTGTCCTGCGTCGTGCCGGTTCCATCACCTATCGCCAGGTGGCGCGCGGATTGTTCGAAGCCACCTGTTTCATTGCGATGGGCCAGACCGATGAAGAGCGATTGACCCGAAGCGTACTCAATGTCGGGCCGCCGATCCGTCGGCGATCGACCGATTCCGGCCGTTAGTGATCCGTTTCAATGGATGCCTGCATCAGCAGACGGTGTCCATCCGGATCCTGCAATAAAGGCCAGGTGGTTGAATGCTGGTCGTGGTATGCCGATGCGTTTGCGGCATCATCGAACTGCACCACCAGCCGATCCGCCGCCAGGTCGATAGCGGCAGCCGGAGGACTCGGCGAACGGCCCGGCGGAACGCGGTAAGCCAGCAGCTCCAGGTGCGGCGGTTCCGCCCGCGCAGGTTGCAAGCCAATGACATCCACCTCGACGGAGGGCAGGCCATCGAGCCGCTGTTGCGCCGGCCCGCTATTGTCCGAACGCACGCCGGCCTGAAAGCCCAGCGAGGTATAGAACGCCAGCGAGCGTTGGGCATCGGTGACCGCGATGGCGGAATGATCGATGCCCAGGAACAAGCCTGCATGATGCGCCCAGCGGGCGTTACCTGCAGTGACCGGAAAATGGATCAATTCCAGCGGATGGCCGTCCGGATCGCGAAATTTGAAAGCGCTGACCGAGCCGGTATTAGGTGGCAACCGTTGTGGTCCATCTTCGCTGATGGGCTGGAACGCATGACGGCAAAGCTGTCGGTACGCCTCGCGCATGTCCGCCACGACGATGGCCAGATGCTGGAACCACAGGTCGTTGGAACCGCTATCGCCGGGATAAGGCCGGCCGGGCGAATCGAATGCGACCAGTTCCAGCGCCTGCTGGCCTAATTGCAGTTGGGCCACGTCCGCATGCATGCCTGGCACGCCGAGCGAAGCGCTATCGACGCGCGCCACTGCAATGAGCTGGAAGTCCAGCGCATCGCGGTAGAACGCGATAGCGCGCGCAAGGTTGCTGACATTGCGACTCAGATAGCGCAGCCGCAGCACGCGGCCCGCCTTCATGGCTGCTGCGCACCGCGGCAGTTGGTGTAGATCGCAAACAGCGTCTGCGACGCGCACAGGAACAGCTGGCTGCCGTTGCGGCCACCGAAGCACAAGTTGGAAACACGACACGGTACATGGATCTTGCCCAGCAGCGTGCCGTCGGGATCGTAGCAATGCACGCCGTCCTCGGTAGCGGCCCACAGGTTGCCGTCTTGGTCGCAGCGGATGCCGTCGGCGTGCGCGCCGGCAAAGCAACGCTCGCCGCTCAGGCCGCGACCGTCGGCCTGCAGGTCGAACACACGGATTTCATGCCGTGCGTCGGCGGCGAACTGTAGCCCTGTCTCCACCACGTACAAGCGCGTTTCATCGGGCGAGAAGCACAGGCCGTTGGGCCCTTCGAAGCTGTCGATCACGCAGCGCAGCTCGCCGCTTTGCGGATCCATGCAATACACCCGAGCCGGCAATTCGCGTTCCTGCTTGCCGCCTTCGTAGTCGGTCTGGATGCCATAGGGCGGATCGCTGAACCAGATCGTGCCATCGGATTTCACCACCACATCATTGGGCGAATTCAGGCGGCGGCCTTCAAAGCGATCGGCCAGCAGCGTGATCTGGCCGTTCCATTCGGTGCGGGTAATGCAGCGAGCGCGATGCGAACAGGAAATCAGTCGCCCCTGGCGGTCTCGCGTGTGCCCGTTTTCGAAATGCGACGGTTGACGGAATACCGATATGCCTGCGCTTTCGCTCCAGCGCATGACGCGATCGTTCGGAATATCGCTGAACAACAGGCACTCGTGGTCGGCAAACCACACCGGGCCTTCCAGCCAGCGGAAGCCGTCCGCAAGTTCTTCCAGCGGCGCATTGGACAGCACCATGGCGCGAAAACGCGGATCGATGATTTCAATGTTATCCATGCTCGCCATCCACCGCATTGGCCGGCCGGCCGCGTGCCGTGGGCTGTTCGAGCTGCACCAGCATCAGCACCGCCGGCTGTTCGCCGAGCGTGCCGGAACGGTGTCCTTTGTGACCGTGCGCATCGGCGACGCAATCTTGGTCGCCACCGAACGACACCTCGCCCGGCCCCAGTTCCACGCGCTGCCCATCCATGCTCTCGACAAACCAGCGGCCGGACAGCGGCACGATCCACTGCGGCTTGGGATTCTCGTGCCAATCGCCGATCCAGCCCGCCGGCAGCACGGTAAACATTACGGTGGCTTGGCAAGTACCGAGCACATCGTTCCATTGCGGCGCGGCACCGCCCATGCTCTGTTGCTCAAACCGATCCAGCACGCAACGGGATTGACGACTGATCCCTTGCTCGTCGGTCCATATCTGCCAGTAGTGGAATGCGGGCGGGGCGGTGCGAGAAACATGGCTCATGGCACGGTATCCGCAGGCGATGCATACACCGGGGTGGACGCGAGCGGATGCCTGGTGAACGCTTGTACCGGCGTCAGTTGCGTACCGAACGTGATCAGCAACAGGCCACCGACCAGCCCGAAGTTTTTCAGGAAATCCCAGAAGTGCGAGCGCGCCACACTGTCGCCCTTGCGCCAGAAATCCGGATACGCCCAGAAGTTGTGATACAGCAGTGCGGTGACCGCGCAATAGCCGGCGAGCAGGAACGCGGCCAGCCGATCATGCCAGCCTGCGATGACGCAGGCCGAGCCGAGCAGCTCCAAGCTCATGCCGAGTACCAGCAATGCCGATCCGCCAGGGAGGAAGCTGGAGTTGGCCTGCTTGAGTGCGCCCTCCCAGTCGAAGATCTTGTCCATCGCACTGAACGGAAACAGCACGACCAGGCAGATGCGGATCAACAGCGGCATGCCTATTACGTTTATCCACGACATCAGAGATGCCTCCTCGGCGAGTGGCGCGTCAACCCGCGCCCAGCCGTTGCTTGAGATGGTCTGCAACGCGCAGCGCATTGGCGATGATGGTGAGCGTCGGATTTACCGCGCCGATGGAAACGAAGAAGCTGGCATCGGTAACGTAGAGGTTGTCCAGTTCGTGCGCCTTGCAATGGATATCGAGCACGGAATGGGAAGGGTCGGTGCCGAAGCGCGCGGTGCCGGCCTGATGGGCGGTGCCGCCGATGGGGATTTCCTGGCCGAGTTCGAACTTGCGCTCGAGCAATTGCGGATGCTTGCCCGAACCCTGCACCAGCAGCTTCAGCTTTTGCTTGAGCCGCTCGTGCGCTTCCAGGTTGTTGCCGTATTGTTCGAGCACCACGCGCCCGTCGCGTTCGAGGCGTATGCGGTTCTCCGGGCGTGGCAGGTCTTCGCTGGAAAGCCAGAAATCGATGGCATGGTGTGCGATTTCCTCGAACGGCAGATCCGGCAGCCACTCCATCCAGGAAGGCAAGGTTTCGCCGCGCAAGGTACCGGCATGCGATTTGCCGGTCATCTGGATCAGGCCCAGCGGATAAGGCCAATCGTCAGCGCCGAAATAATAATCGCTCAGTGCCAGGGTCTTCTGGAACACCGTGTCGTTGCGTTCGCGCGAGAGTGCCAGCAACACGGACTGGTTATGCCGCATGTAGTTGCGTCCGACCAGGCCGGAGCCGTTGGCCAGCCCATCCGGATGTTGCGCATTGGCCGAGCGCAACAGCAACAGCGCTGAACTGAGCGCACCGCACGCCATCACCACGATGTCGGCCGAATACGCCTCGCGCCGGCCTTCGCGTTCGACGTTCACTGCCGTAATGCGGCGGCCGGATGGATCGGTATCGAGCGTGGACACATAGGCATGCGTGAGCAACGTGACATTGGGATAAGCGGCCAGCGTCGGATCGACACAGATCACTTGTGCGTCCGACTTGCCGTTCAACAGGCACGGGTAGCCGTCGAACGCGGCACAACGGATGCAGGTGCTGGTAGGCGAGACCTTGCCATCCCGCTCGTCCAGCAGGATGCCCAGCGGCATGTGGAAGGGCCGCACGCCTTGACCGGCGAAACGGTCATGCAGTTCCTGGATGCGCGGTTCGTGCGATACCGGCGGAAAAGGATAGGGCGCGCTCGCCGCGGGTTCGGTAGGGTCTTCGCCGCGCAGGCCATGCACGCGGAACAATTGTTCGGCCTGCGTGTAATAGGGTTCCATGTCCGCATAGCGAAGCGGCCATGCCGGCGAGATGCCGTCGGCGTGTTTTATCTCTTCGAAATCGCGCTCGCGCAAGCGGAACAGCGCCGCGCCGTATACCTTGGAATTGCCGCCCACGAAATAATGCAGCCCCGGATGGAACGGCTTGCCCGAGCGGTCGTACCAGGTTTCGGCCGCGTTGTAGAGGCCGTCCACGAACACCTTCTTCGGATCCCAGTTTTCGATGCCGCGGGGCAGGTAGCCGCCGCGCTCGATCATCAGGATGCGCTTGCCCGTAGCGGCAAGCCGATGGGCCACCGACGCGCCGCCCGGGCCGGTGCCGATCACGATCACGTCGTAGTGCTGGTCGGGCATGCCATCTCCTCAGGAATCCTGGCGCAGGCAACCGAACTAGTCGCGCGGCGCAGGCGCGCGCGGATTGCGGAAGGCCTTTCTTACGCGGGCGCCAGCGTGCCTCAGGTGATGTCGTCGCGGTGTTGAGGTCGGCCGCGGCACGCGAGAAAGCGCGGAAAGCAGGCAAGCTTTTATGGGCGGATGGAAAACATCCTGCGCTATGTCGCACGGCAACTTCATAATGGTTGCGCTTTCATCAAGGGCCGAACAGGCGCCGCTCGCCCTGGATGAAATGCCCGAGCGCGGCAAGTGGCCGCACCCGGTCGCAGATGATCTTGGTGATCGCGAGTACCGGCACCGCGAGAATCGCGCCGGGAATGCCCCACATCCAATCCCAGAACAGCAACGCCACGATCACCAGTACCGGATTGAGGGTAAAGCGCCGCGCCAGCAGCATCGGCGTGACCGCTTCGCCTTCGATCATATGCACGCATACATAAACGACCATGGGCATGAAGGCTTTCCACAAAGGCTCAAGGCTCAGCATGCCGACCGCAAGAAAAAGCAGCATGCCGCTCAAGGGGCCAAAAATGGGCACGTAGTTCAGGCAGAACGCCACGACCGCCCATAACAAAGGATCGGGCAGTCCCAGCCACCACATGCCAAGGCCGGTAGCCACGCCGACCAGCACATTCATGATGGTGATGGTGACCAGGTAGCCGGAGATATCCGCCTCCACTTGCTGGGCGATATCGATCACTTGCCGTTTGTCGCCGAAGGTCGGCATCACTTCCACCAGCCGCCGCAGGAAGGTGTCGCCGGCGATCAAGAGGAAAAAAAGTACCAGGAAGGTCCAGACGAATCCCGACGCGAAATGATGCACGGTCGACAACAGCAACTGCTGGAAATCGACGCTGGTCGCCGGCGCAGGCGGTGCCGGCGCCTTGCCGCCCACCACGATGCTTTTGGCATGCAAGAACAACCGCGCCATGGTGTCGATCGGCTCGCTTACGATGCGTACCCGCTGCTGCAGGCGGGGCAGCCCTTCGGGCAGGCGCCGGGCCCAATGGCCGGCCGGCGTGCTCAGCATGTCGGCCAGTCCGATCAGGCAACCCATCAGCGAGGCCAGGGCCAGCAACGACGCCACGACGCGCGGAAGGCGAAGATGCTTCATCAGTCGCATGCCCGGCTGGACCAGCAGCTTCAGGAAAAACGCGAGCATGATCGGCAGCAAGACGTCTTTTGCCACATACATGCACGCCATGGCAGCGAAAAAAAACAGCCCGCCCAGGAACACCGTGGACAGGTTTTTCGGCAACGGCATGACCTGCCTGCCCTCGGGAGCCTTGGCCGTCGTCACGCTATGCACCTCGAGCGTTACTTGAGCACGACAGACGATGCGCACCCATCCATCAACAGGCGGTGAAGCATGCGTGGGTGGCACGTTACCCGAACGGGCTCCATAAGCTTGCGCAGGGGCCGCCCGTTGCCATGACAACGGGCGACTCCAACGGACCGTGCATGGCGATGGCCTGCATCGCCATGCACCCGTCATGCGCGGCGCCGGTTAGAAGTCCACGCTCGCCGAAAGCTTGACCGTGCGTGCCGCGCCTTCGGTGAGGTAACCGCCCAGCGCGGATGCCCAATAATTGCTGTTGGCAAGATTGAGCACGGCGGCGCGGAACGTCACGGCGCGGGTATCGATGGTCGTGGCGTAGTCGATCCCGGCGTCCACCCGGGTCCAGGCGGGAATGCGCAAGGTGTTGGCCACGTCGGCATACTGCGCGGCGGTGCGCGTGAGGCCCAGATCGAGGCCCAGTCCGTCGACGTGTGGCACCGCCCATTCCAGTCCGGCGTTGTACTGCCACTTAGGCACGCCGACCGCAGTATTGCCATTGTCGGCGCCATCCTGGGTTTGAGTCAGCTTGGCGTCGATATAGCTGGCGCCGCCGATCAGCTTCAGGCCATGCACCGGTTCACCGTAGATGCTCCATTCGGCCCCGCGATTGCGTTGTTCGCCGGCAATGCTGAATACGGCGGGTGTGCCGCTGGTGATGCCGTTGGGCTGCTTGATCTGGAACAGACTGAAGGTGCTGCCAAAACCGCCCTGGTCGTACTTGATGCCGGTTTCGAGCTGCCGGGAGCGATAGGGCGGAAACACCTGGCCGACATTGATCGCACCGATCGGCGCTTCCGGTCCCTGCGACAGGCCCTGGATGGAATTGGCGAACAGCGAGAAGTTGGGATTGAGCTTGACCACCAGGCCGATCACCGGCGAGGTCGCGCTTTTGCGATAGTCCGAGGTTTCCGCGCCGGTGCCGTAGGCGTAGCCAAGGGTCTGCAAGCTCTGCTGCCGCGCGCCCACGGTCAGCAGCACCTGGTCGTCGGCAAAGCCCAGCGTGTCCGATAGTGCCAGGCTGTGCAGCTTGGTGCGGCCTGTCACTACCGGTACGCCGCCATCCAGGATGGTGGGCGGATAGGGAATGGGAACGTAGTTGTAGAGATCGGCAGGGAAGGTGGACGAGAAGGTGTAGCTGACGGTCTTCTTCTGGTTGAGTGCCGATACGCTCAGGTTGATCTTGTGCGTGACCGCGCCGGTGACGAGATGGGCATTGAGGCCGGCCTCGCCGGTTTGCGCGTCGTTCTGGTAAGGCACGCCCAGGCGATAGGCGCTACCGTTGCCGCTGCCATCGACCGTCGGCGACCAATACTCGCCAGTCTCGTTGGAATGATCGGCGCCCGCGGTGATGTAACCGGTGAGGTCCGGCAGGAAATCGTACTCGGCACGAACGACGCCATAGGTGTCTTCCAGGCTGGAATAGCTCCACGGCTGCGCATAATTGGCGCTGGCCGGCGGCGGTTTCGGCACGCCATCGCCCGAGAGGTAGACCACGTTGCGGCCATCGTCGATGCGCTGCAACTGGTGGCTTATATCGGCCTTGATGCGGAATTTCTCGCCGCGATAGTCGAAGGCGATCGACTGATGATTGGAGTGGCGGCTTTCGCGATCGATCGCGGTATCGCCATCGCGTCCGCCAAGGTCGACACGGATGCCGTAACGGTCGTCGGGGCCGAAACGCCGGCTGAAATCGAGCTGGGCACCCGCCTGGCTGTCGCTGCCGTAATCGACCGTGGCACGAGTCAATGGCGTGTCCAGCGCCCATTTCGGTTCGACATTGATCGACCCGCCAATGCCGCTGCCGCCCGGCGAAACGCCATACAGAAATGCGCTGGCGCCGCGCAGCACATCCAATCGCCCGATCGCATCGGCATCCACCAATTGGCGTGGAATGATGCCGTAGAGACCATCGAAGGTGATGTCGTCACCGTCGAGCGGAAAGCCGCGCAGCACGAAAACCTCGGCAAAGTTGCCGAAACCGTCGCCGACACGCACCGCCGGATCGTTGGCGACCACGTCGGCAATGGTGTAGGCCTGATGATTGGCAATGTAATCTTCGGTATAGCTGGTCATCGAAAACGGCGTGTTCATCAGGTCCTGCTCGCCCAGCGCCCCCAGGTTGCCTTGGCGTGCAATCTCGCCGCCGCCGAAATTGGGTGTGGCAGTGCCTTGCACTTGCACCGCTTGCAAGGTACGCGGTGTATTCGGAGCGGTGCTGCCGTTGGTCTGGCCAGTGCCGCTCTGGTCATCGGGTTGGCTGCTTTGTGCATGGACAGCGCCACAGCCGAGCGCCAGCGCCAGCAACCAAGGCAGCGGCGCCCGCCGCACATGCGCGTGGCTTCGGCGTGGCGCTGCCGCGTGGATGGAATGACGCATAACGTTCTCCTCGGAATGTCGATCAAAAATGTGTGGCGCGATGACTGTCACGGGCTCAGTCGACAGAGCACGGCCAGTACCAGCAACGTTGGCGCCAGCATGCGGGCCAGCCGGGGGCGGTAAGGCTGCAGCACTACCCAGCCCATCGCGGCCACCATCCAGCTGGTGGCCCAGGCCACCGTTCCGATGTCCCAGCTCCACTCGTCGACGCTCAACGCCCACGCCATGCCAGCCGGCAGCCATCCGCCAAATCGCAGCAGGCGTGCACGCCGCGCGTCGGGGTACACCCCGAAATGCCCTGCGTAATGCCGCGGCAGGCCCAGGCAGAGCAGGGCCCAGCTGAGGTAATCCAGTGCGAAGACGGCGACGATGGAACTCACGGCATCACCTCGTCGGCAGGTGTCGATGCGCGGTTCGCGGCAATGCGCCGGCCGGTTGCTTGCCGGGTGCGGGTAGTCGGGTGCTCCGGTGTGTCGGTTGGTCCGCATTGGTACGCCAGCCACGCAAAGGCCAGGCCGAGCACGAATGCGGTCAGGTCCACGCCGGCCAAGGTCCAGTCGCGATCATGCACGCTGTGCAACAGGCTGCTATAGGGACAGGTGAGGGCGTTGATCAACGGCAATGCCAGCAGCAATGCTGCCGTGGCGGCAAACAATTCGCGCCAGGGGTTGCCGCGGCGCATTCGCCCGATGCCCCAGAAGGCGGCCAGCCACCATGCCGCCCAAAAACCGCGTGCTTCCCAATCGGCGCGTCCGATCAGCGAGGCGGGCAGCAAGCGATTGACCCATAGCAAGGCGATGCAGGCCAACGGCATGCCGGCAAGCACGCCGACATTCAACGCGCGCACCAGGCCGTATCCGGAGCGCAGCCCTGCCAGCGCGGCCTGTCGGGCACGCTTGGCGATCCATACCTGCATGCCGCACGCCAGCATCACGCAACCGGCGCCACCCAGCAGGAAATACAGCCAGCGCAGCGCTGTGCCACCGAATTGCACGCGATGCAGGCCGCTGAGAAATTGGTAAGTGCGATAGGCGGTCTCGGGCCCCTTGGCCTCGGCCATGAAAGCGCCCGTGACTCCGTTGTAGAGCAGCGTGCGGCGTCCGCCGGCGACTTGATCGTTGCCGGCCGCCAGCACGCTGATGGTCGTCGACGCATCGTGGATACGATCCACTTGCATGTACTGCGCCGGACCATCGAGGCGTCGGACCGCGTCGGCCAGCACCGCGTCCAGCGAAGCCCGCCGCGGTGGTGGCCGATGCAATGCGAGAGGAACGGGAGCGCCGGCGAGCTCCTGGAAGAATCGCCCCATGTCGCCGCGATACGCCACCTGGACGCCGGCGAACATGTAACTGGACATCATGATGGCCACGCCGGTGTAGGCAATCATCAGGTGGAACGGCAATCCCAATACGCCGGTGAGATTGTGTCCGTCCAGCCACGCGCGTTGTCCGCCGCCAGGACGGAACATGAAGAAGTCCTTGAAGATGCGCCGATGGATGATTACGCCGCTGACCAGCGCCAGCAGCATCAGCATGCCGGCCAGGCCAACCAGATAGACACCGATCGTCCCGGCTTCCAGGTCGTAGTGCAGGGTAAAGAAGAACGTACCGCCAACGGTGCCTGGAATCAGTTGGCCATCGTGCGGATTGAAGGCTACGTCGATGTACGGTTTGCCCGGTTCGAACACCAACCCGTGGATGGAGGGATCGCGCGAAGTGGGCGGCTCCAAGTAAAACGTTCCGGCATGCGGCGCCATGGCGCGCAAGCTGGCCGCGGCGGCATCCATCGAGACGGCCCCTGGCGCCATTCGATGCAGCGCCGGGCGCATCCAGTAATCCAGTTCCTTGTCAAAGCAGGCCAGGGTGCCGCCCAGGAAGATCACGAACAATACCCAACCCACGATCAGCCCGGCCCAGGTATGCAGCCACGCCATCGATTGCCTGAAAGTATCCCTCACGGCCGCATGCCGGTGCCGCGGAATACCAGCGCCACGCCCAGCATTGCCGCACCGGCCAGCAGCAGCGGCCACCAACTTCGCCAGGCGCTGCGCGCCGCAAACACCCAGATCGCCGCCGCGCACCACACCACGAAGCTCAGCAGGTTGGCGGTGACTACCCGGTTGATCCGATCCATAGGCAGCACCACGGTCAGCAACGCCGTGCATGCATAGGCAACGAAATAACCGCCGCACAACGCGGCCAGGACGCGCGTGGCGATAGCAACGCGATTGCGTATGAACCAGGCTTGCGGGAGCTTCGGTGAGCGGAACGGCAGATCGGGCATGCGGATTCGGGGAGCGGAGATATAAGGGGCCGATAGCGATGTGCGCATGCCGACCGGCCTTTCAGTCCCAGGGGACGAGAAGGTCCGTTACGAGCAACACGCCTGGTCAAACCATCAACGGGACCATGATAAATGCAAATGATTCGCATTGCCATGCATCGACAAGAGATTCTGGCTGCCGGGAAGAGTGGCCCTTGGGGCCACTGGCGAATGGCGCGCCTCACTCAAGCTTTCAGCGAGGCCGCAAGCCTGCGCCTTCGACTGCAATTTCAGTTCAGTGGATGCGCATGCTGGAGCAGCCCCCGACGAATGAGTGGCGGCTCCTGACGCCGAGGGGGCGATCAGGCAGTGTTATTAGCAAGGGTAGGGGCAGCGTCCTGCTGTGGACACTAATGTTGGAATAGCGTGTTGGAATGGCGGAAGGAGAATGGCCATCAAGCGGCTGACAAAGCGACTTCGATGCGCCGCCTGGCCGCTTGCCCCGCGCAGGTCCCGCTTGCCACATAGACCACGTCAGTCGCCGCAGGCGCGGCTACAATCGATCGCCATGAACGTGTTATCCCGCCCACTGCCGGCAGGTGTCGACACCGGCGACGGCGCGACGTTTCCTCCAAAGGCCCTGACTACGTTCTGGGCGTTGTGGGTGGCATTCTGGCTGCTCATGATCAGCGTTTCCATTGGGAACGAGTTCCACAATCCGCTCGCACGGTGGTGGGAGCCGGTCCTGTGGGAGGGGAGCTCGGCACTGGTCTCAACCGGATGGATGTGGCTTGCAGTCCGGGTTCGCGGACGCTACGCATCGTATTTGGACAAACCCCTGATCTGGTTCGGTAACTACCTGTGGTGGTTGCCGTTGGTCTTCATCACGTGGATTTCGGCGGTGTACGCGATACGAGGCGGCGTCTATGCCGCCGTGGGCAGTACTTACGAGCATCCAGGCTGGGGCTTCGTCTTTGTATACGAGAGCATCAAGCTGACGATTTTTGCGGGACTGTGGCTCGGGATCCTGTTTGGCATCGATTCCTATGCACAATGGCAACGCCAGCGACACCGTTTGTTGCAAACACAGAAAGCGCTGGCCGAGGCACAGCTTGCACAACTTCAAGGTCAGCTGCGGCCGCATTTCTTGTTCAATGCGCTCAACACCGTCTCTGCCCTGATGCATACAGACGTAGAACGAGCCGATCACCTGGTTGCGACGCTCGGCGATCTGCTGCGTATCAGTCTTCGGTCAACGGAGAATGAGATGATGCCGCTCGCTGAAGAACTCCGCACGCTTGAGCTTTATACCGACATCATGCGCGAGCGGTTCCGGGATCGTGTAACGCTGGCCTGGCAGGCCGATCAGACTCTTCTCGACACCCCCGTTCCGGCGCTGCTGCTGCAGCCCTTGGTCGAGAATGTGTTCAAACACGGCGTCGAGCGTACCGTGTCGCCCGTACACATCCGTATCAGCGTCCGGCGCGAAAGCGACTCACTGGAAATCGTCGTTAGCAACTCCGGCTCCATGCTGGCGCCGGAGCATCGTGATGGGCTGGGATTCCGCAACTGCCGGGAGCGGCTGAGCATCATCTACGGCAATGCGGCATCCCTGCTGGTCCGCAACGAGGGCGATGGCGTTGCCGCGCGCGTCTCGATCTCGCTGACGGACGCCATCCAATGATCCGCGCCGTAATCGCCGACGACGAAGCGCCGGCGCGCGAGAAACTCGAACGCTGGCTGGCGGAGCAACCGGACTTGGCCGTGGTCGGATCGGCCGAGGACGGATTGTCCGCGGCACGGTGCATCGAACGGCTCCGCCCGCAAGTGGCGTTCCTTGATGTCCAGATGCCGACTTTGTCGGGACTCCAGGTCGCGGCGCAGCTTGAACCATCGAGCGCACCGCTGATCGTATTCGTGACCGCATTTGACGAGCATGCGGTGAAAGCGTTCGACCTCAATGCGATCGACTACTTGCTAAAGCCTTACGACCGGGATCGCTTCGCACGCACCGTGCAGCGTGTCAGGGAACGTCTGCGCGCCCGTGAATCCGGCGCTGCAGCGGTAGCGATTGGTCGAACATCGGCACCTTCCTGCGAGCGCTTGCTCGTACCGGATGGCGAGCGGCTACAGCTGATCGATGCAGCATCCATCGAATGGCTCGAAGCCGACGATAACTACGTCCACGTGCACACGGCTGCGCGCACCTACCTGCTGCGCAGGACATTGCAGGATCTGCTGTCCCAACTGGGCGAACAGCGCTTCATGCGTATCCATAAGTCGACGGCGGTAAACCTCAGTGCCATCGGATCGCTCACCCCGCTCTTCAAGGGGGACTACGAAATCCAGCTGCACAACGGCCGCATTCTCCGGCTCAGCCGACGGTATCGCGATGCGTTATTCGCCCGGATGGGTCGGTAACGTCCGCCTCGCCACGCTGATGTCTCCATTTACCCCAAATCTGCTGCCGGCTGGCTGACGGTGAATCAGGCTGCCGCTTATCGCTGGAGCAGGGCAGGAGACTTGAGTGAAGCCTTCTATCGACGAATTCATTTGCGGGGAAAGTGAACTCGATGGCTGTTGCCAGCGTCCGCCGGTGCGCGCCTCGCCGTTCCTGTCTGCGCTGATATGAGGCGGCGTGTGAGGTGCACGCACTCTTAACTTGTAGAAGCGGCAGTGCATTGAGGGGAAAGGAATGTTCGGCTACTACTTTGACCTTGCCTGGCGTAGCCTCCGGCGCAACAAGGCGCTTACCGCGCTGATGGTGCTGGCTATTGCGCTGGGCATCGGTGCCAGCATGACCACGCTGACCGTACTGCACGTGCTATCCGGTGATCCGTTGCCAGGACGAAGCAGCACGTTGTACGCGCCGCAGCTTGATCCGCGCGACATGGATGACTATCAACCGCATGACGAACCGCCGGATCGGGTTACCTGGATCGACGGCATGAACCTGTTGCAGGCCAAACGGGCGGATCGCCAGGCGTTGATGACAGGCGGTTCGGTCGCTATCCAGCCGGCGCAGTCCGCGATCGATCCATTTTACGAGACCGCGCGCTACACCACGGCCGATTTCTTTCCCATGTTCGGTGTGCCGTTCCAGTATGGCCATGCGTGGGGCGCGCCCGAGGATGCGACAAGCGCAGCCGTAGCAGTGATCAGTCATAAGCTCAACGACCAGCTTTTCGGCGGTCGCGACAGCAGCGGACGCATGCTGCGCGTGGAGGGCCATGTCCTGCGCATCGTCGGTGTGTTGGGTGGCTGGCGGCCGAACCCGCATTTCTATGATCTCAACCTGAAAAACTACGGCGAGGACGAAGATGTCTACCTGCCGTTGTCCACCTCGCAGGATCTGCATCTGGCGCACCTCGGCGGCGCTGATTGCTGGGGCAATGGTGGTGACGGCGCTACCCCCGTGCATACGGCGCCATGCGTGTGGCTGCAGTTCTGGGTGCAGCTGGATACGCCGGCCCAGGCCGCCACGTACCGGCAGTTTCTGATCCATTACTCGCAGGAGCAAAAGTCGCTGGGCCGCTTTCTGCGTCCGCCCAACGTGCGCCTGCGCAATCTGATGCAGTGGCTGGACTACGAGCAGGTTGTGCCCGGTGATGTGCAGTTGCAAAACTGGCTGGCGCTGGGTTTCCTGCTTGTGTGTCTGGTCAATACGGTAGGCCTGATGTTGGCCAAGTTCCTGCGCCGCTCCGCCGAACTTGGGGTGCGCCGCGCGCTGGGTGCATCGCGGCGTGCGCTGTTCATGCAGTTGCTGGTGGAGTCCGGTGTGATCGGGCTTGCGGGCGGGTTCGGCGGCCTGCTCCTGGCGTTCCTCGGGTTGTGGCTGGTGCGAAGACAGCCGGCGGATTACGCGCCGCTGGCGTATCTGGATGGCGCCATGCTGGTGATAACGCTCGCCATGGCGGTGGCTGCCAGTCTGTTGGCTGGTGTGCTGCCGGCCTGGCGCGCCAGCCAGATCACTCCCGGCCTGCAACTGAAGAGCAATTGATATGAATATCCACCCGATCCTGCGTACCCTGCGCCGACACAAGATCACCGCATGGCTGTTGATCCTGCAGATTGCGCTGACGTGCGCCATCGTGTGCAACGCGGTGTTCCTGATCCATCAACGCCTGCAGCAGATGGACATTGCCAGCGGTATCGCCGAGCACGAACTGCTGCAGATCCGGTTTGCGTACATTGGCGATCGTCCGGATGCCTATGCGCAGGCGCAAACCGATCTGGCGACACTGCGGCAGATCGCAGGAGTGCAGGCGGCAGCCCTGGTAAACCAGCTGCCGCTGAGTGGTTATTCCATGTCCAACAGCGGCATCAAGCTGCACCCTCGACAGCAGCAGACCTCGCTGGAGGTAGCGAGCTACTACGGCCAGAACCTGCTGGCTACCCTGGGTGTACGGCTCATGTCGGGACGTGATTTTCAACCCGATGAACTGGTCGATCTGAAAACCGCGCTGCCGGCATTGCACAACGACGATATGAAAAATCTGCCGCACACCGTGATCATCGATCAGGCAGTCGCCGCGCGTCTGTGGCCGGGCCAGGACGCGCTAGGCAAGACGATCTACTTCGGCAACGACATACCGATGCAGGTGATCGGTGTGAGCGCGCCGCTGGCACGGCCGGACAACCTGCAGATGGGTGCCCAGTACAGCATCGTGTTTCCGATACGTCTGACCGCGACGGAGGGCGGAAGCTATGTGATTCGCACGAACTCGGGGGATCGCGAGCAGGTACTGAAATCCGCGCTGGCTGCGCTCAAGCACCTCGATCCCAATCGCATCGTGCTGGAGCAGCGGACCTATGACGAACTACGCCATGGGTATTTTCAGGACGACCGGGCCATGGCCGGCATGCTGGTTGGAGTTATCGCGGCGCTGCTGATCGTCACCGCACTGGGCATTGTCGGTCTGTCCAGCTTCTGGGTGGCGCAACGCCGCCGGATGATCGGCGTGCGCCGCGCGCTGGGCGCCACGCGCGCCGATATTCTGCATTACTTCCAGACCGAGAACTTCCTGCTGGCGACGATCGGTATTGCGCTTGGAATGGTGGCGGCCTACGGCATCAACCAGTTTCTAATGCTGCATTACGAACTGCCGCGGCTGCCAGCGATCTATTTCCCGGTCGGCGCGATCGCCCTGTGGTTGATTGGCCAGCTCGCCGTGCTGGCACCAGCGCTTCGCGCCGCCGCAGTACCACCAGCGGTGGCGACGAGCGGCGATTGAACTTGGAGGCGGAGCCAGGCGCTGCGAGCCAAAGGGGCGCGCAAGTACAAGGGTTATGACCAATTGCAACCACGGCTTGCCGGTAACGCCGAATCTGCTGCAGAACTTCCATGCGGATCAGTCTAACCAAGCGCGAGTCAGCGGCATTACGTAAATCCCAGCCGATGAAGGTTGGTTGTAACTGGGGCGGTGCTGGGCTTGTATTCGCGTCATGTGATCGGATGATCGATGCCCAGGCGTATGACCAGTCAAGCTGGTATGCGCCGCGCCAAGCATGGCCGTCTTTGCGCGCACCGTTCGCATGGCGTCATCGTGCACGCCGACCGCAGCAGCCAGTATTGCTCGCATGACTACCGGCGCTGTAATTTGCATCGAAGGCGAAAGCGAAAGCGGGTGGCAACGAATGACTTTGGTTGTCCAGTTCCAGCCAGCAGGTATTAGTAATAAACCCACCTTTCATCACCTGGCCAGGCTGGCGTCCAAGGGACCAGGGGCTCGGACATTGGGGCTTGATTTTGCGCAAGCGATTAAGGCCGTGACACAGCTGGAACTCCAATTCATTTTAATATTTTTTTCCGATAAGAAATTTAATGGAGAATTACCCTTTTTGGGTGCGGTGTTGCATAGTTAATCAAGATATTCCGTCTTGCGCACCCATGCGGATTTTTCCGCAGTGGCATGTGGTGCGGGAGGCTTGAAACAGTATACTCACGCTCAGATCGCACATTCCTTTTTCCAAGCATTAGGGGCCGATGCTACCGTTGTAGTTCCAATTTACAATTGCTGGCGCTTTGCTGGCATACACGCTTGATTCGTTATTTCCATCAGACGCTTCCGCTGGACCGGGGCGAGGTGATCGTGGTGGATGGCGGGTCGTTGGACGACATGAAGCAGGTGGCCTAACGTTACACAAGAAACACGCCCATCGTTTTTCTTTTAGCCTGACAAGGGTTTTCGAGCAGCTTCCGCAAGGAATAAATCCTGATGACGACTCGCAATCGGACGGCGATATAATGACTAAATCCGCACCAATGAACTGGAAGTCCGGCATATCGTTCCTCGCACCTTTCCTGGCTCTCCTGCGCAAGACAAGGCGATCCCCTCCTAAATCTTTCCGGCGTGTGCGGCCCGGCGATCCGGAGTGGCCCGCCGCAAGCGCATGGGAGGGTCTGAATACCCAGGTCGGCGGTCGCCTTCTGAAAGTTTCTGATCCGCTTGCCGCGTGCCGTGCCGATCCATACGGCAAGGCATGCAGGGATCTGTTCGCCAATCTGCGAAATCCGTATTACATCCTCGATCAGGTCAACCTGACACAGACTTCCGGATGGGCGCGCGCATGGACCTCACAGCCCAGCGCCTACGCTGTCGTTGCGGAGAGTGCCGTCGATGTCGCTGCTGCTGTGAATTTCGCCCGCGAACACCGGTTGCGGCTGGTGGTAAAGGGAACTGGGCACAGTTATAAGGGCACATCGAATGCGCCGGACTCGCTGCTTATCTGGACACGGAACATGAGAAAGGTGCAGATGCATGACGCATTCGTCCCCCAGGGATGCATGGGAAAGGTCGCGCCGCAGCCGGCCGTAAGCTGTGACGCCGGTTGCATCTGGGGTCACACCTACAATGAAGTGACGACGAAGGGTGGCCGGTACGTGCAGGGCGGGGACTGCATGACCGTGGGCGTGGCGGGGCTCATCAGCAGCGGCGGCTTCGGCGCCTGGTCAAAACGTTACGGTACGGCGGCGGCGAACTTGCTGGAAGCCGAAGTCGTTACCGCCGACGGCAGAATCCGTGTCGTGAATGCCTGCAATGATCCCGAACTGTTCTGGGCACTCAAGGGCGGTGGAGGCGGCAGTTTCGGCGTGATCACACGCCTCACCCTGCGAACGTTTGAGCTGCCGGCCGAATTCGGAACAGTGGATGTGACGGTGAGAGCGAGTTCCAAGTCAGCGTACCGACGTTTGATCGGGCAGTTCGTTTCGCATTATCGAGAATACCTGTTCAACCCTCACTGGGGTGATCAGGTGCAGTTCCTTAATGGCCACATCTTGCGGATCAACATGTCGTGCCAGGGGTTGGATCAAGCGCAGATGGAAGCGGCGTGGAAACCCTTCTCCCAATTCCTGCGATCCTCATCCGACGACTATGCGATTCCGAAGACGCCGGGCTTTGCGATCTTTCCGGCAAGAACACTGTGGGATCCGCGCGTCGTCTTCGAAGAACCGGATGACGTGATCTCGGACTCGCGTCCGGGTGCACCTATCGAAAACTTCGTCTGGGCCGGCGATGAGGAAGAGGCGGGACGTTATATCCACGGCTGGGGCTCCGCCTGGCTGCCGGAGGATTTACTGCAACCAGCCCGCCAGGAGGCATTGGCCGACGCTTTGTTTGCGGCAAGTCAGCAGGGCAGCTTCGTTTTGCAGTTCAAAAAAGCTCTGGCCGGCGGAGATCGTGAACAGATCGAGGCATCGCGTGACACGGCCACTAATCCGCAAGTTTTGAAGGCTTTCGCTCTGGCGCTCGTCGGAGATGGCGGGCCGCCGGCTTTTGCGGGCATTCCCGGCCACGAACCTCCCTCCAATGCACATCAGACCGCCGCTGGCATCACACGTATCATGGACGCGCTATATAAACTCGTGCCTGATGCGGGCACCTATGTCTCCGAAAGTGATTACTTCCTGAAAGACTGGCAACGCGCATTCTGGGGTTCAAACTATCCCCGGCTGAAGAAAGCCAAGGACCGATACGATCCGGATGGTCTATTCACCGTCCATCACGGCGTCGGCTCGGAAGATTGGAGTGACGACGGATTCACGCGCCATACGTGAGCTTGGCATGGGGACAGGTGATTGGACCTTGTCCCCATTTGCAAACCGTGAAGCCGGATTATGCGGGTTCGTTGTCGACGACCAATTTCGTTGTCGATTCCGGCAGCCGGTGGTGATGTGCATCGACGAGGGTGAATCCATCTTCACTCCATGCCTCGGATCCGACCCCGTGATGGACGGTGAACAGGCCGCCTGGATCGAAGCGCTTCTTGATATCCGACAAGCGGGCGTAGTTGGAGCCCCAATACGCACGCTGCCAATCTTTCAGGAAGTAATCACTTTCGGAAACATATGAGCCCGCATCTGGCACAAGCTTGTGCCATTCGTTCACGACCATCGCATTCGCTTCGGCATCTTTGCGAGCTGCGGAAATATCGGGTGCGTGATCAACAATGTCCGGAAAAACCGCGGGTTCTTCGCTGCCGGTAATCGCTAGCGCGAACGCTTCCAGCACCTGCGGATTCGTCGCGGTGTCGCGTGCGGTTGCGAGGACGTCGGGATTCGCGCCACCTAGACCTTTGTTGAAATGCAGGGCGAACGTCCAATGCCTGCTGGCCGAGAAGAGCATCCTGGCAAGATCTTTCCTCCGGTCATCACCCAGAAGTGTCGATGGTAACCACGCCGAACCGAATCCGTGGAAATATTGTCCCGCTTCGTTCATGTCGCTGCGCCTTATGTTGTTTTCGATAGGCGCGTTTGGACGCGGATCCGGGATCGTCGAGTCGGATTCCTTTCTTAGCCTTTCGGGGTCCCAGGCCGCGCGTGCGACTCCCATTTTCACCTGCAGCGGTTGCCTGATCACGTAATCGTCGGGCGAGCCCTGGATAAGCTTGAAGAACGGTTTCCACGTGTCCTCGGCCTGCGCCTTGTCCAGGCCCTGAGAGCCCATCAAGATGTCGAGACGGTTGTCCGAATAGAAAACAGCCTGTCCGCCCCAATTCGGATTGAACAGGTCAAGGTTGTAGAAATCGATGAAATGCTCGATCAGGCGAAGGTAGGCTTCATCGGAAGTGGCCTGAACGTGCATGGCTGCACTGCCGAAGAAAGCCGGCAATTCGTGCGTGCGCAGCGTCAATCTGGTGATCACGCCAAAACTGCCGCCGCCGCCGCCTTTCAACGCCCAGAACAAGTCGGGATCGCTGCCAGCATTGACGATGCGGATTTTTCCATCCGCCGTGACGACTTCGGCTTCAAGCAGATTCGCGGCCGCCGTGCCATATTGCTTGGACCATTCCCCGAACCCGCCGCTACTGACCAGGCCGGCCACGCCGACGGACAGACACCTGCCGCCGAGCACGAATCGACCGCCCTTGGTCGTCACCTCATTGTAGACGTGGCCCCATATCTGTCCTGCGCCCATGCTGACCGCCGGCTGCGGTGCGATCTTCCCCTCGCATCCTTGCGGAACGAATGCGTCATGCATCGTGATGGCATCCATACGGCGCGTCCATACCAGCAATGAATCCGGTGCGTTGGAAGTACCGTGATAGCTGTGCCCGGCGCCTTTCACCACGAGTCGAAGGTTGTTGTTGCGCGCGAAGTTCACGGCTGCCGCGACGTCGGATGCGTTTCTGGCAACCACCGCATATGCGCTGGGCTGCGATGTCCACGCATCTACCCAACCCGAGGCCTGTGTGAGGTTGAGATGGTCGAGGATGTAATACGGATTTTGCAGATTGGCAAAGAAATCCCTGCACGCCTTGCCGTGAGGATCGACCCTGCATACGGTGAGCGGATCGGAGGGTTTCAGGAGCCGGCCGCCCACTTGGTGGTAGAGATCCTGCCATGCCTCTGCCGTGGGCCATTCGGCATCGCAAGGTCGTGCGCGTCGAAAAGGTTTCGTTTCCGTTACGGTGGCGGTTTGCCTTGCGTTCGGTAGAACAGCCTGGAGCGCTGAGAGAAACGTGATGCCGGACTTCCGGTTCAGTGGCGCGCGTCGTGTCATTGTGTGCCGTCCAATTGCGAGTCTTGAGTGGAAATCCATTCGTCGGTACCTACGCAAATTTCGTTGGTACTTACGCAAATTACGATGGAGTACTTCGACCTGCGTTTGAAACTCGAACGATCATAACCTGCGAACGCGGACGCTTCCAACAAGAACGATTGAGCTATTCGATGCACGCAGAATGTTCTTGCGCATGCTTCATTGCATGAAGCCAGCGAGATGCGCGCGCTTATTCTCAAATGACGTCGATAACGCTTGACGGGGCTCTACCCGTCGGGTAAATATGCCCGAAGGGAGGGGGACTCCTTAAGCGCGCCGGTGTTCATCACTGAGGGGGCGCGTCAGCACCACAAAGCAAAAAATGTCGGCAACAGATCATGCCGCTGGCGCAGCATAACGAGCGCCACGGTGTTTATGGTCCATCGGAAGCTGCGACAAGGGGACGCTTGTGTGCCACAAGGTTGTTGGACGCCCGGATCAGGAAGCCATGCTGCAAGTGCCTCGGCGCAGCCGAACATGCATTCGCAGTCGAACGACAACCGCTTCTCCATTGATTGCCGCCAATGGGCCGCACTCGATAAATATCGCGTTCCATAGCACGGCTGACAGCCGTTGCAGTGATTGCGCACGCATGTCCGGATCGGCGCCCTGCGCGGCGAATTCAGCGATTAGTCGCCCGAGAATGCGCTGTACAAGCTGGCATCTGCCACCTGCGAAAAGCAGCCGACATTGACCCTGGACGCCCGTTTGCTTCGCCTCTGAAATACGGGGCGTCCTAAGGTGCTAGATGACGTTTAAAGCCGGTACGGATCTCCGGAACCGATTTCTATAACTTCAGCTGGGATGGGGTGTATGGATTTCAAGGGATTGTTCGAACTGATTGGGGAAAGCGTCCGTTCTGAGCCAGATCGAAGGGCATTCACTTATCTGGAGTACGCCTCCCGCGGAGGGAATGCCCGCGTCGAGCGCAGCGTGTCCATTGGGCAACTTCACGAGCGCGCCCTAAGTCTTGCGGCACGACTTCAAGCCGTTACTCAACGGGGCAGCCACGTGCTGCTGTTGTTCCGCCCGGGGTTGGATTTCGTTACGGCATTCGTGGCATGTCTATACGCAGGCGTCGTTGCGATACCCGTGCCCGCGCCACGGCATGGAATGGTAGTAAAGCGCTTGCTATCCATCCTGGAGAACAGCGGCGCGAACATCGCGCTCGCCACCTCGGCGACGCGCGATATCACTGAAGCACATCTGGAGTTCCCGAGCGGTTTCGGCTGGGTGCTCGTAGACGAAACTGATGGCCACGATGCAGGCGCTGCGGTCATGGCGCCGACGGATCCCGCCGCAGTCGCCATGCTGCAATACAGTTCCGGCTCAACCAGCGAGCCGAAAGGCGTGATGATCACGCATGCCAACCTGATTCATCAGGCAGGATTGATCTACGATCAGGTGGGCGCCGCTCCTGGCGACTGCTGGGCGAGTTGGTTGCCGACATATCACGACCTGGGCCTGATCGGGGGCATCGTCACTCCCCTGGTCAAGCAGTTGCACAGCGTGATGATGGCGCCGGAAGCCTTCATCACGCGGCCGTCTCGCTGGTTGAGGGCGCTTTCCGATTTCCGCGTTTCGTGCAGCGCCTCGCCAAACTTCGGTTACAAGCTGTGCGTGCGCAAAATTCGCGATGACGAACTCGATGGCGTAGATCTGTCTTGCATGCGCTGCGCCGTAAGCGGCGCCGAGCCAATTCGTTCTACGACGATCGATCATTTCCTGAGTCGATTCGAGCGATTCGGGTTCGGACGTAACGTCATTTGTCCGGCCTACGGCCTTGCCGAGGCGACGCTGCTCGTAACCGGACGCGGCGAACGCATCAAGGTTAGCCAGTTCAGCACGGCCTCGCTCGCCGGTCCGGTGGCAGCGCCGACTGGTGCCGGTGACGCGCAATCGACGCGGCTGGTCTCCTCTGGACGGCCTTGCGGCGGTAACCGCGTCGTCATCGTCGATCCGGAAACGAACGCGATCCTTCCTGAGCTACACATTGGCGAAATTCGCGTGGCTGGAGAAAGTGTTGGCGCGGGCTACCTGGAGCACGGCCGCGAGGAACGGCGATCGTTTGGTGGCGAAATTACCGGAGCTGGTGCAGGCATCTACGTGCATACCGGCGACCTCGGCTTCATGTTCGAAGGCGAGCTGTTTGTCTGTGGCCGCTTGAAAGATTTGATGATCATCAATGGAAAGAACCACCATGCCTCCGATATTGAGCAGTCGGTAGAAGAGATTGACGAGCGAATGGTGTCGTCGGGCTGCGCTGCGTTCTCGATCACGGTCGAAGACGAAGAGCGACTGGTTGTGTTACAGGAGCTTGAGCGGAGCCGGGACGGATATGATCGGGCTGCACTGGCCGACATCGCCGAACGCGCGAGGCGGAACATCCTGGATCGACATCAGGTATCGCCTTACGACGTGGTGCTGGTTTCGGGCGGCCTGGCGCGCACGACAAGCGGCAAGATCCGCCGACACGAATGTCGCGAGCTCTACCTTGGCGAGCGCCTCAAACAGCTGTTTGCATCACGGAGCGGATCAGCAGATGCCGCCGGCGAGGCATCGGAACAGAGTAACGAGGCGTTAAAGCAGCGCAAGATCGCGGACGACGAGGCCCGGATCGTTCGCATGGTCGCCAGGCATATCGAGGGCAATCTCGCAGAGCCGGCATCGGGGACCCCGTTGGCGTCCTTGCGGCAGGATACGCCGAAGATGACCGCCATCCTCAACGATATCAACCGCAGGTTCGGCTTGCGGATCCAGTACAGCGTATTCGTGGACTACGACACGATCGGGGAATTGGCCGCATATCTTGCGAACGCAGTAGCGGAACTAAGGCTGGGACGCTCCAGCCCCCGGAACGATGGACACTTGTCGACCGTGCAAGCTGCGTCGGCGGAACCGGGTGAGCCGGGGAAGGACCAGGAAGACGCGGTAGCCATCGTTGGCATCGCTTGCCGGTTCCCTTCCGCGAATGGACCGCGCGAACTTTGGGATAATTTGTGCAAAGGCGTCGATGCCGTTACTGAAGTACCGCCAGAGCGCTGGGACGCGGATGCACTTTACGATCCGAATCCGCTGGCAATGGGCAAGATGAACACGAAATACGGCGGGTTCATCAAGGACATCGAGTCATTCGACGCCCGCTTCTTTGGCATCCAGAACCGCGAGGCAAAGCGCATGGATCCGGCGCATCGGATTCTCATGGAGCTGTCCTGGGAGGTGTTTGAGGACGCCGGCGTATTGCCGAGTTCCGTGTCCGGCAAGCAGATTGGAGTATTTGTCGGAATTTCCGGAAGCGACTACGCGCAGCTGCAGTTCGGTGGTGATGCGGTCGCCGATCCGTACGCGGGCATCGGCTGTGCGCTGACCAATTCAGCGAGCCGGATTTCCCATTTCCACAACCTGCGCGGTCCGGCGCTGGCCATTGACACGGCATGCTCGTCTTCGCTTTCGGCAATGCACATCGGTGTCACGGCGATCCAGTCCGGCGAATGCGAGATGGCGCTGGTAGGTGGCGTCAACATCATACTGGCGCCCAGCGTGACGATGTCGCTCAGCAAGGCCGGCATGATGGCGCCGGATGGGCGATGCAAGGCTTTCGACGAGAGGGCTAACGGCTATGTGCGGTCGGAGGGAGCTGGGCTGCTATTGCTCAAGCCACTGTCCAAGGCAAAGGCCGATGGTGATGCCATCTATGCCGTAGTCTGCGGATCGGCGACCAACCAGGATGGTCGCAGCAGCGCGATCGCCGCACCCAACGGCGAAGCGCAGCAGCGTGTCATCAGCAGTGCATGCGAACGAGCGGGCATCCTGCCGAGCGATCTGGATTACGTGGAAGCGCATGGCACCGGCACGGCGGTCGGTGACCCCATTGAGGTCAACGCATTAGGCGAACTGCTGAAGCTGAGTGGTACGAACCGGATTCACACGATCGGGTCGATAAAGACCAATATGGGCCATTGTGAGTCCGCCGCCGGCGTGGCCGGGCTCATCAAGGCAGCCATGGTTCTGCATTGCGGGCAGGTACCGCCTAACCTGCATTTTGAGAATCCCAATCCGCTCATCCGGTTCGATGAACATCCGCTGCGCGTGCAGCGACACTTGGGCTCTCTCGTGGAGACGGGGCGTCCCCGCCTGGCCGGCGTCAACAGTTTCGGCATCGGTGGTACCAACGTTCACGTCGTACTCGAGGAGTACGTGCCTGATGCCGCGGCGCCGGTCTCGCCGGTGGCGCCGGAGGGACTGCGTCTGCTGGCCATCAGCGGCAAGACCGAGCGCGCCATGAATGCCAATGCTGACGCATTGGCCAAACACCTTCGCGCGAAGGGAGATAGCGTCGCGTTGGCGGATGTATGTCACACCTGCGCCATGCACCGCACTCACTTCGATCATCGTTTGTGCGTGGTGGGAACCGACGGCGAGGCCATGGCCGACGCCATCGAGGCGTACCTGCAGACCCGCAACCATCAGGACGTCGCAGCCGGGCAATACAACGGCGCCCTCGGGGCAGGTTCCACGCCCGAAATCGCGATCGTGTACGCAGGCCACGGCGCGCAGTGGCCGGCCATGGGGCGTCGTCTTTTCCAGACCGAAGCCGTATTCCGGGCCGAGCTCGAGCGCTGCGACGCGGGGCTGGTGCCACATACGGGGTGGTCAGTCATCGATGTATTGTCGGCGGACGACAGTGACACCAGGCTCGAAGATACCGTCTACCTTCAGCCAACGCTGTTCGCATTGCAGTGTTCCATCACCGCCCTGTTGAAATCCTGGGGCGTGAAGCCTTCGGCCGTTGTCGGTCACAGTTTTGGCGAGATTACCGCTGCCTTCGTGTCGGGCGCCATCGGCTTTGACACCGCCTGCCGGCTGGTGGCAGCGCGCGCGCGCCTCATGGGCGAGGTGAAGGGAACCGGACGCATGGTCAGCGTTGAAATGCCCGTCGACCTGCTCGAGCCCGTGGTCCGCCATTACGGACGGGAGCTTTCAATCGCCAGCGTGAATAGCCCAGGCACCACGGTCGTATCGGGTACCTATCTGGCGATCAGGGCGCTCATCGAGGAACTGACCAGACAGGATGTTACTTGCGTTGAACTGGAGCTGGACTATCCCTTCCACAGTGCCCTGGTCGAGACTGCCGCGGCTGCGCTCGTAGCTGAAATGCAGGGCATGGAAGTGCGTGTGCCGCAGATCGCGCTGATGTCCACGGTACGTGCGGACTGGGTGGACGAAGATCACCTCCCGACGGCGCAATACTGGGGTCTTAATGCCCGCGAGGCGGTGCGCTTCAAGGAGGCCATCGAGGCGATGGCAAAACGGGGCAGCCGCATCTTCATCGAGATCGGCGCTCATCCCACGTTAAACGGTGGCATCTCCCGCACGCTGACCGCATCCGGGATACGCGGTGTCGTGCTGCCGACGCTGAAGCGTCAGACGGACGATAATTTATGCATGAAGCGCTGTATCTCCGCACTGCACGTCCGTGGCGTGGAGGTCGACTGGTCGGCGCTTTGTGGAGACGGTGCGTTCGACCGCGAACTGCCTCATTACTCCTGGCAGCGCGACAGATACTGGCTGGATAGCGCGCATCACGAGGCACGCAAGCGTTTGTGCGCACACCCGCTGGTCACCATGCGGATGCCCGTGTCGCAGCCGACTTGGCAATCGCGCCTGGACATCTATGGTCAACCGAGCATCCGTTCGACCCGCGTGCATGGCAATGGACGCTTGAGCAACGGGCTGCACGTAGAGGTCGCCTTGGACGCGGCCGCGAGCCTGAGTGACCCGCGCGGGGGGCGCGAGTTGGTGAATCTTGCCTTCAGTGAAGGGCTGGCGAGCGTCGAAGACGATGCATTGCCGATGCTCCAGACCCGCGTCGTGAGCATGATGCGTGGTTGCTACGATATCTGCGTGGATGCGCAGGTGGACGACTCGCAAGGCCCTTCCGAATGTTGGAAGTCCTTGTTTACGTGCAGCGCGCTGGTCGGCGGTAACGTGAAGGCAAACCGCCCCGAAGCGGTGCGTGTCGACGTGATGAGCACGCGCAACCCGACGAAATTCAGCGGCGCGGAGGTCTACCGAAAACTCGGCGAAATCGGCGTTGAATACGTCGCCGCGGCCCACGTTGCCAGTGAAATACACATGGCGGAGGGCTCGGCGCTGCTCCACCTGAATATTGCCGTGCGCAACGGCGACGTGGAGCGATTCCACCTGCATCCTCTGATGTTCGAAGCCATGGAGCAGGCTTGCCGGCTCGCTTCCGGAAGCAGTGCCGCTTTCACCATGCTCAGGCAGGTCCGCCGGCTGCGAGTGTTCGGGACTCTGAGCGACGCCGTATATGCGTATGCCACCTTGCATGACCGCTCGGCGACGAATGCCGACGACGGAAGGATGCGCGCAGATGCATGGGTGCTGGATGCCGATGGCGCAGTGGTCGCGCTGGCCGAGGGCATGGAATTCGAATTCCCTGCCGGGATGACGTATGCACAAACCTCGGGTATCCCCAGAGACCCCGCTGCGTGGCGCTGCGAAGTCGAGTGGATGGAGATGCCGATTCTGCCCGCAGAGGCCCCGGTTTCACCGGGACCGGGGCATTGGCTGATCCTGGCCGACGCAGGTGGAGTAGCCGAGGGTATCGCCGAGAGACTGCGTGCGCGAGGGCAAGAGTGCGTCCTGGTGCGGCCAGGCAATGCCTATGCGCGGATGGATGCGTCCGCCTATACCGTAAACGTAGCGGATTCGTCAGACATGGAGCGTTTGGTACGCGAACTCTATGCTGACGGTGATCATCCATGCCGTGCCGTGTTGCACCTGTGGAATCTGGACGCGCTACCGTTCACGGATGATGTGCCAGCCGGATACGCCGATGGCGTGACCAGCCTGGTCGACGTGGTTCGTGCGCTGTCACTGGCGGAACTGACTCGCGCCCCCCGGCTGTGGCTGGTTACCGCCGGCGCGCAACCCGTGGAGGTCGGTGAGGCCGGAATTTCGCTGGGGCAATCCATGGCCTGGGGTTGCGCAAAGACCATCCTGCACGAGCACGCCGAACTACGGTGTGTGCGAGTGGATCTGAGCCCCGGTATCGTCGCCTCCGAACTGGATGCATTGTGCAATGAGTTAGTCGAAGAGCGACTGGATGACCAGCTTGCTTTCCGCGGCGAGCGTCGCTATGTCGCACACCTTCGGTTCCCTGCGCGGGCGGGGCTCGCAGCGGAAAGCCCCGCCGAAGCGGCCATGCGCACATGGTCTGTTTCCCGGAACGGGGATGGCGCGCCGATGTTGCAATCGGTCGCCGGGCGCCGGCACAGTCCCGAGGAAGGGGATGTCGAAATCGGCGTCAGCGCCGCCGACATGCGGTTCGATGGCGACGCAGGCACGTCACGGGTCGACGCCATCGCCGGAACCGTGTTGCGTGTCGGCGCAGCAGTGCGGGGGATCCTTCCAGGGCAGCGCGTCGTCAGCGTCGCTGGCGGACCGCTTGCCTCGCACCAGCTGGTTGACGCCGGCGCGACGGCCGTGCTCGACGACGCCTTGTCCGACACCCGGACGGTGGCGTCGCTACGTAGCTACCTCACCGCCTTGTTCGGCATGCGCGAGGTCGCTCGCATAACTCGCGGCGAGCGAGTGCTGATGCGGATCGAAGATGCGCGGCGCGGCTTCGCAGCGGTACATGTCGCGTTGTGGCTGGGAGCCAAGCTCTTCGTGACCGCTCCTAGGCATCTTCACGATCATCTTCGGGGCCTGAAGGTCGAGCGCATTTTTGATGAAGGCGATCCTCTCGACTATGCGTTAGCCAGTGCCGTCTGCGGCGACGTGGCAGCCATCATCGACGTGACGAGCGAGTTCGAAGCGGCTTTTTGTCCTCGATTCCTGGCCCCGTTCGGGCGATATGTCGACCTGTTCCCGAATGACGACAGCCGGAAGCGGTCGATTTCGCTGATACAGCGCGACCTTCCGAGCAACTGTTCCTACGCCGCTGTCGAGTTCGAGGGGCTGCGCAAGACCAACCCGAAGGGTGCTCAGGCATTGCTGGAGGAAGTCGTCCGGTTGCTTGCGGAAGGGGCATTTGTCCTTGGCGATGTCGAAGCCTTGGATTTGAACGAATTGGAGGGGGACATCGGCTCGGTCGATCGCTCTGTGACGGTTGAACTGGCAACCGCGACCACCCAGTTGCCAAGCACCTATCGAGAAGATGCGACCTACCTGATCACTGGCGGTCTGGGCGGCCTGGGTCTCGCCATCGCAAGGCGCATGGTGCGGGACGGTGCCCGCCACGTCGTTCTGGTTGGCCGGCGTCCTCCCTCACTGTCCGCCTTGGACGTGATGGAAGAAATCAACACGGGCGGCGCTCGTTGTACGGCGATGTCGGTCGATATAGCCGACATGAACGCGGTGACTGCCATGTTCGACGCGATCCAGCGCGACATGCCACCCGTGAGGGGAGTCATCCACGCGGCCGGTATCCTGAACAACGGGATGCTGGTGCAGATGGATCATGACCAGGTGTGTTCCGTGATGCCGGCCAAGGTTCATGGCGCGTGGAACCTGCATCGCGCGGTTGCAGGCAAGGAACTGGATTTCTTCGTGCTGTTTTCGTCCCTTGCTTCGTTCATCGGTTCGCCCGGCCAGGGCAACTATGCTGCTGCGAATGCGTTCCTCGAGGGATTGGTCGAGCATCGCCGGGCCCAGGGCCTGCCAGCGCTGAGCATTGCCTGGGGTCCCTGGTCGGAGATTGGCATGGCTGCCGATGTGCACAACCTCCAGCGCCTTGCGCAGCATGGCATGGGCATGGTGATGCCCGACAAAGGATTGGACTTGCTCGAGGATCTGATCCTGGAGCGCCAGGCCGGTGCCAAGGGTGCGCTCCCGATGAACTGGGATGCCTGGGCCCGTATGCGCGGTTATGCCGCGCAGACCCCGTATTTCGCCTCGTTGATGTCCGGGCAACAGGGTGCGGGTGGTGGAGGCAATAGCCGGATCACGCGGGCATCGCTGGTCGGAAAGACGCCGGACGAGCAAATGGAATTGCTGGTGGCGGCGATCAGGCGGACGGTGTGTAACGCTTTGATGCTCGATGTCGAACAGGTGGAACTGGATGCGCCATTGATCTCCATTGGCCTGGATTCCATCATGTCGCTGGAGCTCAAGGATCGCATCGAGTCGGGCATCGATGTAATCGTCCGCACCAATGCGTTGGTCTCGGGAAAATCGATCCGTGATCTTGCCGAGCAATTCAGGGCGGAGCTTACCGACACGCACAAGGACGGCAGCCACGCAGGTAACGCCGCGGCTGTAACGCTTGCGTCGGATGGCGCGGGTTTCGAAGCGGTGCTCGATCGCATCGACGACCTGACAAATGAAGAAATCGACTCCATTCTCAACGATCTGAACGCCTCGCCGGGCACGGAGGCCGTCGCGCTGGAGTAAGGCGACGATGATCGTTTCAGATGGCCGTTGGCCTGCGGCATAGAGCGCGGGCCATTGTTCGCAAGTTGGTTCGTCCGTTCGTTATCCGGTGGGGAGAGCGGATTTCCGGGCTGTGGATCGAATGCTTCCAGGCATAGCCGAGGACGTCGCTTTTTAAGGGAATAGGGAGTCAAACTCAGTATGCGGTTGCTCGTGCTCATATTCAGGAATTCTGCGTTGCCGCTTTTGCTGTCGGCGCTGGCGGGTGTCGCCGCGGGAGTGTCCGGCGCCGCCGTGCTGACGGTAATCAACGAACGCCTCGATCACCTGGGCGAAACAAGCTCACGGGCAGCCTGGGTCTTCCTTGTGCTTGCGATCACCGCGGTATCGACCAAGGTGGTGTCGAAGTTGTTGCTGGTGTGGGTATCGACGCGCGTGGTACGAAACATGCGCGTCGAATTGAGCGAAAAGATCCTGAGTGCGCCACTTCGCACCGTGGAAAAAAATGGTCGCGGCGCGCTGCTTGCTGCGCTGACGACGGATATCCACCAGATCGCCACCGCGATGATAGAGTTTCCCGAACAGTGCGCCAACGCAGCCATTGCCATGGCTTGTTTTGCATATCTGTTCTGGCTGTCGTGGTGGCTGGCCCTGATCTATGTCGGCATCTTTGCACTGGGCATCATCGACTACAAGATAGTCGCACGCAGAGCCCAGCCCTCCATCGTCGAGGCGCGCTCGTTGTGGGATGTCCTGATCTCGTACTACAACGACCTGATCGATGGCAACAAGGAACTGAAGATGCACCGCGCGCGGCGCGGTGAGTTCATGAGCCGGAGTCTGACGCCGACCGCAACGAACATGATGCGTCACTCCTGGCGTTGGAACTGGATCCTGGCGCTCGCCAATGGCCACACCCAGATGATCTTCTTCGCCTTGCTGGGCATAGCCTTGTTCGTGGCGCCGCACGTGAGCTTCCTTGCTCCGCAGGTGTTGAGCGGATTTGTCCTGATGTCACTGTACATGGGCGGTCCGATCGCGAGCCTGGTCGGTGCGATTCCCAACTTCAAGCTGGCTGAAGTTTCGTTGAAAAAGATCACCGAGTTGGGGTTGGCACTCGGTGAAGCGGATCATCGCGATGTATCCAACGAGGCGGATGCAGCCCGGCCGCCCTTCGGCTCGGTCGAACTGCGTGGCCTGGTGTATAGCTATGAAGGTGAGGAGGGAGAGTCTTTCCGCCTTGGCCCGGTGGATATCCGCATAGATGCGGGTGAACTGGTTTTCGTGGTGGGTGGTAACGGCAGCGGAAAGAGCAGTTTTGCGCGAATCCTTACCGGCCTGTATCCCCACGACGGCGGCGATCTGCTTCTTGATGGCGAACTGATCGGCGACGATAACCGCGATACGTACCGTCAGCGTTTTTCCACGGTGCTTTCCGACTATCACTTGTTCAAGTCGATCTACGGCATGACGGGCAGCGAGTGGTCGAACGGTGCTTCGCACCTGATCGACAGACTTGGCCTGGCCAGGAAGGTCAAAGTGATCGATGGCGAACTATCCACGATTGATCTTTCCCAGGGGCAGCGCAAGCGACTGGCACTGCTGAACGCTTTCCTGGAAGACCGCGAAATCTATCTTTTCGACGAGTGGGCAGCGGATCAGGATCCAGCTTTCAAGCGCGTCTTTTACCACGACATTCTTCCGGCACTGAAGGCGGCGGGCAAGACCGTCGTGGTAATCAGCCACGACGACCAGTATTTCGAGCGGGCTGACAGAATCGTGCGCTTTGAGGAGGGCCGCATCGTTGAGGATCGCCTGGTGCGCGAACAGCCAGCGGCTAAGGTGGCGGTCTGATGTTCGCAGAGACTCTGTCCGGCATGCCTCTGAGAACGATACGGCGCTCTCCGCGCGCGACGGTGCGGCTATTGTGTTTCCCGCCCGCGGGTGCGGGCCCTTCGATCTTCAACGAGTGGGCGAATCTTCTGCCCGAGTTCGTCGAGCTCGTTGGCGTGGTTTATCCGGGGCGTGAATGCCGATCCGCTGAGCCTCTCAGTCGCGACCTGGGGATAATCGCCGATTCGGTAGCCGAACACATTGCCAGGTCGGACGATATGCCATGTGCATTCTTCGGCCACAGCATGGGTGGATATGTCTGCTTCGAGGTAATGCAACGGCTCGCCGGATCGACGGCATATCCGGATCATGTGTTCCTGTCAGCGGTGCCGGCTCCGCACATGCCCGTGCCTGAGAAGCTGCACGGACTGCCTGACTCGCAATTTTTCCGAGAACTGGTTCGACTGGAAGGGTTTCCGCAGGAGGTTCTCAACACTCCCGAACTGGTGCGCTATGCCCTTCCGATACTGCGCGCGGACTTTACCGCTTGCGAGACCCATCGCTTCAAGCTCCATGTCCCCTGTCGCTGTCCATTGAGCGTGTATGGAGGCAGTACCGACATTCGCGTCACACGCGATCGCCTCGAGGGCTGGCGTCACTTCGCCGGATTGTCTTTTTCATTACGCATCTTTGAAGGCGGGCATTTCTACCTGCGCAAAAGGCAGACCGAGCTGGTCGGCCTCATTTGCAGTGAATTGGCAAGGATGGGCTGAATACGATGACGGAGAAAGTGTTGACCCCGCCGCCACTCGACCGCAAGAACGCATTGCGTGAGGCCTTGCTGCGCAAGCGTGACGAACGCCAGCGGGTATTCCCTCTGTCACCGGCACAGCTGGGCATCTGGATGCAGCAGCAGCTGACCCCGGGGAACACGGCTTACAACATGTCGATCGCTTTCTGCCTGCATGGGCTGATCGCCGAAAACGTCATGCACGAAACCGTCGAGGCGTCGCTTCGTACCGTGATAGGTCGCCACGCATCGCTTCGCACCGTATTTGAAAGCACCGATGACGAACCCCGGCAGCGGGTTCTGGAAGAGGTGGCGCTTGAGTTGCCCAGGATGCAGCTTGGGGACGACCAGGGCGACGATTGGGAAGCTCGCGTAAAGCAACTCTGCGTCCAGCAGTCGGCACTCGCCTTTGACCTACGGGAAGGTCCGCTGTTTCGTTTCCGCCTGGTGCGGATCAACGAGAGCCTGCACGCATTGCTGGCCACGTTCCATCACGTTGTGATGGATGGCTGGTCCATCGGAGTGTTCGTGCGGGATTTCGGAAAGGCCTTCAGAAGCCACCTTCACGGTACTGAGCCCGCGTTTGATCCGCTTCCCGTCAGCTACGCCAGCCACGTGAATCGTCTGCGCGAAGTGGCCGCCAGCGATCAGGGGCGTGCCGATGTCGAATACTGGTCTCGACGCCTGCAGGGCGCACCCGCAACCCTTGATCTGCCCATCGAATTCCGGCGGCCGCCGCGAAATGATTTTCGTGGAGCGATTCACGCCTTCGTCATACCCGAAAAGGTGTCCAAGGACCTGGCCGAGGTGGGCCGCCAACGTGGCGCCACGACGTTCATGGTCGTACTGGCGAGTTTTTACGCGCTGCTTTCCCGCATTTGCGGGCAGGACGACATCGTGCTCGGCGTGAGCGTCTCCAATCGCGAAGAGCGGGACTGCCGCAACGTCATCGGCCTGTTCTCCGACATTCTGCCGATGCGAGGGCGCGTCAATCCGGACGAGAGCTTTGTCGACTTGCTGGGCCGCGTGCGCGGCGAGTGCCTGAGCGACTACGAACATACGTCCGCATCCATGACCACGATCATGCAGAACGTGCAGGTGGCACGCGCTACTGATCGCAACCGTCTTTTTCAAGCTGGCTTCGACTTCCAGAATACGCCCTGGCCGACGGATGTGGTCAGCGACAAGGTCAGCGTGATTGACTGCGACACCGGCGCGGCCAAGCTGGATCTGAACTTCAGCCTGAGCGTGGTCCAGGGCCATTTTTCTGGCGTTTTCGAGTACAACACGCACCTTTTTTCGGCGAAAGCCATGGCTCGGATCGAGCGCTGTTATCAGTGCTTGATAGAGGCGATTCTCAAATATCCGGATCTGGCCATCGACCGGCTGCCGTTTGGTGCCGAGCCGCCACCGGCCCAGCCTGTCATCCAGCCGGCGACGAACATGCTCGCGGCGATAGAAAGTCGCGCTCACGACTATCCCGATGCCATTGCGCTGGAAGGCAGGGGATGGCGATACACGTTTAACGAAGTGGACGGGATCGCGATGAGGGTGGCTCAATCCCTCAGGTCCCGGGGTATCGGCGCGGGCGACAAGGTCGGACTGTTCTTCCAGCGGGAACCGGGCTTCGTGGTGGCGCTGCTTGCCGCCATGAAAATCGGCGCAGTGTACGTACCCATCGATCCTGGGTTGCCGCGGAGGCGGCGTGACCACCTGTGCGACGACGCCGGCATCAAGCTGATGTTGACCTCGCCAGAGCGCGTCGATGACTGGCATGGATCGGAACCGCCTCTCCTTGCGATCGACCTGGTGCCTTCGTGGCCTGACCAGTCGCCAACGACATTCGCGCCGACTCCCGCGACGAGTGATCCCGCTTACATCATCTATACATCCGGAACCAGCGGCGAACCAAAAGGTGTGGTGGTGGGGCATGGCGCCCTTGCCGCGTTCACCCATGGTGTTCAAACCCTGTTTCGCGTTGAGCCCGGCGACCGCGTGTTGCAATTCGCCTCGATCGGTTTCGACACTAGCGCCGAAGAGATCTTTCCCAGCCTGCTGGCCGGGGCCACGCTGGTGTTCCCCGACGATGCAATCGGATCCGTCTCGGTGCAGCAGCTGGTCGCTTCGATCGAGGAGCAGCGGATTTCGGTGTTGAATCTGCCGACGTCGCTCTGGCACGAACTGGTGAGCACCATGGTGGCCGACGCTGATGTACGCCTACCTGGGTGCGTCCGCCTGCTGATCATCGGCGGTGAGGCGGCCAGCCCGGATGCACTGGCCCATTGGCAGCGCATATCAGGCACGGGTGTGCGGCTGCTCAATACTTATGGACCGACTGAAACCACGGTCAGCGTAACGGCGGCCGATCTTGGCGCACTCCCCGAAGTTTCGCGGCGGCTCGCGCTACCCATCGGCAACCCCTATCCGCACGTCCGGATCTATGTTCTCGATCGTCATCGCAAGCCGGTTCCCATGGGGCAGTATGGCGAGCTGTACATCGGTGGACCCAGCCTTGCGCTGGGGTACCATCGCCGCCCGGAATCGACCTTAGAGTCTTTCCTGCCTGATCCATTCGTTGGACACCCGGATGGCCGGATGTATCGCACCGGCGATTTTGGCCGCTATGTGGAAGACGGCTCGATCGAGTTCGCCGGGCGCCGTGATGGTCAAGTCAAACTGCATGGGTTCCGCATCGAGTTGGCCGAGGTGGAAGCCGCGCTGATGCGCCATCCCCGGATCCGCCATGCCGCGGCAACGGTGGCCGGACAGAGCGCGGATGCGTCGGCCAGGTTGATCGCCGCAGTAGTGCTCAGCGAGGGCGATGAGTCGATCACGACCACGCAGATGAAGGCCTGGCTGGGCGAACGCATCCCCAAGTACATGCTGCCGGCGTCCATTGACGTCGTTGATCGCTTGCCGCTGACCCTGAATGGCAAGCTCGATCGCAAGATGCTCGCGCAAACGTTCGGCGCATCGGCAAGTGGCGGCCATGCGCAATCCGGTGCCGTTACGCCAGAACAGTCGATGTTGCTGGAAATGTGGCGGGAAGTACTTGGCGTGTCCAATATCCTGGTGAGCGATGATTTCTTTGCACTGGGCGGCCATTCGCTGCTTCTGATTCGATTGCTCTCGCGGATCCGCCGGGTTTTCGGCGTCGACTTGGCGCTGAGCGAAGTGCTCGAAACAACGACTGTCGAAGCCATGACGCGCCTGATCTGCTTCTCACGCGGCCATGGCAATGGCGCTGACGCGCTTCCCATACCTTCGCTTCCCCGAAAGGAGGAGGCGTCGCAAAATGTCTTCAGGCAATCGTTTGCCCAGCAGCGCCTGTGGTTCATTTACGAGCTCGATCCCGACTCCAGCGCCTACAACAATCCCAGTGCCCTCCGTGTGCGCGCACCGTTGAACGCAGACCACCTGCACGACTGCCTGCGGACACTGGTAAAAAGGCACGAAATCCTGCGAACGGTATTTGCCAGCGGCGACAGAGGGCCGCTTCAGATCGTCCTCCCGGACGCGACGCCTGGCTTCGCCGAGCACGATCTACGTGGGATGAGTGCGGATGATCGAGCCCGGAACCTGGAAGAGCTGATCCAGACGGATAGTCGAACACCCTTCGATTTGCGCAACGGGCCGTTGATTCGCGTTGCGATCATACGCTGCAGCGATGAAGAGCAGGTGCTGCTTTTCAACTGGCATCACATCGTGACCGATGCTTGGTCGTTGCAGATTTTCGTGCGTGAACTGGCCGCTCTGTATGCGAACCGGTCCGCGACGTCGCTGGCTCCATTGCCGGTGCAATACGCCGATTTCGCGGAATGGGAGCACGGACTTGTCGAAAGTACAACCTCGACAGGTTCACTCGACTATTGGCGAAATCAACTGGGCCTGCTTCCCGATCCGCTGCATGCAGGATGGAGTGGAGCCGCGGCATCGCAGCGTCAGCCAGCGGGGCGCCATCCGATGCGAATCGGCAGCGCTCAGGTGGAGGCGCTCCGTATCGTCGCACGCAATACAGGCACAACGTTGTTCATGGCCTGTCTGGCCGTGTACAAGCTGCTTCTTGCCCGCATCCACGATCGCGATGACGTCGTGGTCGGTTCGCCGATCTCCATGCGCGGGCACGAAAACCTCGAGTCGGTGGTCGGCTATTTTCTCAATACGTTGGCTTTGCGTTCCGACCTTTCTGGCACGGGCACGTTTCGTGCGCTCCTTGAACTCGTGCGAAGGACCGCACTGGATGCCTACGCGCATCGGGATGTTCCCTATGAACGTGTGGTACAGGCGGTGCAAGCCGAGCAGGGTGTGAGCGTGCTCTTCGATGTCAGCTTCGTGCTGGAGAACGGCAGCGAATTGGCGGGTGAATTCGGCGGCGGGCGCGTCGAGATGCTGCCGCGAGGCGGACAGGAGCCGAAGTTCGCCCTGTTGTTGAGCATGCGTGAAGACCGGGAAGGACTGGTTGGCGAGTGGGAGTACGACCAGGACATATATGCCTCATCGGATCTGGAGGGCTTTAGCAACGCTTACCTTTATCTGCTCGAACAAGTGACCTCCAACCCTGACGCGGCCTTGTCGTCATTGCGGCTGACACCGGCATCGCGGGTGCGCGAGATTGCGCAGACGTGGGGCTGCGGCGCTGTCCAGCCAATACCGCCAGGGAGCGTGGACGAAGCCTTCGAGCGCCAGGCCCGCGAGCGTCCGGACGCAGCGGCCCTGGTGTACGCAGGCACGTCGTATGGGTACGCGGAACTGAATGCGCGTGCGAACCGCCTGGCGCATGGTCTGCGTTCGCGCGGCGTGGGTCCGGAGGTGACGGTGGGCATCTGCTTGCCGCGTTCGGCGGACCTGGCGGTAGCGATCCTGGCGGTGTGGAAAGCCGGTGGCGCGTATGTGCCGCTGGATCCGGACAACCCGTCGGCGCGGCTGGCCATGATGCGCGATGACGCGCAGGCGGACTGCGTGATCGGCCATGAAGCCCTGCTGCAAGGGTTGCATGCGGCGATCCCGCTGGCGTTGGACACGGCGGCGCTGCGCGCGGAGCTGGCGGCGGCGCCGGCGCACGATCCGGTGCGGAGCGAGCCGACGCCGCCGGATCGGCTGGCCTACATCCTGTTCACGTCGGGCTCGAGTGGTCGCCCGAAAGGGGTGCGGGTCGAGCACGGCAGCGTGATGAACCTCGCCGCGGGACTGGATGCGGCCTTGGCGGGGCTGGGAGCCCATGGCTGGGAACGTTGGGCATGGAACGCCTCCTACGGCTTCGACGTGTCGCTGCAGGCGCTGGTGCAATGGCGCCATGGTGCAACCTTGTACCTGCTGCCGGCGGAACTGCGCCGGGATCCGGTGCAACTGCGTGCGTACCTGGCGCGCGAATCGATCCAGGTACTGGACGCCACGCCGTTGCAGGTCGAGGCGTTGCTGGAAGTGCAGGGCGCGCCGCTGCCGTCCGTGGTGATCGCTGGCGAGGCGATCGGCGCGAATCTGTGGGGCCGCCTTGCGGCGCACTACGCGGGACGTGCCGAGGGTGCGCTGAATGCCTACGGGCCGACGGAGACGACGGTGTACGCGACGGTGACGCGCATCGAAGGTCCGCTGCCGCGGATCGGCCGGCCGATGGCGAATGTGCGCTGCCTGGTGCTGGACCGCCAGGGCCAGGAGCAACCCGAAGGCGTGCCGGGCGAGCTGTACATCGGCGGTGCCGGCGTGGCGCGGGGATACGTGGGCCGCGAGGCGGAAACGGCGGAGCGCTTCGTGACGGTGGCGGGCCATGCGGGCCGTTACTACCGCAGCGGCGACCGGGTGCGCTGGAGCGGGGATGGCTCGCTGGAATACCTGGGGCGTTTGGACGGCCAGGTGAAGATGGATGGCTACCGCGTGGAACCGCAGGAAGTGGCGCAGGCGCTGCGCGCGGAACCGGGCGTGGCCGCGGCGGCGGTGATCGCGCGCGAGGGAACCGGCGGGCTACGCCTGGCGGGTTACGTGGTGGCATCGATGGATGCCCCGGTGGCGGCCGGCTGGGAGGACGACGTGCTGGAGCGGCTGCGGGTAAAGCTGCCGAGCTGCATGGTGCCGGCGACGCTGATGCGACTGGATCAACTGCCCACGACGGTCAACGGCAAACTGGATATGCGTGCGCTGTCCGCGCTGGCGACCGTACATCCGGGATCGTATCGATCGCCTCGCGATGCCACTGAAAGGAGACTCGCCGAAATCTGGGCCGAGCTCCTGGGTGTGGATATGGCCAATATCGGCCTTGATGCCGACATTTTCGCTCTCGGTGCCCATTCCATGCTGATGATGCTTTTGACCGTCGCAATTCGCGATGCCTTCGGCGTCGAGCTGACGTTACGCACCCTGTTCGATGCGCCTCGACTGGAAGCCATGGCTGCGCTTGTAAGCAGCGCACAGGCGGTGGTCGATAGCGAGAGCAGCGAACTCGAGCACATGCAATGGTGACGCATATCGACCCCCGCCGGGAAACGGGAGATATCCCACCGACGTTGTCAGATGCGCAGCATGCGCGGCAGTCATGGCGTTGCGGCGCTGTCCAGCCAATACCGCCGGGGAGCGTGGACGAAGCCTTCGAGCGTCAGGCCCGCGAGCGTCCGGACGCAGCGGCCCTGGTGTACGCAGGCACGTCGTATGGGTACGCGGAACTGAATGCGCGTGCGAACCGCCTGGCGCATGGTCTGCGTTCGCGCGGCGTGGGTCCGGAGGTGACGGTGGGCAT
>NZ_JADIKJ010000109.1:0-281 GCF_044904675.1 Dyella jejuensis | reverse complement strand
GGCGGTAGCGGCAGCTTCAACTACAGCCAGAACAAAAGCAGCAGCCACTACGCTGGCGTGACGCACGTGAGCGGCATCCAGGCCGGTGATGGCGGCTTTGATATCAACGTACATGGCAACACGCATCTCAACGGCGGTGTAATCGCCAGCACCGCCGATCCGGGCAAGAACAGTCTCACGACCGGAACGCTCACCTACCAGGATATCCAGAACGAAAGCAGTGGCAAAGCGTCCGGCAGCAACTACGGCGCGGGCAGCGATGTACTCAGCGGCAGCAAATA
>NZ_JADIKJ010000108.1:0-281 GCF_044904675.1 Dyella jejuensis | reverse complement strand
TGCACCAGCGCTTGCAGCGATGCATCGAAACCGTAGGAGGCATTCCACGCCCAGCGCACCGGACCGCTCACCCCGATGTCCGTCAGGGCCGCATCCAATCCCGCGGCGAGGTTCATCACGCTGCCGTGCTCGACCCGCACCCCTTTCGGACGACCGCTCGAGCCCGACGTGAACAGGATGTAGGCCAGTCGATCCGACGGCGTCGGCTCGCTCCGCACCGGATCGTGCGCCGGCGCCGCCGCCAGCTCCGCGCGCAGCGCCGCCGTGTCCAACGCCAGCGG
>NZ_JADIKJ010000107.1:0-281 GCF_044904675.1 Dyella jejuensis | reverse complement strand
GCGCTGGATCTGCGCAACCAGCGCCTCGTCGCGCTGTGTTCGCACCGGACGTCGTTCCGGCTGGCGCTGGCGTGCGGCATGCACACGGTAACCCGATGGGGCGATCTGCAAGGCTTTGCAGATCGGCTCGACCCCAAACGCGCTCCGGTGCGTATCGACGAAGGCCCTCAGGACTTCAGCCGGCGGTCGAGCTCCGCCTGGGCGAAAAACGCGCTGGCGAGCTTGAGAATCTCGTTGGCCCGGCGCAGCTCCTTGACCTCGCGTTCCAGCTCTTTGACGCG
>NZ_JADIKJ010000106.1:0-281 GCF_044904675.1 Dyella jejuensis | reverse complement strand
CCCGGCGCAGCTCCTTGACCTCGCGTTCCAGCTCTTTGACGCGCTTGGCTTCAGCGGTGGTCACACCGTCTCTCACCCCGGCATCGACCTCTTGCCGCTGTACCCACGTCAGCAGTGTTTGCGGCACACAGCCGATCTTCAGCGCGATCGACTCGACCGCCGCCCACAACGATGGGTATTCACCACGGTGCTCCTGCACCATCCGCACCGCACGCTCGCGGACTTCCGGGGAAAACTGTTTTAACTTTGTCATGGCTCCATTCTCTCAAGAGTTGGAGCCT
>NZ_JADIKJ010000105.1:0-281 GCF_044904675.1 Dyella jejuensis | reverse complement strand
CCCAGACATTGCTACGTTCCACCACGGCTTCCATCAGCCGTGGCATCCCCGCGTTCGTTTGCCCAACGTCCGCCGTGATCGACTCTGCACCGCACGCGCCACTTGCGGAATACTGTTCCGCTCCCTGCGTGTGGGCCTCGTTCTCCCGAGCTTCTGCGTCGTCGTCGATCATCGAGGTACATCGTCCTAATTGCGGTCTCTCGTGTTCGGCCCTTCGGTCGTGCTGCACCTACTATGGCCTCGGCTGACTTCTCGCTCCGTGTTGCCACGTCACCCTTTCG
>NZ_JADIKJ010000104.1:0-281 GCF_044904675.1 Dyella jejuensis | reverse complement strand
GACGTGCGGCTGACGATGTTGTACAGCTCCGCGCCCAGCGCGTCGAACTCGGCTTGCAGCGCGCCGCGGTCGTCCTCGTTCGAGGAGCCATCGGCGGCCTGCGTGGCAAGGTCCTTCATGCGCAGCATGATGTTGGTCACCTCGCCCAAGGCGCCTTCGGCCGTCTGCAGCATCGAGGTAGCGTTCTGGGTGTTCTGCATCGCGACCTTCATGCCGCTGGTCTGCGCGTTCAGGCGCGTGGCGATCTGCAGGCCGGCCGCGTCGTCCTTGGCCGAATTGAT
>NZ_JADIKJ010000103.1:0-281 GCF_044904675.1 Dyella jejuensis | reverse complement strand
ATCAATTCGGCCAAGGACGACGCGGCCGGCCTGCAGATCGCCACGCGCCTGAACGCGCAGACCAGCGGCATGAAGGTCGCGATGCAGAACACCCAGAACGCTACCTCGATGCTGCAGACGGCCGAAGGCGCCTTGGGCGAAGTGACCAACATCATGCTGCGCATGAAGGACCTTGCCACGCAGGCCGCCGATGGCTCCTCGAACGAGGACGACCGCGGCGCGCTGCAAGCCGAGTTCGACGCGCTGGGCGCGGAGCTGTACAACATCGTCAGCCGCACGTC
>NZ_JADIKJ010000102.1:0-281 GCF_044904675.1 Dyella jejuensis | reverse complement strand
CGCCCAGGCGATCAGCACCAGCGCCATCACCACGTCGACCCAGCCTGGCTTGCCCGGCGCGGCCACCGTAGCCACGGGCGCCAACCGCGTCACCACCTATACCTACGATGCGATCGGCCGGGTGCAAACCGAAACCGATGTCGGCACGTACACCTATACCGGCGGCACGGTGGGCCAGCTCAACGGCACGGTCGGTTATGCGGCGGCCAGCAGCGTCACCGCCTACACCTACAACGGCGAGAACCAGGTCCTTACCGAAACCGTCAACGGCGCGACAACCA
>NZ_JADIKJ010000101.1:0-281 GCF_044904675.1 Dyella jejuensis | reverse complement strand
GGTCTGCGTTCGCGCGGCGTGGGTCCGGAGGTGACGGTGGGCATCTGCTTGCCGCGTTCGGCGGACCTGGCGGTAGCGATCCTGGCGGTGTGGAAAGCCGGTGGCGCGTATGTGCCGCTGGATCCGGACAACCCGCCGGCGCGGCTGGCCATGATGCGCGATGACGCGCAGGCGGACTGCGTGATCGGCCATGAAGCCCTGCTGCAAGGGTTGCACGCGGCGATCCCGCTGGCGTTGGACACGGCGGCGCTGCGCGCGGAGCTGGCGGCGGCGCCGGCGCA
>NZ_JADIKJ010000100.1:0-281 GCF_044904675.1 Dyella jejuensis | reverse complement strand
TCGCTGCCGCCGGGGGTGAGGTCGGCGCTCACCGCCGCGATCGTGGGATCGTTGCCCAGCGCGCTCAGCTGGCTGGCCGTCAGCACCGTGGCGTAGCCGCGCGTGGTGGTCAGGTGGCCGTCGGCGTCATACCCATGCTGTGTCACCGCCCCGGTAGGATCGATCGTGAAGATCTTTTCGTTGGCCTGGTCGTAGACGTACTGGGTGACGTTGCCGTTGGCGTCGGTCACGCGGATGAGGTTGTTGTCGGCGTCGTAGGCGTAGCTGGTCGTCAGGTTGAG